>SUUF01000044.1:2689-15252 GCA_015062635.1 Coriobacteriaceae bacterium | reverse complement strand
ACGCTGGGCCAGCTTGACCAGGATTCCCGCAAGACCATGACCGACGCCGGCATGGAAATCATCGAGTACGGTGACGACTTCTTCAACGCGGTCCAGGAGAACGCCGACGTTCAGAAGCTCAACGAGAGCATCGACGAGCAGTCCGGTGGCCTGCTGACCATCCTCAAGGAGGAGATCGAGAAGGCTAACGCGTAAGCAATTACTTACGTAAGCGTACGCGAACCGAATGGGGCCGGGGAAACCTGGCCCCATTTTTTGAATGTGCTCGAAGCGCCCTTTCCCCTGAATGCGGTTCGGGCACGTCTCTGAAAGGAGGACACTAATGGAAAACACCGGGCGGGTGGTTGTCATTACCGGAGCCGCGCGCGGCATCGGGCAGGCCATCGCGAAGCGGTTCCTGGCCAATGGCGATAAGGTTGCCATACTCGACGTGCTTTACGATGCCGCCATGGAATGGGCGGGCGAGATCGAGGACGCGCTGGTGGTGAAGTGCAACATCACCGACAAGGCCGACGTCGAGGCGGCGAAAGCCCAGGTGCTCGAGCGTTTCGGGTGTGTGGATGTGCTTGTGAACAACGCCGGCGTGGTGCCGAAGCCGAACCTGCTCGAGAACATTCCCGAAGCCGACTGGAAGCGCGCGTTTGACATCAACGTAAACGGCACCTTTTTCTGCACGCAGGTGTTCGGCGTCGAGATGTTCGGGCGCGGCGGCGCCATCGTGAACATGTCGTCGACGAGCGGCATGGAGCCGGGCAAGCACACCGGTGCGTATTCGGCCACGAAGGCCGCCATCATCATGCTGACGAAGCAGACGGCCATTCAGTGGGGCGAGAACAACGTGCGCTGCAATTCCGTGTGCCCGGGCTTGTTGCTCACCGATATCAACAAGGCGTTCTACGAGAAGCCCGGCGTGTACGAGTCGCGTGTGGGCGCCATTCCGCTGGGTCACCTGGGCGAGGTCGAGGACATCGCGAATGCCGTGTTCTTCCTGTCGTCGCCTGATGCGGGCTACATCAACGGCGCGAACCTCGTGGTCGATGGCGGTTTCGTGGTAAACGGCCTGAAGCCCCTGAACATTCAGGTCGATTAACCTATGGTTCCGACGTTCTGACGAACGTCGGACCAATCGCCGCTGCGACGCAAGGAGAGCCCCTATCTTCCCGTTCCAAGCTCGGCTCACGTGCAAAGCACGCTTCGCCTCGCTTTCACGGGAATCTGGGGGCTCTCCTTGCGTCTCGCTGTCGTGCCCGGCGAACCTGGGCCCTCTGGTCTTCCTTGCGACCGTGCCCGGCGAACCTGGGGCTTTCCGGCGAACCTGGGGCATCGCCGAAACCCGGAAGATTGGTGCGCAAAGGCAAAAAGGCCTTCCCCCTCTGCGGTGGGGGAAGGCCTTTTGGAGAAAGGCTTCTCGAAGAAGTTAGGCGTTCAGCTCGGCGGTAACCTCGTCGATGGGCATATCGACGCCGTACCAGAACTTCTCGCCAACTGCGGCCTGCTCGTTCATCATGCCGATGCCGGTGACGACCTGGCAGCCCTTGGCTTCTGCGTTCTGCAGCAGTTGCGTCATCAGCGGGAAGTAGATGGCGTCGCCGACGACCATGCCTTCCTTGATGAACTCGGCCGGGACCGGGGTGTCGGTGCTGCCGTCGCCCATGCCGACCGGGGTGGCGTTGGCCAGGATGTCGCTCTCGGCGATGGCGGCCTTCATGGCCTCGGCGTCCTCGAAGGGGTGCAGCTGCACGTCGCAGCCGGTCTTCTCGATGACGTTGGGCAGAAGCTCCTGCGTATGCTTGTAGGACGGGCCGTCCTGGCGGGCGAAGATGTGGATCTTCGCGGCGCCGTCGAGGGCGCCCTGCACCCAGATGGCCGAACCGGCACCGCCGGGGCCGAGGACGGTGACGGTCTTGCCCGTCGGGTCGACTCCATGCTTGCGCATGTTCTCCCAGAAGCCGGCGCCATCGGTGTTCTGGCCGATGAGCTTGCCGTCCTCGGTCTTCTGGATGACGTTCACCGCGCCCATGAGCTCGGCAGCGTCGCCCAGGCCGTCAAGGTACTGGATAACGGCCTGCTTGCAAGGCATGGTCACGTTGGAGCCATCCCAGCCGTCCATGCGGCGCATGGCGTTCAGCACGTCGGGCAGGTCTTCGGGGCCAATGTTGAAGGCCAGGTAAACGGCATCGACGCCCAGCTTCTCGAACGAGACGCTGTGCGTGACCGGCGACTTGGAGTGGCGGATGGGGTTGCCGATGAGGCTGATGAGGTGAGTGTGTCCGCTGATGAATTTCGCTTGGGATGCCATGTCTATCCTTTCTGTAGACGAACAATAATTGTCCATGTGCATAGGATATGACATGGGCGCCCATAGGAATGATACGGGTATCCAACGCCCGTTATTCGCCTAGTGAATAGGCGCATGCAATCGGCGCATCATTCGCGCCGGCGCCAGTTAGAGAGAGCAGTTAAAGCCGTATTCGGTGTTGAAATGGTTGATGAGGTAGTCCCTGAAACGCAAGGTCGCCCAGTTCATCACCGTGTTTTCGGGCCACTTCAGGTAGAGGTAGCGCTTGCGGTGGATGTCGTTGAGCGGAATTCTCGCCACGCCGCGATCTTTTTTGCCGAACCAGGTGATGGCGGGCGCGAGCGTCACGCCGAAATCCTCGGCGACATAGGCGATGTTGCGCGCGAAATCCTGTTCCTCGATTACCACGTTCGGCTTGAAGCCGGCTTCGAGGTACATGCTCTCGATGATATCGTAGAGCGTGCCCGGCAACAGGCTGGTGAACGGTTCGTTGGCGAGGTCACGCAGTGCCACCGATTCGCATTTCGAAAGCGGGTTCTTGTGCGAGACGGCGAGCACGATATCCTCTTCGCCGAGCATCAGGTAGTTGGGTTCGCGGTGCACGATGGGGCTTGCGAAGAACGTGATGTCGGGGCGGAACATCTTCAGACGCTCGGAATAGGTGGTGTTGTACGAGCCCACGCGCAGATACACATCGGGATATTGGCGTTTGAAGCCGATGAGCACGCTTTCGTTGTCGCCCATGGGCACCGGTGTGTAGAAGTTCACCGCCTGGTTCTTGTCATGGATGAACGCCTCGATGTCGCGCTTGATGGTGTCAGTGGAATCGAGCACGCCCAACGTGCGTTCGAGCGCGATGCGGCCGGCATCGTTGAGCACGATGTTGCGGCCCACGCGGTCGAACAGCCGCGTGCCAAGTTCATCTTCGAGGGCGTGCAGGCTGCGGCTGAGGGAAGGCTGCGAGACATGGAGCCGCTGAGCGGCCTTCGTGAGATTCTCGCATTCCGCAATCACGCAAAAGTATTCCAACTGCTGCAGTTCCATGACGGAAATTATACGTCTGATGAATAGGAGCGGCAGATAATTATCCGTGTACGGTATTAGTTCCGAGCAAAAACCGGCCAAAATGAATTGATTGCGTATAAGAAAATACAGTAGTAGGTTGATATATACAAGCAATTAAAGCGCCTTCCGTTCCCCGGCTGGCGCAATGCGCGGTACTATATCGTTCACTGGCAATCGTTGAATCGCGGGAGGAAGGCATATGGTGGCCGAAGGGCTCGATCTCCACATGACCCAGCAGGTCGACGATCTTTTGGACAAGGCACAGGCGGCGTATGAGGCCGACGATTCCACGGCGGTTGCCGATTTGTGCCGCGAGGCGTTGGATGCCGACCCGAACAATGCCCGGGCGTGGGATCTGCTTGCAAAATTTGGCGGCTGGGATGCCAAGCTGTATGTGCTGGATTTCGATTTCGCTATCGATTCGGCGGCGCATGCCCTTGGCCTGATTCCCGAAAGCCAGCGCTACGATGCCGCCGCCGAGATATACACGGCGCGCAAGAAGCAGATTGCGCATGTGCTGGAATCGGAGATGATGATGCCGTCGTATACCGCCGCAAAGCAGCTGCATGCGACGATGATGGACTGGAAGCGGATGCTCGAGGAGATTCCGTATTTGAGCGCAGCGCTGATTGAAGGCGAGGTGACGCTGGTGAACAACCTGTGCCTGCGCTCGAAGATGGGCGTCATGCCGGGAGATCGCCTGGTGTACACCGCCTACGCCTCGCTCAATGGGAAGGAAAGCTATGGCGACACCTTCCAAAAGGCGCTCGACGGGCGCTTGCAGCGCGAGCGGGCACGGCAGGAACAGCATACCGGCGAGCTTCTCGACGACGTGCGGTCGCGTCGCGATGCGCTCGCGGAACGGGTTGCAACCGGCTTGCTTTCGCCCGATGACGAGAAGGCCGAGCTCATGGAATTGCTGGCGACGTGCAAGAACGAGCTCGTGAGCGTCGAGGGCCAGTCGAATCGGGTGGTGTACGCGCAGCAGCTCGAAGAGCTCGAGCGGCAGCTCGAGGCCACCAAGTCGTACAAGGTGTTCAAGCGCCAGGACCTTACCCGCAAGATTGCCGACACGCGCGAGAAGGCCGAGCAGCTCGAGGCCGAACTCGCCACAGCGACGGCACCCCTACGCGAACAGGCGGCGGCCATTGAAGCGCGCCTTGCTGAACTGGGGTAATACGGAAATCGGAACCAGGAAACCGGAAATCGGGTCTTCGAAGGGGGAACGATGCGGGCTGACGAGGCGTTGAAGCTCACCGACGTGCTGACGAGCGTGGTGCAGGTGGGGCTGGTGGTGGCCGACCTCGATGCGAAGATGGAAGGCATGCGGGCGGTGTTCGGGCTCGAGCCCGACACGCTGTTCGAAGCGGCATTTGCCGGCACGCTCTATCGCGGCCAGGTCATCGACGCTCCCGCGCGCATCGCGAACTACGATTACTTCGGCGTGCAGCTCGAATTCATCCAGCCGCTTGGCGACACGAGCATTTGGCGCGATTTCCTGAACGAAACCTCGGGCAGCAAGCATGCATTGCATCACGTGCGCTTCACCGACGTCGAGGACAACGACGTCGTGACCCGGCTCATGCAAGAACGCGGCATCGAGCGCTACCAAGAGGTGAAATCGTTCGTGCATCCCGGCGGCAAGGGAACCTACTACGACACCGTTGAACAGCTCGGATTCTTCGTGGAGGTCGTCACGAAGGCGTAGGGCATGCTTTGGGGAACGCCCTCACCCATTTTCTGCATCTGATAGGCGCAAACTATGCGCTGCCTGAATTAAACAGGTTTCTTTCTGCATCGATGGCGGGAAAGTCGCGCGCGTATACTTTTATCGTTGCCTATCGTCATGAAAGGAAGGGCTTATGGATTTCAACTTCACCGATGAGCAGGAGCTTTTGGTCGAAAGCATCAAGGAGTATGCCGATCGCTATTGGAGTGACGAGCAAGTCAAGGAAATGTATCGCAACCACAAGCCCAACCAGGAGGCTATCACCGCCTACCGCGAGGCCGGCTTCGTGTACATGGGCCTGCCCGAGGAAGTCGGCGGCGTGCCCTGCGACAAGACCACGCTCGTGCTGATGTGCGAAAAGTTCCACCATTACTGCGGCGCCGTGATGTCCTTCCAGACCGAAATCAACTCGCTCATGGACATCATCGACTTCGGAACGCCCGAGCAGGCCGCCCTCATCATGGATGTCGTGCAGCAGGAGAACCTCATCGCCGCTTGCACCTCCATTTCCGAGCCGGGTGCCGGTTCCGACAACAACGCGATGACCTGCCACACCGTGAAGCAGCCCGACGGCACCTACCTGCTGAACGGCCAGAAGACCTGGGTCACGCTCGGCGAGCATGCCGTGTATTCCGTCGTCATCGCCAAGGACGAGGATCCCTCCTACGAGAACAAGAACTACTCGCTCTGGCTCGTCAAGAACGACCTCCCCGGGTATTCCACCGGCACGCTGCACAAGATCGGCCAGGAGATCGTGCCGTTCTGCGACCAGTTCTTCGACAACGTCGTCCTGCATGAGGAAGACCGCATCGGACCGGCTGGCCAGGGCTGGAAGCTACTGATGAAGAAGTTCGAGTTCGAGCGCGTGCTCGTTGTCGCCCAGGCGCTTGGCCAGGCGCAGGCCGCGATGGACGATGCCGCCGCTTATGCGTCCGAGCGCATCGCATTCGGCAAGCCGATCGGCAACATCGCCCAGATCCAGCAGCATCTCGTCGAGATGGAAGTCATCCTGCAGAACGTCCGCACCATGCTGTACAAGGTTACGTGGATGCTCGACCAGGGCGAATCCGTCCGCATCGAGGGCTCGCTGCTGAAGTACTACGCCTGCCCGAAGTGCGTCGAGGTCGCCGACCGCGCTCTGAAGATCTACGCGGCGCTCGGTTACACCGACGAGGTTCGCGTCGGTCGCATCTGGAAGGACCTCCGTGGTTACGAGATGGCCGGTGGCACCCCCGAAATCATGAGCTACATCGCCGGTCGTCAGCTGGTGAAGAAGTACAAGAAGTAACAACAGGCATTTACTTCACTTTGCCATCCTGAGGAGCGAAGCGACGAAGGATCTCGCAACTCAGAGGGTTCGCGAGGTCCTTCGTTTTTGCAGGGATGGCAGGTAACGAGAAACGATTCGATAGTAAGGAGCAAAAACATGATCGAGCCGCTGAGGGAGCGCAAGGTTCTGGAAATCAAGGGCCTCAAGATCGGCGAGGGCCCGTCGAAGGCCATCATTTCCGTGATGGGCGCGAACCTGCAGGAATGCCTCGACGTCATCGAAGAGGGCAAGGCCGGTGGCGTGCAGATGTTCGAGTGGCGTGGCGACTTCAACGACAGCCGCCGTGACCCGGCCGCGATGGTCGAGCAGGGCAAGGCCATTGCCGCCGCCCTTCCCGAGCATCCGCTGCTGTTCACCTTCCGCAGCACGAGCCAGGGTGGCCAGGATTCGCTGACCGCTGCCGAGTATGTCGAACTGAACAAGGCCCTCATCGAGGCCGAGATTCTCGACATCGTCGACATCGAGACCTGGATCGGCGACGACTACATGGTCGAGCTCATCAACCTCGCACATGAGCATGGCGTGTATGCGATGCCGTCGTATCACAACTTCCGCGGCACGCCGACCGTCGAGTGGATGGTCGCCCTTATGGAGCACATGTGGGACCTGGGCGCCGACATCGCCAAGTGCGCCACGATGGCCAAGAACTACGGCGACGCGCTGCGCCTGATGCAAGCCACCTACGAGGTGGGCGAGCTGTATGCCAACGGCCCGATGCTCACGATGGCCATGGGCCGCGAGGGCAGCATCTCACGTCTGGCCGGCGAGTATTACGGCAACGACATCACCTTCTGCGCCCTACGTGCCTCCAGCGCGCCTGGCCAGGTGCAGGTTGCACAGGCTCGTCGCATCATGGACGAGCTGCACGAGGTTCTCTCGTAACGGATAACCGGTATTACCTTGTAAGAGGGGGAGCCCCGAACGTGGGGCTCCCTCGATTTATAGTGGGCTCTTCGTGGTGCCAGTTGCATGGCGTTCGCCGCTGTTGTCAATAGCCCGTTTCCATTGACGGGGGCGGTTTGTCAGGTCGATAGGCCCCGATGCACCTGACAAACTCACCGGAGGGGTTTGTCAGGTCCATAGGTTGCTGGGAACCTGACAAACTCACCGGGTCAACAAGGTGCACGACATTCAACCACGACAAAAAGGATGATATGGATAACGATAAGCAAGATGGGGCTGCCCTTGGCCGTTAGGAAAAACTAATTAGTCCGAAAAAAGGTGAAATTAGGCGTCTATAAATCGTTAAATAGCCGATAATTGAACATTATGTAAAACCTTGGTGTTCATGGGAACACAGGAAGCGAGAGGTGCGATATGGCTGAGCTTGACCTTACCAAGTATGGCATCACCGGCACGACGGAAATCGTTTACAACCCCACGTACGAGCAGCTCTACGAAGAGGAGCTGAATCCGGCTCTGACCGGTTACGATGTGGGTAAAGAGAGCGAACTCGGTGCCGTCAACGTTTTCACCGGCGAGTTCACCGGCCGTTCCCCCAAGGACAAGTACATCGTGATGGACGAGAACTCGAAGGACACCGTGTGGTGGACCACCGAGGGTTACCCGAATGACAACCATCCGATGAGCGAGGAGACCTGGGCGGCTGTCAAGGGCGTGGCCAAGGACGCCCTGTCCAACAAGCGTCTGTTCGTGGTCGACTGCTTCTGCGGCGCCAGCAAGGAATCGCGCCTGGCCGTGCGCTTCATCATGGAAGTCGCCTGGCAGGCCCACTTCATCAAGAACATGTTCATCCAGCCCACCGAGGAAGAGCTGGCTAACTTCGAGCCCGACTTCGTGTGCTACAACGCCTCGAAGGCCAAGTTCACGGAATATGAGAAGTACGGCTTGCGCTCCGACACGGTCGTCGCGTTCAACATCACCAGCAAGGAACAGGTCATCATCAACACCTGGTACGGCGGCGAGATGAAGAAGGGCTTGCTGTCGATGATGATGTACTACCTGCCGCTGAAGGGCATCGCCTCGATGCACTGCTCGGCCAACACCGACATGAACGGCGAGCACACGGCGGTCTTCTTCGGCCTTTCCGGCACCGGCAAGACCACGCTTTCCACCGACCCGAAGCGCCTGCTCATCGGCGACGACGAGCATGGCTGGGACGACAACGGCGTCTTCAACTTCGAGGGCGGCTGCTACGCGAAGGTCATCAATCTCGACCCCGAGGCCGAGCCCGACATCTACAACGCCATCAAGCGCAACGCCCTGCTCGAGAACGTGACGATGGACGAGAACGGCAAGCTCGATTTCGCCGACAAGAGCGTGACCGAGAACACCCGCGTGTCGTACCCGATCGACCACATCGAGAAGATCGTCCTGAACGTCCGCGACACCTCTTCGGGTCCCGCTGCCGATAACGTGATCTTCCTTTCGGCCGACGCCTTCGGCGTGCTGCCTCCGGTGAGCATCCTCACCCCCGAGCAGTGCCAGTATTACTTCCTGTCTGGCTTCACCGCGAAGCTGGCGGGCACCGAGCGCGGTATTACCGAGCCCACCCCGACCTTCTCCGCATGCTTCGGCCAGGCCTTCCTCGAGCTGCATCCCACCAAGTACGGTGAGGAGCTCGTCAAGCGCATGAACGCTTCGGGCGCGAAGGCCTACCTGGTGAACACCGGCTGGAACGGCACCGGTAAGCGCATCTCCATCAAGGACACCCGTGGCATCATCGACGCCATCCTCGACGGTTCTGTCCTGAAGGCCCCGACGAAGAACATCCCGATCTTCAACTTCGAGGTTCCGACCGAGCTGCCCGGCGTCGACCCGACGATCCTCGACCCGCGCGACACCTATGCTGATCCGGCCGAGTGGGATGCCAAGGCGCAGGACCTGGCTGAGCGCTTCATCAAGAACTTCAAGAAGTACGAGACCAACGACGCCGGCAAGGCGCTCGTCGCCGCTGGTCCGCAGCTGTAAGCACCTGGCATACCGAGCGTGAACAGGGGAGCCCCCATGATGGGGGCTCCCTTTTTTGCGCCTGAAACGTTGCGGGCGGCATGTTGCGCTGCCGGAGTGGCAAGCGCTTCTGGCAGCTTTGTCAGGTGCCTCTTCGTCCTTGCTGCAGCGGGGGAGGCCGAAATGGCGGAGCGAACGTCATCTCGACGAGCGTAGCGAGGAGAGATCTCCCCCGTTGCAGCGCCAAGGCACGAACGAAGCAGGGGCACCGCCCCGTTCAACCAACCTACCTATGGTTCGCTTGCCCGGTAAGATGCTACAGCTTGCGGACGATGTTGAGGTAGTGGAGGGTGCGCAGCTGATCGTAGGCCTCGCGCGCCTCGGGGTTCGCCGTCGGGTCTTCGTCGGCCGCATGCCAAACGCCTGATGCGTCCTCATAGCCGTTCACGTTCACGGCGTGCACGGTTTCATGCAGCACGAGCAGGGCTTTCTGGTAATCGCTCAGCTCGCCGCCGATAGCCTCGATGAACTGGGCGCCCAGGTAGTTTGCGCTCGATTCGAGGCCGGTTTCGGGAGTCGAGCCGGCAAGGTCGTAGTTCGTCCACACGAAATACGGCGTCTTCATGATGCGCGTCGCATGCACCAGCTCGTCTTCGTCGGGGAAAACCGTGTCGTTGATGGTGCGGGCGATCGACGGCTGGTGGTCGCCGAAGAACACGACGGCAACAGGTTCGTCGAGCGTCTTCAGCTGCTTCAGCAGCGCCTCGAGGTCGCGGTCCGAGGCGGCGATGCACGAAAGGTATTCGTTGAGCTGGGCGGTTTCCTCGTCGCTTCCGAAATCGGGCTTCACGTGGGTGAGGTCGGCTTCTGCGATGGTGTTGGAGTCGTATCCGCCATGGTTTTGCATCGTGATGTCGAGCACGAATGCCGGCTCGTCGCTTGCGGCGATGATGTCGAGCGCCTTGTCATAGGTGGCGCCGTCGCTTACCTTGTCGTGGAACATGCGCGCGCCATCGAAATCGTAGATGAAGTACGACTCGTTAAAGCCCATCTGGGCATACACGAATTCACGGTTCCAGTTGCCCGGGTAGTTGGGGTGGATGGCCGCCGTCTGATAGCCCATTTCGCGGAACTGCTTGCCGAGCGCATCGATGTTGCCCAAGCCAAACTGCTGGTAGGGGTACATGCCGCGTCCGAGGAAATCCATCGAGCTTCCCGCGAGGAATTCATATTCCGAATTGCAGGTGCCACCGCCGAACACCGACATGCTGGTCATACCGCTCACGTCGGCGTCTTTCAGGCGTTGCGTGACGAATGTGCCCGTGTAGCCATCGTGCAGCTGTTCGTACACCGAAAGGTCGGCGTAGGTCTCGTTCATGACGGCGATGACGTTGGGCTTGGTGCCGCTGAACTGCTTCTGGACCTTCGCATGGGCCGCGCCGCGTTCGGCGTCGTACTGTGCCGCAAGCGTTTCCTGCAGCTCTTGGGCGCGCTCGTCGGAATACCCTTCAGGCTGTTCGATGCGCAGGTCTTGGGCTGCCGCCGTGAATGCCAGCGTGAAGGTGTGGCTGTGGTAGCTGTTGCGCAGGTCCCAGTAGTTCAGGTGGATGTCGAACTGCTCCTGGAAATCGACGAAGGTCACGAGTCCGACAAGGCCGCCGCCGAGCACGAGGAAGCATGCGATGTTGAAGAAGAATCGCTTCACGCGGCCAGCCCGCTTGTTGCGGTTGGGTCCGAAATCGGAGTTCTCGATGCCGGTCGCGATGGTGTCGCCGGACGTTTTGGCTGCTTTCGCGGGCTTTTCCCGGCGCGCCGGAACGATGAAGGCGAGTGCGCAAAGGGCGACGGCTGCATAGGCGATCGCCCGCATGAGCGGCTCGTTGATGGTGAACGTGTACCCGCCGCTCACGGCGGCGGCGGTCTGCCAGGCAAGGATGTCGCTGGGCAGGAATGCCGCGTTCTTGAAGAGGTCGAGGAAGTTCTGCACGGCGCCGAAGGCGATGCATACCACCGCTACCAGCATGGCGCCGATGCCGCGGCGCTGAAGCAGGAAGTAGAGCGCCGCCATGGCCGCGAGGATCATGAGGAAGGCGGTTGCCTTCAGGTCGAGCGGGATGGCCTCCCAGTCGGCGTTGTCGGGCGTCTCGAGCGCGAGTAGCGAGAACACCGCTGCCACCAGTAGGAATACGGTGTCGCGCAGCGGAAACGAGAGAAAGCCCTTGCGGACCGAAGGCAGACGCCAGTCCGAAAAGCGACGCTCGCCCGATGCTTCGCGTTCACGCCGTCCGAGCCAGTCGGCCAGCCGGTCGCGTTGCAGCACGATGGTGCCCGCCGCCGCAAGCGCCGTCTCGCACACGATGAAGGTGAAACCGTCGGCCTCGCAGAGCCCCAGCGCATTCCATATGCCGAAGAACGCGGCGATGGCCAAGAACGCTACCGACCATATGCGGGTGGTGAAACGCGTCTGCTTGCGTGCCAGTATGACGCACAGCAGGATGAGCGCGCAGGCGATGGCCGCCACTCCGCCGCCGATGAGCGGGTCTATCTGAGATTGCAGTATGTTCCCGAAGGCATTCATGAGCCGCCCATTCTACCCGATATTCGCTTGACGTTTCCGGTTGTTTGTATGGAGACGTCGGGCTGGATAAAGGGGGCGCGGGATGGAGCTGACCACACTGCGTTACCTCTTGTGCATGTGGTTGCGGGTCATACCGTTCAGCCCTCACAACCTGCGGTATTATATGAAGGTTATTTCACAGACCGAAGGAGACGCAATGGCAGATAACACTCCCGTCGTGGGCATCATCATGGGATCGAAGAGCGACCTGCCGGCCATGCAGCCGTGCATGGACCAGCTGGAAGCGTTCGGCATTCCCTACGAACTGAAAATCGCGAGCGCGCACCGCAAGCCGCTCGAGGTGCATGAGTGGGCTTCGACTGCCGTCGAGCGCGGCATTCGCGTGATCATCGCCGCAGCGGGCAAGGCCGCGCACCTGGGCGGCGTCGTGGCGGCCTACACCCCCAACCCGGTTATCGCCGTCCCGATGAAGACGAGCGACCTGGGCGGGCTCGATTCCCTGTTGTCGATGGTGCAGATGCCCTCGGGCGTGCCGGTTGCGACGGTGGCCATCAACGGCGCGAAGAACGCCGCCATCTTGGCCGTGCAGATGCTCGGCATCAGCGACGAGGCGTGCCGCCAGAAGATCATCGACATGAAGCAGGAGATGGCC
>SUUF01000044.1:0-2589 GCA_015062635.1 Coriobacteriaceae bacterium | reverse complement strand
AACGAGGAGACGGATGAGCAAGAAACTGTTGATGGCCAACGAGGCGTTTGCGCAGGCAGCGCTCGAGGCTGGCGTGAATGTGGTGGCCGGGTATCCCGGCACGCCGTCGAGCGAGGTCATCGAGACCATCGCGAAACGGCATGCGAGCGGCTCGGCCGAAGGCGTGCACGTGGAATGGTCGAGCAACGAGGCGATTGCGCTGGGCCTGCTGGCCGGCGCGGCCTACACGGGCGCGCGCACGCTGTTCACCTGCAAGCAGGTGGGCATGAATGTGGCGTCCGACCCGCTGATGAGCTTGAACTACGTGGGCGTGAAGGGTGGCACCGTCATTTTCGTGGCCGATGACCCGGGTCCCATCTCGAGCCAAACCGAGCAGGATACGCGCCGCTATGGCAGCTTCGCGAAGGTTCCGGTGTTCGACCCGGCCACGCCCGAGCAAGGCTACGCCATGATGCAGGCCGCTTTCGAGCTATCCGAGCGCTATGCGACGCCCGTCATCTTCCGCCCCACGACGCGCATCTGCCACGCGTCGTCGTTTTTCGAGGTGGCGGAGCACACGCAGGCGCGCCCCCTGCCCGAAGAGGGCTTCGTGAAAGACCCGAAGTGGGTCATCTTCCCGCCGCGTGCCTATGCGGGGCATGGCGAGGTGAACGAGCGCCTCGTGCGCATCGCCCGCGATTTCGATGACGATTCGTTCGGCGCTTTCAACCCGGCTTTCGAAGGCGGTGGCGACGTGAAGCGCATCGGCATCCTCGCCGGCGGCATTTCCGCAGCGTACGCCCGCGAGGCGCTTCGTGCCATCGAGGACGAGGCGTGCCGTCGGGGCGTGCCGGTTCCCGGATATCGGTTCTTGCAGGTGGGAACCCCGTATCCGTTCCCGCAGGAAACGGTGCGGAAGTTCGCAGACGGCCTCGAGCGCATCATCGTGTTCGAGGAGCTCGATCATTTCCTGGAAGACCAGCTGCTCGCCCTCGCAGGCCGCACGCACGCAAGCTACGACGTGTTCGGCAAGCTCACGGGCACGACGCTCGACCGCGGCGAGAATTCGACCGACGTGATAACGGTGCAGCTGGCCGACTTCCTCGGGCTGTCGGCGCTCGGGTTTGCCGAAGCGCAGGCTGAAGCCCTGTCGGTTGACGTGACCCTGCCGAACCGTCCGCCGGTGCTATGTCCGGGATGCCCGCACCGGGGCAGCTTCTACGCGTGCAAGCAGGCCGTGGGAAAGCGGAAGTCCGAGTTCAGCGGCGATATCGGCTGCTACACGCTGGGCAACGCCGCGCCGCTGAATGCAACCGACACGTGTCTGTGCATGGGCGCCGGCATCTCGATGGCGCAGGGTTTCAGCGTCACGCAGCCCGACGCCAAGCACCTGGCTTTCGTGGGCGATTCCACGTTCTTCGCGAGCGGCTTGCCGGGCGTGGTGAACGCGTATTACAACCAGCATGACGTGACCATCGTGGTGCTCGACAATTCCACCACCGCGATGACGGGAAGCCAGCCGCATCCGGGCACGGGCCAGACGCTCATGGGTCCGCGCAGCACGCCGGTTTCCATCGAGGGCATCTTGCGCGCCATCGGCTACGAATGCATCACGAAGGCGAATCCGTATCATCTGGATGAAGCGGTCGCGGCGGCGCGTGAGGCCATCGATTTCGAGGGCCCGAGCGCGGTCATCTTCAAGGCGCCGTGCATCTCGCTCGTGCCGGCGGGCACGCCGGTGAGCATCGATGCCGATGCATGCACGGGCTGCAAGAAATGCCTGAAGAGCATCGGCTGCCCAGCGCTGTCGTTCGATGTCCAGGCGAATGTCGTGCGCGTGGATGCCACGATGTGCAACGGCTGCGGCCTGTGCACGCACGTGTGCCCGTTCGACGTGATAGAACCCGGCGTGGAACCCCCGCTTGACGTGTCATCCTGAGCGAAGTGAGCGTAGCGAACGTAGTCGAAGGATCCCCAACATGTTGAACGGAGTGGCGTAATGAAGAACATTCTGATTACCGGCGTCGGCGGGCAGGGAAGCGTGCTTGCCGCGAAGATCTTGGCTCAGGCGGCGCAGGCCAAGGGCTGGAGCGTGCGCGAGGCCGAGACCATCGGCATGGCGCAGCGCGGCGGGTTCGTGACGAGCCATGTGCGCATGGGAGACGCCGGGGAAGAGGTGTATTCCCCGCTGCTTGCGACGCGTAGCGCCGATGTGGTCATCGCCTTCGAGCCGGCGGAAGCGGCCCGCGCCTTGCCGTATCTGGCGCCAGATGGGCTGCTCGTGACCGCATCGAGCGCCATCCAGCCGGTGGCGGCGACGCTTGCGCCCGAACCGTATGTGCCGGCCGACGTTATCGCCGCGGTGCGCGATAAGGTGCCCGATGCCATCGTTGTCGATGACGTGTCGCTCTGCGAGGCCATCGGCAGCCGTAAGGCGCTGAACATCGGCCTGCTCGCCACGGCCGTGGCGGCAAGCGAACGCATGGGCCGCGGCCTTGCCGGCGCCGTGAGCGTCGACGAGATGCGCGAGGCCATTCGCGTGTGCGTGAAACCCAAGTTCGTGGACATGAACCTGAAGGCGGTGGATATCGCCATTGCCGGCTAGGCATG
>SUUF01000043.1:6622-15332 GCA_015062635.1 Coriobacteriaceae bacterium | reverse complement strand
ACGGCCCGCTGTCCACCAAGCGAGGGTCACGCCCCTTGTACGACCTCGATGTTCTCGATGAGGAATTCGCGCCCTTGCACGATATCGACCTCGTGGTTGCCGCAATCGGGGCATGCCAGCGAATCGCGCACGCGGACATTCGCCTCGTACACCGCATGGCAGTTCCGGCAACGCACCTTCAGCGCGAGCTTGTTCATGTGGAGTGTGGCGCCTTCGGCCACGGTGCCGCGCGCGAGGAAACGAAACGCGCGCTCCATCAGGTCGTCCACCACATCGTGAAGCGCTCCCACGGTGAGCGTCACGCCCGTCACGCGCTCGACGCCCTCTTCCTCGGCGTACATGACAACGGCTTTGACGACGTTGCCGACGATGGACATCTCGTGCATGGGCCAACCTCCAATTACGGCTGAAAGCGAAACCGGCAAAACCGGACGTCCGCCGGCCGCTGGCCCGCGGACGTCCGTTGTAAGGGCATGTGTCGGGAGGGCTACTTGGCCGGATCGTAGAGCTTCTGCTCGCGACGGCGGTATGCCTCCATGATGTTGTACGACTCCCACGTGTTCTCGGCAAGCGGGACGATCTGGTCTTCAGGCTTGCGCTCGAGCCAGCGGGCGTCCTTCGGGCAGACCATCGCGCACTGGCCGCAGGCGACGCAGGTGTTGTCGACCACCGGGTAGCCGGTCTCCTCGTCCATCGTGATGGCCTGCATCGGGCAGCGCTTGGCGCAGGCGCCGCACTTGATGCAGGTCTCGGGGTCGTGCACCAGGTTGTAGTGCGAGATGTTCGGGGCCGCCGTGCCATCGGGGAACATCTTGAATGCCTGCAGGATGCCGCAATGGCACACGCCGCACGAGCAGATGACCTCATTGGTCTTCTCGGCGAAAGTGGTCTGCAGCACGAATCCGTTCTTCACGGACCCCTTCAGCAGCTCGACGCACTCCTCGTAGGAAATCTCGCGCGCATAGGGCTTGTCGGCGGGCAGGCCGGCGTTGATGTCGTCCAGGTAGAAATCGGCCATGTTGTCGGTCTGGATGCAGATGGGCAGGCTATGGTCGCAGTTCTTGATGCCCATGTATTCGCGGGACGACTCGAGGCACTGGCAGTTGCACACCGCGAAGCGGCGGTGATCCTTCAGCCGCTCGAAGATGTCGTCTTCCGCGGGAACCTCGCCGTGCACGACCTTGGTGTCGCACGGAACGCTGCGATAGAACGGAACGCCCGCGTCATACACCTGGGCGAGCATGCCGCCGCCAAGCGTGCCATACAGGCCCTGGACCCAGCCCGGCTCGAATTCGCCGCCATGGAACTCGTAGATGCCATGGGCCGCGGGAATGGTGTGGTAATAATCGACGCCATCGCGCTTCTCGTGATACAGGTTCGCGCGGTGCGCCAGGTCCATCAGGGTCTCGTGCGCCTCTTCCTCGGTGCAGCCCTTCTTCGCGGCGAAGGCCACATCGGTGAAGAAGTCGTTGCGGCCCATCATCATGATGTTGCGGCAATCCTCGGGCGTGTAGAAGCGCATGAGCATGACGAGCTCGATATCCGGCCCGAGGCTCGACGGGCCGTACCCGAAGCCGTAGTTCATGAGCCAGTCGCGGAAATCGTAATAGACCGGATCGATATCGGGGTTGCGGTGCTCAACGGCATCCTTCAGGTTCCACTCGACAGTTGCAGCGGTTTCTTCTGCCATGGCCATCTCCTTCGCCTAAGTGCTCGTCCCGAATCGGCCCGTCGCTTTTACCAGCGCGAATCGGGACGCGATTTGCCGCAGCCTTGCAAACGACGGCGCTCGCCTCGGCTGCATCTCCTGTGTGCATTGTATGGCTCAGCTGCGCAAACCGGCATAAATCGGGACACGCCAAGGGGAAGTGTCGCATCGTCTCTCGCAATCGGAAACGCAGTGAACAACTCGGCCAGAGTGTCTCAACCGATATAGTTATTTGCGCTGCAGGTGCTATGATGCGCGCGATGAGCCGGTGCTGGCATCCCGCACGCGTGATGGAGGGCGCATGGAACAAACGAATCTGGGCAGGGTCCCCCGTTCTCTCACCGACGAAGCGCACGTGCGTTTTCTCGCCGCCTTCAAGGAGCTCTACGCCATAAACGGCATGAAGGGCATATCCGCCGCAACCCTTTCGGCTAAAACCGGGTATTCGCGCTCCACGTTCTACCGTTACTACGAATCGGTCTACGACCTGCTCATCCTCGTGGAAACCGAAGCGACTCCCTATCAGAACATGCAATTCCTGCACGATAACTGGGACACCATCGGGATGGTCGAGATAACGAACGCCTTCCTGTACGCGTTCGCCGAAAAACAGGATCTCATTCGCATGCTCACGAAATTCAGCGACGACAACCGCTATTACGAGCGCATGCGCGAATGCATCTATCCCGTCTTCCGCCAACAGGCGGAACGCGTCTACATCATGGAGCCGGAAGAATACGACGTGGTGGCCGAATACCTGACCACCGCGAAGCTCGCCCTGTTGCGCGCGTGGGCGCTGCGGGAGGTGGACATGGGCGTCGGGCATATGACGCAGATAACCGACTCGGTGCTCGAGGGTGGATTCTGGGATCGCGTGGAAGCGGCGGCGCAGGCCAAGAAAGCCGGCATCCCCTACGAGAGAACGCCCCTCTCGTACTTCGTCGACCAGCATCCGTGGATCGCGAACCGGGCGCTTTACGATTAGGCGTTTTCCGCAGCCGGGACGCCGCAAAGGCCGTTCGCGGCGCTTGCAGCCGTCCGTACCGCAATCGTTACCTCTGCATTTGCGGTGAACACCTATAATGCGCACATGGAAACTTTGCAGAACAACGTATTCAAAACCGCCCTCTTCTTCGAGGGCGGCAGCATGCGCGCGGCATACACCTGCGCCGTGGCCGCATACCTGCTGGAACAGGGCATCTTCTTCGACAACGTGTACGGCGTGAGCGCCGGCAGCTCGAATGCCGTGAACTACGTCTCGCGCGATGTCGACCGCGTCATCCGCTCGTTCACCGATTTCATCGAGCTGCCCGACATCGGCGACGCGAAGACGTTCCTGCAGGGAAAGGGCTTGTGGAACGCCCATTACATCTATCAGGAAGCAGGCCTTCCCGACGGTGCGATCCCCTTCGATTTCGAGACGTTCAAGGCGAACCCCGCCAAGACGACGGTGGTCGCCTTCGAACGCGACACCGGCCGCGACCGGTATTTCCGCGAGTACGAGATGGCGACGCTCGAAGACCTGATGGTGCGCGTCCGCGCAAGTTCCACGTTGCCCATCGTCATGCCCTCGCCGTGCATCGACGGCCGCTACTACTACGATGGCGGATTCGCCACCGGAGGAGGGCTTCCGCTGAAGCGCATCGAGGAAGACGGGTTCGAGAAAGTGCTGGTGGTGCGCACGCGCCAACGCGGATTCCGCCGCGAGCAGACATACGAATGGGCCCGGTGGGTGTTCAGGCACCGTCCGTACCTGCGCGACGCGTTGTTGTCCCGCGCCGAGAGCTACAACGCCGCATGCGATTTGCTCGACGAATGGGAAAGGCAAGGCCGCGCCTACGTGTTCTATTGCGACGACCTCACGCTCTCGGGCACGGAACGCGATTTCGCATCGCTCGGCCATAACTTCGAGGCCGGCTACGCCCAAGTGCAACGCGATTGGCCGCAGATCATGGCCTTCCTCGAGCGCGCCGAGGCATAACCGGGCTCAACCGAGAACGAAACAGCGCCCCTGCGTGTCAAACGCGGGGGCGCTGTTCATGGCGGGATGGCCTTACCGCTCGCGGATCGTGGGCTGCAGCGTGTAGCGGGCAGCCGTGCAACCATCGCATCCGCCGCAGGCGGCATCGCCGGGCGTCTGGGTGCAGGCTGCGCACGAGGGGCAGCCCGGCGCATCCCCCACGTCGCAGCAGCCGCCGCGCGGCTTCTTCTTGAAAAACGTCGCCTTGATCGCGAGGCCGACGATGGCCACGACGATGGCCAGGACGATCCAGCTTCCCAGGTTCATGCGCTACTCCCCTTCCACCGGAGCCGCCTCCATCTGGCCCTGCGGCATGGGACGGAAAAGCCCGAACAGGATGGCGGCTATCAGCGCGATGGCGACCGCGGTCCCCAAGCCGAACGAGCCGGTGATGGCGAGCTTGCCCACCTGGAAGATGATGAGCGCGATGCCGTAAGCCCAAGCGCATTCCCAGCCGATGGCGGCCCAGAACCACTTGTTGAAGCCGCCCATCTCGCGCTTGATGGCGCCCATCGCCGCGAAGCACGGCGCGCACAGCAGCTGGAAGGTCATGAACGAGAACGCCGCGACCTGCACCAGCGCCGCCGAGCCCGCGGTCTCGGCAAGCGAGGCCATGAAGGCGGTCGGCCACGCCACGCCCTGTCCGCTGAAGACGACGGCCATCGTGCCGATGACGTTCTCCTTCGCGATGAGGCCGGTGACCACGGTGGATGCCGCCTGCCAATTCGCGAAGCCGAGCGGCGTGAAAATCCACGCGAAGGTGCCGCCGAAGTAGGCGAGCAGCGAGTAATCGGCAAGCTCGTCGCCCACCCACATGAACTGGCCCTCGTAGACGCCGTAACCGGCGAGGAACCACACGACGATGGTGGCGAGCAAGATGATGGTGCCGGCCTTCTTGATGAACGACCAGGCGCGCTCCCACATGCTGCGCAGCAGGTCGACCAGGCGCGGCACGCGGTATTCGGGAAGCTCCATGATGTAGGGCGTGGTCTCGCCGAGGAAGGGCTTGGTCTTCTTCAAGATGATGCCCGAGATGACGATGGAGGCGATGCCCATGAAATAGGCGAGCGGCGCCACCCACCAGGTGCCGCCGAACACGGCGGTCGAGATAAGCGCGATGATGGGCAGCTTCGCCGAGCAGGGCATGAAGGTCGTCGTCATGACGGTGAGATGGCGCGACGATTCCGACTCGATGGTGCGCGAGGCCATGACGCCCGGCACGCCGCAGCCGGTGCCGACGATCATCGGCACGAACGTCTTTCCCGACAGGCCGAACCGGCGGAAGATGCGGTCGAGGATGAACGTGACGCGCGCCATGTAGCCGCAGCCTTCGAGGATGGCGAGCAGGAAGAACAGGATCATGATCTGCGGCACGAAGCCGAGCACGGCGCCGACGCCGGCGACGATGCCGTCCATCACGAGGTCGTAGAGCCACGGCACGCAGTCGACCGCTTCGAGCGCAGCGCTTATGAACACGGGGATGCCGGGAATCCACAGGCCGTAGGCGGATGGGTCTTGCGGCGCCGGCACGCCGATGCCCTGCGGCGCCTCCTCGCCCGTCTCGTCATCGACGGCGGTGCCGTCGAAGCTATAGGCCACCGCCTCGGCCGCATCAGCACGGCCATCGCGCTCGATCTCGGCGTTGCGCGCCTCGGCACGGGCCTCGGCATCGGCACGCGCCGCCGCACCGTAATAGACGAAATAGTCGGTCTCGGTCGCCTCTTCCTCGTCGATTGCCGGGAATTCGGCGACGATGCCGGCGGCGGCCGCCTGCTTCTCGAAGGCGGCGAGCGCCTGTTTCGCGGCGTCGGAATCGGGATCGGGCTCGAAGCCCTCGCCCATCGCGGCAAGCGCCTCCTCGCCGGGCTCGGCAAGGTAGTTCGCCTCGACCGCCGTCGTGTCGATTCCCGCCGCTTGCGCGGCGGCCAGGTATTCCGCGATGGCGGCCTGCGCCTCGTCATAGGGTTCGGCGTCGGCGTCGTATGCCGCCTGCACGCTCGCATCGGGGTTCACCAGGGCGATGGGGTCGGCGAACCAGCCATCCCCGAACACGCCGTCGTTCGCCCAGTCGGTCGCATAGCTGCCCACGCTGCTGATGGCCACCCAATAGATGCCGATGATGATGAGCACGAAGATGGGAAGCGCGAGCACGCGGTTCAACAGCACGCGGTCGACCCTCTCGGTCGCGCTGAGTTCGGGGGCGGTGCGTTTCTGCACCCGGTCGATGAAGCCCGTGATGTAGTCGTAGCGGGCATTCGCCACCACCGCGTCGGCCTTGTCTCCGAATCGCGCCTCGACCGCGCGGATGTGGTCGTCGAGGTCGTGGATCGTGCCGTGTTCCTCGATGATGCGCGGGTCGCGCTCGAGGTACTTGATGCAGTGGAAGCGCTTGACGTCGGGCTCGACCGACGCGGGCAAGTCGGCCTCGAAATGCGCGATCAGGTCTTCGAGCTCCGACGAGAACCGGCACGGCACCGGCGCGGCACCCGCGGCCACGGCGCTGCGCACCGCGTCGATGAGCTCGTCGATGCCGTCACCGAGCAGGGCCGAGATCTCGACCACCGGCAGACCGAGCGCACGCGAGAGCGCCGCCGAGTCGATCTCGTAGCCGCGCTTGCGCACGATGTCCATCTGGTTGAGCGCGATGACCACCGGCGTGCCGAATTCCATCAGCTGCGTGGTCAGGTACAGGTTGCGCTCGAGATTCGACGCGTCGACGATGTTCAAGATGACGTCGGCCTCGCGGTGTTCCAGGTAATCGCGCGCGACGACTTCCTCGTTCGAATAGGGGGTGAGCGAGTAGATGCCCGGAAGGTCAACCACCTCGACCTCGGCATCGCCGCGCAGCGCGCCCGTCTTGCGCTCGACCGTCACGCCCGGCCAGTTGCCCACATATTGGTGATTGCCCGTGAGCTGGTTGAACAGCGTGGTCTTTCCGGAGTTCGGGTTACCCACAAGGGCGATGGTGAACGGCATATGCTCGCATTCCTCTCTGGACAATGCAACGCCTAAGCCCCGGCGGGGCTTTCAGCGCTTCGGTGTTTCTGCGGTTCTAAGCGGCGGCTAGACGGGTGTCACCTCGATGTTCGCGGCGTCGGAACGACGCAGCGACAGATGGTAACCGCGCACGGTGAGGTCGATGGGATCGCCGAGCGGGGCGACTTTCCGCACGCTGATGCGCGCACCCTTCGTGATGCCCATATCCATGATGCGCCGGCGGATCTCGCCGGAATCATTCAGCTTCGTGACGATGCAGGAACCGCCGATTTCAATATCATTGAGCGTCATGTTTGCCTCGCAGCCTCACTCCGTGTCCAACGCCATTCCGCGTCAGCCCCATCTCCAGTGCTGTTAGTGTAGCCTAACATTGTTAGGTAAACCATATCTTTTTCTAACTTTTTCGCGAATATGCATAATGATGCCGCTCGCCGGCGCAGATGCCCGCCCCGCCCGTCCGCGCGGCGATGCGCAACCTTGCGAAAAGCCGCAGAACTTGCAGTACAATAGGCGCGTTTTTCTGCAAGCACCGGCACACGGGAATGGGCACATGGCACAGGGACAGACGATGAAACAGGCAGGCGCACGCGACAGCTTCCACAGCAAGCGGGGCTTTATCCTCGCATGTATCGGCTCGGCAGTGGGAATGGGCAACATCTGGCTCTTCCCCACCCGGGTGTCGGCGTATGGCGGCGCGACGTTCCTCATCCCCTACCTCATCTTCGTCGTGCTCATCGGCGCGACGGGCGTGATGGGCGAGATGGCATTCGGACGCGCAGCGCGTTCCGGCCCGGTCGACGCGTTCGGCATGGCCACGCGCCGCCGCTTCGGCAACGAGAAGCCCGGCCGGGCCATCGGCCTGTTCCCCGTGGCCGTATCGCTGGCGATGGCCATCGGCTACACCGTGGTCGTGGGGTGGATCTTCGCCTACACCTTCATGGCGCTTACCGGCACCACCGCCGGCATGCACGGCGCCGAGGATTTCGGCGCGCTCTTCGGCGGCATCGCCGAGAACAACTACTTCTGGCAGACGGTTGCGCTGCTCGTGGCCTTCGCCATCGTCATCTTCGGCATCGGCAGCGGCATCGAGCGGGCCAACAAGGTGATGATGCCGCTGTTCTTCGCCCTGTTCGTGGGGCTTGCCGTCTACGTGTTCACGCTTCCCGGCAGCGGCGCGGGCTACGAGTACCTCTTCGTGCTCGACCCGGCTGGGCTCGCCGACCCGCTGCTGTGGGTATTCGCCCTCGGCCAGGCGTTTTTCAGCCTGTCGGTGGCCGGCAGCGGCACGCTCATCTACGGCAGCTACCTTTCCGATGACGAGAACATCCCCAACAGCGCGAAATACGTCGCGTTCTTCGACACCATCGCGGCTATCCTCGCATCGCTCGTCATCATCCCGGCCATGGCCACCGCAGGCCAGCAACTCTCGGCGGGCGGACCGGGACTGCTGTTCATCTACCTGCCCAACCTGTTCGCCGACATGCCCTTCGGCAACATCGTGATGATCGTCTTCTTCGTCGCCGTGCTCTTCGGCGGGCTCACGAGCCTCATCAACCTGTACGAGGCGCCCATCGCGACCGTGCAGGAGGCATTCGGGTTCTCGCGCGCGCAAGCCTGCTTCGCCATCATGGCCGTCGGCCTGGTCGTGAGCCTGCTCATCCAGGGCATCGTGAGCCCCTGGATGGACGTGTGCTCCATCTGGCTGTGCCCGATCGGGGCCGCGCTGGCCGCCATCATGTTCTTCTGGGTGCTGGGACGCGACTTCTGGACCGAGCAGATGAACAAGGGCCGCGAGAAACCGCTTGCCGGCGTGTTCTTCCCCCTTGCGAAATACGGTTTCGTCGGCGTTACGCTGTTCGTGCTGGTGGCGGGCACCATCCTCGGCGGCATCGGGTAACGTTCCCTCGGGCGGATGCAACGTTACCTCGGAGCCTTCGTAACATTGGCACCTATGCACCTGACAAACCCCTCCGGTGAGTTTGTCA
>SUUF01000043.1:0-6522 GCA_015062635.1 Coriobacteriaceae bacterium | reverse complement strand
GGCGCGCCGGCGGGCTTTCGCCGGGCCGCACCCATGTAGGCGGCATGCTCTTGCCCGCGCTGTCTGAGCGCCGAAGGCGCGAGTTAGCGGGCGATGCCGCCGGTGGGGCAAGGGGACGCCCCACAGCCCGGCGCTTGCCCGACGGCGCGCCCCGCGCCCGGGCGGACAGGGGGCAAGATATCCCGTTACCCGAGCCAGGGATAGTTGAAGGGCTTGTCGTCGATGACCTTGCGCGGCTGGGGGCCGCCATGCAGCGGCGCCTGGCGCGCGACGAAGTTCCACAGGTCCGACTCGATGAAGCACTCGGACATCTTGTTTATCTGGTTCAACGTCATGCTCTCGCGTTTGGCGAGCCATAGGCGCACCATGCCCACCTTCGCCGAAGCGATGTACTCGCTCGCCACGTCGAGCTGCAGCGGCGTCATCACGAACCCCCGGTTCAGCAGCGCCGCGAACATCGCCTTCATCGGAGGACGTTGCGCATCGAGGTAGTTGTTTCCATTGCTGCCGGCCGCCAAGACGGCAACGGTGTCGGCGCGGTCCTCGTAAAACGCCGCCATCGCATCGGTCGCGTGTTCGAGCGGAATGACGTTCGCAAGCTCGATGATGTGCCGGCATACGGACGTGCAGGTGTTTTCGGCTTCAACTTGACGCAGCAGGTCGTCGACGCCCGAGAAATGGCGGTAGAACGTCCCACGCGCATAGCCCGCAGCTTCGACGATCTCCCTCACGCCGATCTTCTGCCAGGGTTTTTGCGCATAGCTCTCCAAAAACGCATTCACCAGGCGCTCACGCGCCTCCGACGTCGGTTTCGTGGGCATCCCGGCCATGCTCATTCCTCACCTTCGCTTTTCGAGCCACATACCATGGTGCCGCATTTCGCCGTCGTAAGGAGGGACAAACTCCAAACACGGAACAAATCGGCGCGATTGTCCGATATGGGATGCGCGGGAATCCGAAACGCACCAAGACCAGCTCACAGGGCCGCGTCTTCCCCGCCGCGGGAATCGAGCAACTCCCAGGTGGCCTGCGGCGTGAAGAACAGGCGCGCCAAGCGGCCCAAGACCTCCAAAATGATGCGGCGCGTCTCGGGATCGGTATCCACGAGCGACGCCATTAACGCGGCGAGTTCGGGGCGGCCGATCTTCAGCAAATCGCCCGTCGTATGGGCCCCGGTCGCGGTAAGCGCCCGGAACAGCGTGTCGATGAATGCGCCGCGCTGCTCGGCATCGAGCGGCTCAATCCACTTGCTTATGACCGCATCTCCCCTGCCCGCCATCCGGGACACGCCATCGGCAAGCGCGAATTCGCGCGCTGGGATATCGACCTCCCAGGTGAACGGGTCGTGTTGGAGCATCGCAACCGCGTCGCTGCGCACCACGCGGTATTCCACGGGCGTTTCCATGAGCATGCCGACGAGCGCGTCTTCGGGAACCGTCTTGCGGATGCGGGGGCGGATGCGGGCGAACGACGGCTGGTCGAAGAATTCGGATGCGAATCCGGGTGCATCGTGGTCGTACACCGCCACGATACGGTCCTGCACCGCGGCACTGCATTGGGTGGCCGCATATACCGCCAGGTTCCCGCCTTTGGAATGGCCACCCAGGTACAGCGGCCCGGAAACGGCATCGGCGATACGGTTCACATGCGAGCACGCCAAGACCTGCCCGCGCACCGGATACCGATACGCCAGGTTGAAATCCTCTTTCCACCCCACCAGCGTGGAATCGGTGCCGCGAAACGCGATATACGAGCCCGCATCGCCGGGAAGGATGAAGGCCGCCGCCGAGAACTGCGTCTCGCTCTGGCGGTCGAATTCGGCCACATACGAGCAAACGCGCACGTCGCGATAGCGCGGCGACGCCGCGATTGCCGCCAGAAGCGCCTGGTTTTGATCCTGCGCGCGCTTTCCCACGAACAGCGGGTCGAACGCTTCCAGGTGGAACGCGTCGTGAAGGGCGCGGCCCGAGATGCCGCGCGCATCGGGAAACGCCTCCCCGAACCAGAAGTAAGACAGCTGGCTGAACACCAGGCTATCAACCTCGTTCAAGGGCGTCTCGTCAAACGTCAACAGCTCCTGTTGCGCATATTCGATGATATCGGCCATGTTCCCCCACTCGACGCGGTCGTTGGAACCCATGGTAAACCAAACCGGATTTCCAAGGGAACCATCAAGGCAGTTGCAACCGTTCTGGGATGCATTCGGCGTGATTGCCGATACTATAGATACGCGACGGAAATGGATGCGAAGGGGGGATCATGGCGACTCGGATGAGCATCGCGGCCGCGGACAAGCCGGCCAAGCCGGCGCATGGCGCACGCCAGCAGGCAATCGTGGCCGTGGCGGAGGATATCGGCCCCGACACGATGTGCTTTGCCCTCGCGTCTCCCGACGGGCACGCGCTCGCGCCGTTTGAACCGGGAAGCTTCGTGCCCGTGTTCGTGGAACACGATGGGCGCCAGATCGCGCAATCGTATGCCATCGCATCGGCACCCCGCGATGCCCGAAAGGGCATCTACCAGATAGTCGTCAGGCGGGCAGCAGGCGGATTCGCCTCGTCGTGCATACTCGACACCTGGCACGTGGGCAGCAGGGTGACGATGGGAACGCCCGCGGGCAATGATGCGTTTCGCCAGCTGGAAGCGGGCGGCGAAGTCGTCGCCCTTGCCGGAGGCGCCGGAATCGCGCCGTTCCTCTCGTTTGCCCGGGCCATCGCCGACGGCGATGCGAACTTCCGCCTCACGTTGTTCTACGCCGCAAGCGAATCGTCGGGATTGCTGTTCCCGCAAGAATGGCCGCGCATCGAAAGCCTCTCGGACGGCAAGGTGAAGGTCGTGCCGGTCATTGCCGGGGTCGGCGATGATGCGGAGGGCTGCGAGCGCGGACCCATCACCCGCGCGCTCATCGAACGGCACGCCGATCCCGCACGGGCGACGTTCCTCATCTGCGCCCCCGGCCCGATGGTGGCGGCGTTGCGCAAGGAGCTTTCGCCCTGGAACCTCGCCCGCAACCGCCTGCGCTTCTGGTTTAGCGGCGATGCGGAATTCGACCACGTGGGAACCAGCAGCTTCGAGCATCGGGTTACCGTGCGCATGGGCGGCGAAACCTTCACGGTGCCCGCACGCGAGGACGAGACCATCCTGACCGCCATCGAGAAGGCGGGGTTGCAGCCAGCCGCGTATTGCCGCTGCGGCATCTGCGGGTTCTGCGAGTCGATGCTCGTTTCGGGCATCTTCGTGTTGGCGACCGATGAACATGGCGAACGGCATATCCGCGAGCGCAACAGCCATATCCATCCCTGCTGCAGCTATCCGCGAAGCGACATGGAGATGGTGGTGCCGCGCGCCCGCACGTGATGGCGCGGGAAACCCGGAAGGCCGATAGCCCGAACCTCCCTGATGGAAGCAGAAGCGCGCCCCCGGCATCAGGTGCCGGGGGCGCGCCATGATAGCCGTCTGCGCTACGCCGCTACTTCCTGCCGTGGTACAGGATGTGGCCGGCGGCGGCCAGGCCGAAGGCGCCCAAGATGATGACGCCGGGATGTTCCTTGGCATAGCCCTGCGGGCCCATCTTCGCGATGTCGCCGGGCATGGCGGCGATGAGCTTGCCCCACTTCTTCGGGCCGGGAGCTTCCCACTGGTAGTCGGGCGCCGGCGGCTCCATCGTGCAATGCTCCATGTTCAGGTCGATGTTGCCTTCCTTCAGGAAATACTCGTGCACGCTCTCGCGCATCGGCATCGTCTGCTTCAGCTCGAGCGCATCGTTTTCGCACACGCTCTTGCAGCACGCGCATCCGATGCAGTGCTCTTGGTCGATGCTGATCTTGCCGTCGGGGCGCACGCTGATGATTTCCTGCGGGCACTTGTCGACGCATTTCCCGCAACCGATGCACTTCTCGTGATTCGCGACCATCGTGAAGCCGGAGCCGCTGAAGCGGTTCTTGATGGTGCGATTCGCGTTACGGCACACGTCCATTGCCACGCAGCAGCATGGGCAGCAGAAGCACACCTCGAAGAACTCGTCCATCTTGTCGTTGCGGAAACCCCAGATGAGCTGCTCGACCTCGACATACAGGCAGTGGCCCACCAAGCCGGCGTCGCGCGCCTCGTACACGTGCGCCTTCGCCTCTTCCTTCGTCACCGGACGCGCAAGGCCGTTCTTCACGGCCGTCACGCCCGCCATGTTGAAGAACAGGCAGCCGATGTGATTGTCGAAATGCTCGCATTTATGGGCGCTGCGGCAAATGCACTTGTCCATCTGGCCGATGTATTCGGCGCGGTCGATGGCCTCCATGATGAGGTCGATGGGCAACACGGCCTGCCGCGCCTCGTCCTCCACGCTCACGTCGAGCGGCATGACGTTGCCATGCGTGTGCGTGGAATTGTCGGGCTCGAAATTCATGACGGTCTTGTAGGCCTTGGCCGCCAGCGTGTCCTTGCCGGTGAGATTCGCGCCCGCCACGATGAGCATGAAGTTGCGCAGCGTCTGCTCCCAGGTGAGCGGAGTGGTGGCCAAGAGCTTCGTCACGATGTAGTTCTTGATTCCCAGGCCGTTGGGATGGTTCTTATACGGAATGCGATGGCCTTCGCGACGCTTCATGCGGTCTTCATCGAGGAAGAGCACCTTGCCATCGGGCGTGATGTTGCCGCCATCCGCCGGGTCGAGCGTGGCGATCACCTCGTCGGGCACGCCGAGGCTCTTCAACTTATCGTAATCGATGCCGGGTTTGACGTCTGCCATAGCGGGTCTCCTTCCGTCTGGCGTTTACCTTCCCTTTCACCCCGAGCCGGCCGCTCAGGCGATTTCCATTTCCTTGATAAGCAGCTCGCCGCCGGTGATCATGTTGTAGTCGTCGCTGCCGCATTCGGTGCAGTGCATGCGCTGCCCCGTTCCCATTTGAATTTGGAACGTCGCGCCGCATGCGTTGCAATAGAACACGATGGGGACGTAATCGATTTCGAGCTGGGCGCCTTCGGCGACGGTGCCCTTCGCGAACCGGTCGAAGTAGTTCTGCACCCAATTGCGCTCGAAGTTGCGCATCTTGCCCACGATAAGGCGCACGCGAACGACACGGGTGGCACCTTGCGCCTGGGCGTTGCGCACCACCACGTCAACGATGTTTCTCGTCACGGCAAGCTCGTGCACGATATATCACCGAGCCTTCATTCCGCCTGGTCTGTCTCCAAACATGATGATACGGGAATTCCAAACGGCGTGGCCCGAGCAATACACATTTCAGGCGATTTGTCACCACGGACGATTCCAATCCACACCGCCCCACCAGGTGAATCGCCATCCGCGGCATGTCGCCCGAACACGTTTGCCGCATGCGGGCCCTATGCGCATGATAGACTCTAGGCAATACGACGGAAGGAGCCCAGATGGCGGATATCAGGACGCTTATGCTCGTTGACGAGGCGCTGTTCGAGGCGGCAACCACGATCAAGATTCGCAAGAAGGACCTGTTGAAGTGGCCCGATGACGACGAGCACCTGCACCAGTACCGCATCTCGGTGCGCGTGGCCCGCTCGCTCGTGAAGTTCCTGAAGCCATACCAGCAAAAGCAGCAGAACCTGTTGCTGAAGGACGCATTGAAGACGCTGCAAGACCCCACCTCGCGGATGCGCGAGCTCGACGTGCTCGTGCCGCTGCTCGCCGATTACCCCGCCCTGCAGGAGCGGGTACGCACGAAGCAGCTCGAAACGCGTGAATCGTTGCTCATGCAGCTGAGGACAGCCGAGGTGGAATCGTTGCACGCGCTGGTCGAAGACGGCTTGAAGCATGCGCATTGGAAGAAGCCGGTGAGGATCAACGGCATCGACGCCGATGCGCTGACCAGCCGCATCACCGCCCGGCGCGACGAATGCGAGAAGACGCTCGCCACCGTCGATTTCGACGACCAGGAAGCCGTGCACGACCTGCGAAAGCAGGCGAAGGCGCTGCGCTATGTGGCCCGCGAGCTCGCCTGTTGCCTGCCCGAAGGCGCCGCCGACGTGAGCGGCCAGATGCGCAAGGTGCAAGACAAGCTGGGCGAATGGTGCGATGCCCGCGTGAATGCCGCCCTCATCACCGAGATATGCGGCGATGCCGGCGCCGAGCTGAGCGCTTCGTTCCGCCAACAGGCCAAAGACATCATGGAAGAGCTGAAGGCCGCCCGGTAACGCCGGCTGGCGGCGGAAGGCCGCCCGGAACCTGGCTCCGCTACTCACGAGAAGCGCCGCTCGAGCGTTTCCATTGGTTGCGCTGCGCTAGATGCGCTTCCGCAGTTTGCATTTCAGCTTCGCGAAGAACCGACGCATGCATGTTCAACGGACTTGCGCCCCAGCCGTGCCAGCCGTTCGCCCTGATTCGCCAAAAATTCGCCATCGTGAGGCCAAAAAATCGCCATCGTGAACGATTTCCCCAGCTAGGATACCAAAAATATGCCATCGTGAACGATTATGGCTGGGATGGACCGTTCACGATGGCGAATTATTGGCGAATTCCACTGGAAGCTTGGCACGGCAAGTTGGGCCACGGTT
>SUUF01000167.1:1547-3463 GCA_015062635.1 Coriobacteriaceae bacterium | reverse complement strand
GGGGTGGGTAATCGGACTCGAACCGACGACCTCCAGAGCCACAATCTGGCGTTCTAGCCAACTGAACTATACCCACCGTGGCGCAAGCAAGCACTATACCTGTTCGCTTCGCCGCGCGCAAGGAAAAGTTGCAGCCGGGCCCATATTCGGGGGTAAAGTTGTGGAGGAGGACACTCCCCTTCTCCACAACTCACGCATTTCCCCTAATGACGGCGGCGAGCGTCACGGCGCTGGCTGCGCCCGGGACGGAAATCGCCATCGAAGCCGCCATCGTTCGCACGCTTTGCGGAACGCTCCGGCTTGCGGGCCGGTTTTTGCACGCGTTCGTTCTTGCGCGCCGGCTTTGCGGCCGCCTTCTTCGTGCGCGGTTTACGCGTGGCACGCTCTTCGGCAACCTCTTCCTTCACACGTTCTGCACGATTCGCACGCGCGGACTTGCCGGCCTTCTTCGTGGATGCATCCAGCTCGTCAACCCGCCGTTCGCGCTTGCGCTTCGGCTTGGCAGGCGCGAGGACCTCCGCTTTCTTGCCCGCCTTGCGCTTCGGCTTGGCCGGCTCGAGCGCTTCGGCCTTCGCGCTCGCCTTTCGCTTCGGCTTCGGCGCCTCGACGGCACTCGCCTTCGCACGGGCCTTGCGGTTCGCGTTGGGCGCCTCGGCGGCCTCGGCCTTCGCGCGGGCCTTCGCCTCGCTCTTGCGCTTGGCCTTCTGCTCGCGCACGACCTCGGCGATCTCGGGGTCCTTGCGCGACGCGCTGCGATTCGCACGGGCTGCCAGCGCCTCATCGCTCTTCTCGGCATCGAACGAGCTCACCGTCATATAGGGAATCTCCATGCCGATGAGCTTCTCGATCTCGCGGATGTCCTGCGCGTTGTCGGGCGTGACGAACGACACCGCGAACCCGCGCTCGCCCGCGCGCCCCGTGCGGCCGATGCGGTGCACGTAGTCTTCCGCCTGCGTCGGCAGGTCGAAATTCACGACGTAGTTCACCTTCGAGATGTCGATGCCACGCGCAAGCACATCGGTGGCTACTATGATATCCACCTCATCGCGCGCAAACGCATCGAGCGCCTTCTTGCGCTGGTTCTGCGAGCGGTCGGAATGGATGGGCGCCACGTTGAATCCCGCGCGACGCAGCTTGCGCACGCAGGAATCCACGCGATGGCGCGTGCGCGCGAACACGATGATGCGGCAGCCGCCCTTCTCGTTCAGCAGCGCATGCAGCAAATCCTGCTTCATACGATGGTCGACGTCGATGCGGTACTGGTCGATGAGGTCGGCGGTCTCGCCCTTCTTGTCGACCTCGACGTAAGCGGGGTCGGTCAGCAGGTTCGCCATGTTCTTCTCGATGTTCGCGTCGATGGTGGCGCTGAACAGCAGCGTCTGACGCTGTTCGGGGCATTCGCGCACGATCTTGCGCACGTCGGGTAGAAAACCCATGTCAAGCATGCGGTCGGCCTCGTCGAGCACGAGTGTCTGCACCTGTTCCAGATGCGCCGCCCCCTGGTTGATGAGGTCGATGAGGCGGCCGGGCGTCGAGATGATGAGGTCGCAGCCCTTCTCGAGCTTCTGGATTTGCGGCTCGTAGGCAACGCCGCCCACCAGGCACACCGTGCGGTGCTTCGTGCGTTTCGCGATGGTGCGGCACACCTCGTCGATTTGCATCGCGAGCTCGCGCGTCGGGGTGACCACGAGCGCGAGCGGCCCCTTGCCGTACCCCGCGTGCCCGAGCTGGTCGAGGATGGGCAAGCTGAACGCCGCGGTCTTGCCGGTGCCGGTCTTCGCGGCGGCGATGACGTCGCGCCCTTCAAGCACAATCGGAATCGCCCGCTCCTGCACCGGAGTCGGCGTGTCGTATCCCAGGGCCGAAACGGCGGCAAGCGCCCGCTCGCCCAACCCGAGGTTGGAAAATGTTGTCAT
>SUUF01000167.1:0-1447 GCA_015062635.1 Coriobacteriaceae bacterium | reverse complement strand
GCGGCGCTCTTCACGCTTACGAGCAGGCCGTGCAGGGCGTAGCGGCCGTCATCGAACAGATAGGCGCAGGTGGAAAGCTGCACGTACCGGCCGCGCGGGGGCAGCTCGCCCACTTCCGCCTTGAAGTCAGACTCGGCCAGCGCGTCGGAGAGGAACTTGTCGAACTCCGCGCTCGGGTTCTTGTAGATGTCGTACCAGCTGGAATGCACGTGCACGTCGTGGCCGGCGAACAGCACGATCTTGTAATCCTGCGTGGGCGTGAGCAGCCACACGACCGGATGCTCCTCGTAGAACGACTGCTCGCGCCAATTGGTGAGGCAGGCGAACATCGCGCCCGAGTTCATGTTGTGTCCGTAGATGATCGTGTTGCTGTCGATGAAGCCCGGCGTGTTGTCGCAGTCGACGAAGATCGAGCCGTCGATGTTGTAGGCTCCCGTGTAGTCGGTATGCAGGTACTGGTCGTTGTCCTTGCCTTGAAGCACCGGGTAATCGATGGGCGTGTCCTCGCAGTAGATCCAACCGACGATGTCGGGGTTTTCCTTCTGCAGCTTCTCGAAATCGACCTTCTTCGGCGCGATGCTCCCGCTCTGCGTGTTGGCCGAGGTGTACTTGTCGGAAGCCGCGCTGTACGCCGCGTCGCTCGCGCTGTACTGCCACAGCGCGACGCCCACGACGGTGCCGGACCCCACGAACACCGCGACCAGCACGACGGTGGCGACCTTGCGCCACATGCCGCCTCCCGCCTTGCGGGGCGACTTCCCGTCGGCGCTAGACGCATCCGCAGGAGCGGCTTCCCCATTCGCAGCCGCGATTTCGGCCGCCTTGCGGCGCGCCACCCGGTCCATGCGCATGCGGGTGGCCAGCACGTTCAGCATGACGCCACATGCGGCGGTGAGCAGCAGGTAGATCTTGCCCGCTGTCGAGGCGATGATCGCCATGAACGTGCCAAGCATCGGCACCGTGTTCGCGACCACGCCGATGACCGATTCATAGGGAATGGGATCGAAATCCTCCACCTCGTTCGCGTCGCCCTTGGTGACGAGCTCGCCCATCGAGGTACGGTTCGTGGTGACGCGGTGCGCGATGACGCCGCTGGAATCTTGGAACGCGATGACTTCGCCCGGCGAGATTTCAGCAGGCTCGATGGGTTGCACGTAAATGGCGCTTCCCACGGGAATCTCGGGCTCCATCGAGCCGGAAACCACGTTGTACACCTGGTAACCGAACAGCTGCGGCACTGCGACGGGCGCGCACAGCGCGAGGACGGCCGCGAGCAGCAGCACGCCAAAGACGTTGCACAATGCCGGGGCGAGCTTCCCCGTTCCCTTCACCTTCTTGGTGCCGTTCTGCGCCATCGTCCCCTTCATTCCTCGAGAAATGCTAAGAACCACCTTACCAGAACAAGCGCCCACCGTGTGAACGAGTTGCAGATGACAAACAGCCCGGG
>SUUF01000166.1 GCA_015062635.1 Coriobacteriaceae bacterium | reverse complement strand
AAAAAATTGCCCTAGATGCTCAAAAGCGCCTCGAGTATATCGGCGTCCCGCTTTGCGATAAGCCCCGAAAGCTTCGTGAAACGGGCGTAGAAGCCGTCGCCGTATTCGCGCTCGATAGCCTGTGCGAGGGAGTCGATCCACAGCAGCAGATGCTCTTCGAGGAAGGCTTTCGACTGGGCGAGCCGTTCTTGCGCGGCAGCTGCGTTGCCGGCCTCCCATTCGGCGCGCGCCGCGCCGGCGAGCTTGGCGAGGAAGTCGAGCTCGAGGCCGATGTAGTCGTCTTGCACATGCGGGTAGCGTGCGGGCAAGAACCCCGCCGCACGATAGGCGTCTCGGATGGGAAGCAGTTCCTGTTGGAAAAGCGCCCGGGTATGGGACAGGTGGACGCTTTCCCACGGATCGGCTTTCAGCGTGCCGGGGCCGACGAAGATGTTCACGTAATCGTGGCGAAGAGAGGCGATGCTGCCGTCATTTGCCGCAGCGGCGGCAGTGGAGAATTCCCCGAGAATGGAGTCGGTGAGCTCGTGGGAGACAAGGCCGACTTCCTCGCGGGTATGCGGTTCGCGCAGGATGCCGAGAAACTGCTCGTCGGGTTCGACGGCATAGGCACGTGCGAGCAGCTCGTAGAGGAACTGGCGGTTGATGAGCGCGATGAGCGTGGTCTCGGAATCCATGGAAAGCCTTTCGGTGGGAAACGCGGCCGAAGGGGACATGCCCTTCGGCCGCGCTGGGAGTGCGTTACAGCACCAGGTCGCGGTAGTTCGGGTCGAAGGCGCATTCGCGCGCGTCGATGAACACCGTCGGGTCGGTGATGCTGGCATCGGGCATGCAGGCCAGCTGGTTCTTGGCCTCGGGATGGCGCTCGAGCAGCTCTTCATAGGTGCCGAAGTCGAGCGCGCGCATACCGCAGGCGGCCACGCAGGTGGGGGTGCCGTCTTCGCCGCGCGTGTCGATGCAGGCGTTGCACTTGGCGGCCATGCCGGTTTCCTCGATGAGGATGGGCACATGGTACGGGCAGGCGATGACGCACGAACCGCAGCCGATGCAGATGTTGTCGTCATGCTGGATGGTGCCGTCGGCTTCATCGCGGTACATGGCCTTCGTGGGGCATGCCTTCATGCAGGCCGGGTCGGCGCAGTGGTTGCAGGTGCGCGACCAGTGGTACATCGTGGCATTCGGGAACTCGCCCACCTCGTAGCTCGTCACGCGACGGAAGAACGCGCCCTTCGGCAGGTTGTTCTTCTTCTTGCAGGCCACCATGCAGGTCTTGCAACCCACGCAGCGCTCGCTGTTGAAATAAAATCCCTTACGCGTCATGGTTGCTCCTCCTTAGGCCTCTGCCGTCTCGCCGGCTGCTTCGATGATGATCTGCGTGTCGGCGTCAGACTCGGGCATCGCGCCCGTCCACTTCTCAACCTTCACTGGCACGTTGTTGTAGCCAGAGACGCCCATGCCGCGGCCGGTGCCGCCGTAGAGCGTGTTCGGGCAGCCGCCGCGGTCGATGCCGTCGTCGCCCACGCGCTTCCACGTGCCATTCGGCACGTCGATGGCGCCGGGAATCACGAGCTGGCTGACCATCGCGCGGCGCAAGATCTGGCCGTACGGGCTGCTCACGAGCACCGCATCGCCAGAAGCGATGCCCAACTCGGCCGCGTCACCGGCGTTCATCGTCACCGGGATCTCGAAGGTCTCGCGCAACGTGGCCGTGTTGCCGAAGTCAGAGCAGGCGGCACGCGGGTGGTGCGAGCTGAACATCAGCATCGGGTAGCCCTCTTCGGCCGGCTGTTCATGCACGGTGGGGTAGGGCTTGTAGGTCTCGCCCGCCATGGCGCAGGTGTTGAACTGGTCGGCCTTGGCCTGGCAGTAGAACTCGAACTTGCCGCTGGCGCTGTCGAGGGGATTGCCCTTCGGGTCGTCGATGAAGTCCTTGTAGGCGATGTGCTGGTACTCGTCGCCGAACTTGCGCTGCACCTGGTAAACGCCCTTCTTGCAGATCTCGTCGAGGCCGATGACGCCCTTCTGCGGCGTGCCGTCGACGCCCCAGTTCTTCAGGTCTTCCTTCGTCACGGTCACGAGCGGCTTGGCGTTGCCCTCGCCGTCGGAAATGGTGGTGGTGGCCAGCTTGTTGAAGAAGCGCTGTTGCTCGGTGTAGGGGAAGACGTCCTTCGGGTCGTAGCCCAGGCGCTCGAGCAGCTGCTCGCAAATCCACTGGTCGCTCTTGGCCTCGTAGGCGGCCTCTCCCACCTTCGAATACACGAGGATCATCTCGCGGTCGTGGTCGGCGTCGCCGCCCGGCAGGTCATTCATCTCGATCTTCGCGATGGCGGGCAGGATGATGTCGGCATACATCGTCGTCGGGCTCACCGTGTAGTTCTGCGCGTAGACGAAGTCGGGCTTCTTGATGGCCTCGGCCATCTTGGTCTGGTTGGGCGTGCAGCGTCCGCCGCCGTCACGGGCGGTCCACACGATGTGGAAGTCGCACTCGCGCTCGACCGGCTTGTCGTACACGCCATCCCAGCAGTCGCCGGTGCTGATGTACTTGCCGTCACCCACGGCATCCCAGATGCTCAGGGCGTTCACGAAGTCGTTCTCGATGAGGCCGTCGACCTTCTTGGGGTCGTACAGCGGCTTGGCCGGGCTCTCGAAATCGCCCATGCCGTCGCTGCCGCACGAGATGATCTGCACGCCGCCGGGGCCTTGGCGGTCGACGTACAGGTTGCCGCAGCAGTTGCCCGGCTTGCCGAAGTGGCCGCCCAGGCAGGCGATGGCCATGTAGGCTTGCGGGACGTCCTCGGCGCCGTTGCAGCGGGCGGCGGCGTAGCCATGCGAGAGCACGCAGTTGTTCGCCTTGCCCACGGCCTCGGCGAACTCGGTGATGAGCTCGACCGGCGTGCCGCAGATGGCGGATGCCCACTCGGCGTTCTTCACGACGCCATCGACCTCGCCCTTCAGGTAGGCCAGGTAGCTTTCCTTGGTCTTCGCGCCCTCGGGCATGCTCTTCTCGTCGAAGCCCACGCAGTACTTGTGCACGAAGTCCCAGTCGATGATGCCGCCCTTTTCCTCGTCGAGGCGCACCATCTCGCCGGCAACGCCGATGAGGAAGGCAGTGTCGGATCCGGGTGCCACCGGAATCCACGTGGCGTCGAGCATGGCGGCCGACACGTTATGGGCGGGGCCGACGGTGTAGAACTTGGCGCCGTGCTCCTTGGCGGCGCGGAAGTTGAATGCGAAATTGCCGTTGGCGCCCCAACCGGGATTCTGCGCGTACAGCACCACGACGTCGGCATTCTCGATCATGTCGAGGCGGTCGTTCATCTTGCACTCGCCGCCCCAGGCGATTCCGAGCATGTCGGTGTTGGCGGTATAGGTTCCGTAGGAAACGGAGTCGGACACGGTCATGTAGCCACCGAGTGCATTCAGGAAATTGCCATAGCACATGCGGCCGCCGGAAAGGCTCGTGGGCACGAACACCGAACGCGGCCCGTACTGCGTATACGTGCGCTTCA
>SUUF01000042.1 GCA_015062635.1 Coriobacteriaceae bacterium | reverse complement strand
TTTTCGCGGTCGATGCGGAAGACGCAGCAGTTGCTCACGAACGTGTTCCACCATTGGCCCTTCGATTCGGGCATCAGGTATTCCAGGCCGCCCTTCAGTGCGATGGCATGGGTCGACAGCAAGATGGTCCCGGGTTCGTCACGCAGCTCTTCCAGGAATTCGCCGACGCGTGCGATGACGTCGGGCAGCTGCTCCATGCCCTCCGGCGCAGGGTGATTGATGAAATCCTCGAAGAAATAGCGCAGCTCGGGGGCGGGATTGCTCAAGCTGCACCCCTCATAGGGGCCGTAGTCGGTTTCGATCAGGCGCGGCTCGGGCGTGATCTCCATGTCGTCGCCCACAATGATGCGCGCGGTTTGGGTTGCGCGCACAAGCGGGCTCGAATACACGCGGTCGAACGCGATGCCCTGGTCACGGAACCATTTGGCCACTTCCTGGGCTTGGGCGACGCCTGTCTCGGTGAGCGGGTAGTCGCTGCGGCCCTGCAGCACGCGTTTCACGTTCAGTTCGGTTTCGCCATGGCGCACCAGGTAAATCACAAGCAGCCTTTCTCGAGGTTTGCGCACCATTGTACTAAAGCGGGTGCGTTCGCGGCCCTCGTGCCCGGGGAATCTGCGAGCGGGCTGGCGAGCGTGCAGAGGTCCATCGACTCGGTTCATCCCAACGGGGCGTACTGCCCGCGTCATTCCGGCCCACGTCATTCCGGCCTCCCACGTCATTCCGCCGTCACTCCGACGGGGTATGCTCAATGACTTCCAGTAACCATCTCCGCACCACCCATGCGTGTATCCCCGATGGCACCATCCATTTCCACGACTTGCCGCTTGCGCCCCGGGGATTTGCCTTCGCCACGCGCTCGTGGGGTCCCCCGGCTTCGCTCCCTGCTACCTTCCGGGACAAAAAAGCACGGTTGTGCGCCCTCTTGTTTATTTTCCCGCCCGATTTGGACGAAAAAGCACGGTTGTGCGCCCCGTTGCATAGCCGTGGGACGGACGCTTCGCCTGCTCGGCCCCGCATCGGCGCCTGCCACCTGGGCAAACGCGAATCAGCTGCAAGCTAGGATGCCATCGCTCCCTGCCGCGACGTTGCCCGACGGCACATACCCGTACTTTTTCGTCCATATCCCGCCTCGAAATTGACGAGAGGCGCGCAACCGTACTTTTTCGTCCATCATCCCCGGCGTCGTGCGGTTGGTGGCCCGTGGCCCGTGGACCGCGGACGTGGGCGTGGGCGTTTGCCGTGGGAAAACGATGCATCGCGCACGATGTTACGAAGGCTACGAGGAAACGTTACATCGCGCGCGACGTACCCGCAGGAAATCGGACTTGGGACCTCTGGCGTCAACCAAAACCGGGTTGCGTTGCGGAAAAACGGGACTTGGGACCTCTGGCGTCAGGCTCGCGGTGGTGTTTCGCGCGCGGCTTTCCCGCTCCAGGTTGCAAAACCCCAGGTCGCGGAATTCGGAGGTGGCTCGCCATGGCCGGGTGGGCCTCCAGACGGCTGACGCCAGAGGTCCCAAGTGGCAAAAACCTGCAACGTACCCCGAAATCGCTGACGCCGGAGGTCCCAAGTCCCGTTTTCTGCACGTCCAACCCGTGCCAGGCCCGCACGCCCGCGGAATGCGTCTACTTCCAGCCTTGCCATGTCGTTATCAACGAGGCTCAGCGAGGAATCTTCCCCGTCCCAACCATGGCAGCGGCGAGGGAGATTCCTCGCCTCCGGTTGCTCTGCATGCCTCCGCTGTGCTCCGGCGTCGGAATGGCGTGGCGTTGGCCCGGCGGCGGGGGAGGTTCCTCGCTCCGGCATCGGAATGACGGCGTTGGCCCAGAGGCGGCGCGGCGTTACCCCGGCAGCGGCGGGGGAGACCCGTTCCCACGCATCCGAATAATTGCCCCAAATTCATGGGAGTCTGGGGTGCCCGTTACGCCCTGCTTACGGTAGACTAGGGCATTAGCGTATACACATTGCGATTCATGGGAGACGCCTTGTGGCTCCCGGAAAGATGGTGATTTATGGCTGCACCCGAGACCGAGCATGTTAGGAATATTGCCCTTGTAGGCCAAGATGGCGCCGGCAAGACCTCTCTTGCCGAGGCGATGCTGCACATTTCCGGGCGCACCGACCGCCTGGGCACCACGCACGATGGCAAGTCCAACCTGGACTACGACGCCGAGGAGATCCGCCGCGGCTTCACCGTCAGCGCGTCCATCGCTCCCATTCAGTTCGGAACCTATAAGATCAACCTGGTCGACACCTCCGGCCAGCCCGACTTCGCCGGCGACACCCTCGCCGCGATGCAGGCATGCGAGACGGCCATGTTCGTCATCGACGCCGCTTCCGGCCCCGAGGTGAACACCGACCGCCTGTGGCATGAGGCCGAGTTCCTGCGCCTGTGCCGCACGATCTTCATCAACCACATCGACCGCGAAGACGCCGACTTCGACCTGGCCATGGCCACGCTGCATGCCCGTTACGGCAGCCGCCTGGGCGCCGTGACCATCCCCATCGGCGTGGGCACCGACTTCAAGGGTATCGTCGACGTCCTGCGCATGCAGGCCCGTTACTACGAGAACGGCAAGGAGCGCGTCGAGGAGATTCCCGAGGAGTACGCCGAGGCCGCCGAGCTCGCACGCGACCAGCTGTGCGACATCGTCGTCGAGGCTGACGACGAGCTGATGATGAAGTATCTGGAAGGCGAGCCGCTCACGCAGGAGGAACTCGAGTCCGCCCTCGGCGCCGCCATCGCGTCCGAGATTTTCATCCCCGTGTTCGTGGGCTCCACGCTCGTCGAGCAGGGCATCAAGAACATCATGGACGACATCGTGTCCTACTTCCCGAGCCCCTCTGGCCACGGCACCTTCACCACCGCCGACGGCGAGGAGCACGCGGTTGCCAAGGAAGGCGACCCCATCGCCTTCGCGTTCAAGACGATGTCCGACCCGTTCGTCGGCCGCCTGAGCTTCCTGAAGGTTTCGACCGGCACCCTCGAGCCCGGCATGGAGCTCGTGAATTCGCGCACCGGCAAGAAGGAGCGCCTGGGCAAGCTCTACGTGATGATGGGCAAGGAGACCCAGGAAGTGAAGAAGGCCCTGGCCGGCGACATCATCGTCGTCCCGAAGCTTTCCGAGACCCGCACCGGCGACACGCTGTCCACCACGGGCGACGTCGAGATCGTCCAGCGCTTCCAGCTGAAGCCGCAGTACCCGGTGGTCATCGTGGCCGACAATCGCAACGACGAGGACAAGCTCGGCGAGTTCCTGTCGCGTCAGGCCGATGCCGATCCGACCATCCGCATCACGCGCAACGAGGACACGCACCAGACCGTCACCACCACGATGGGCGACATGCAGGTTGACCTGCTGCTCCGTCGCCTGAAGGAGCAGGCGGGCATCGACGCGCACACCGTTCCCGTGCGCATCCCGTACCGCGAGACCATCCGCAAGACCGCCGAGGCCCAGGGCCGTCACAAGAAGCAGACCGGTGGCGCTGGCCAGTTCGGCGACTGCTTCCTGCGTCTCGAGCCCAACCCGGGCAACGGCTATGAGTTCGTCGACGAGATCGTCGGCGGCAAGATTCCGCGCAACTACATCCCGGCCGTCGACAAGGGCGTCCAGGATGCGATGGCCGAGGGCTTCCTGGCCGGCTACCCGATGGTCGACATCAAGTGCGCCGTGTACGACGGCTCCTACCATCCGGTCGACTCGAACGAAATGGCGTTCAAGACGGCTGCCCGCATCGGCTTCCGCGCTGCATGCGAGAAGGCCAACCCGGTGCTGCTCGAGCCCATCGTGAACGTTGCCATCACCGCTCCCGAGCAGTACGCCGGCGCCGTGATGGGCGACATCTCGACCCGCCGCGGCCGCATCGTGGGCACCGACTCCAACGACCAGGGCGGCACCGTCATCCTGGTTCGCGTGCCGTATTCCGAGGTCGTCACCTACACGAAGGACCTGCGCGCCCTCACCCGCGGCAGCGGTTCCTACACCTTCGAGTTCGCCGGCTACGAGGACGCCCCGATGGACGTCACCAAGAAGCTGGTCGCCGAGTACGAGGCTTCCAAGAACGAGAAGTAAAGACGATCTGATAGCCTAAGGGTCCCAGAACCGTCTGTTCAAAGCCGCCGGTCGTTTTCGACCGGCGGCTTTGCTATGTGCGATGGTGCTCTTGAGGCAGATTGTGAAAAAAGTGTCACAGAATCAATAAAGTTGAGACGGCTTGGATGGCATGAGCCGGAATCGGCGGCTCAATCTCTGTGATTGACGTAAAAGACCCAGACAGATGCGCCATTAAGTCGCAGAAATCTTTTACCTCGAGACCCGGATATGAGATTGAAGTCTCAACTATATTGAGTTTGTGACATTTGTTGGCCAAATCTGCGTTAGGCCATCGTTGACACGGGATGCGCGACCTCCCGATGTCATCCTGAGCGCAAGCGCGAAGCGCTGGAGCCGAAGGATCCCCCTCGGCGCTTGCCGCAGGCGGGGTTGCGACTGCTCCACGCCAGCGGGAGGTCCCTCGGTTCCGCGGGCTGCGCCCGCTCCGCTCGGGATGCTGGTGGCGAGCACCGGCCCCGAGCGCATATGTCAGCGCGGGCGACGTGCCGCAAGCGCCACGAGAGCCGCGGCATTCTCCGTCGTGAGGCGACCCGGTGCTTAGCTCATTTCCTCGTGGCTAGGAGTACGCAGGTTATCGGTTCCGCCAATCACGCATCGCCGGAACAACCCATTACCCGACATTCCCGCCTGAATGTTATATTCCAAAAACATAGTAAACAGGTAGGAATAGAGGAGACATGGAAGACCGAGAAATTGCCGAAGTTGAGCTCGAGCCCGCCTTCGGAAAGCAATCGCGACCCGAAGGCGGGCACAAGACGGCGGCGTTGGTGGCGACCATCGTCATCATCGAGTTCATCAGCGGTTTCACCCAAGGTTATTACGAACCGCTCATCCCCAAGTTCGGCGAGCTGCTGGGGGTGGACGCCTCTGGCTTGCAGCTGTTCAACGTGGTGCCCACGGCCGTTGCGGCATTGTTCGTGCCCGTGCTCACGCGATTGGGCGACATCAAGGGATATCGGAAGCTGTTGCGCGTGGTCATACCCGTCGTGTTCATTGCGACGGTGATGATACTCGCGGGCGTTGTCGTCGAATCGTGGGCGCTCGTCCTGGTGGGACGCCTGCTGAATGGCCCCATCGCCTGCTGGCTTCCCCTCCATATCGCGCTGGTGTACTCGCGCACCGAAGGCGAGGATTCTACGCGCGCGGTGTCGGGCATCATCGCGTCGATGACCGTGGGAACGGTTGTGGGGACGGCGTCTTCCGGGTTCGCGTTCGGGGCCTTGGGCGCACTCGCCCCTGCGGTGGCGATCATCCCCGCGCTGCAGCTTGTGGCGGTGCTGCTCGTCGTGTTCGTGATGCCCGAGTATCAAGCGAACGCGCACCCACATATCGACGTCAAGGGCTTCGTGTTGCTGGGCCTCGTGATGCTGCTGGCGATACTCGGCTTCGTGGAAGTCGTCGAGGGCGGCATCGATAGCGTTGTGGGCGCCCTGCTCATAGCGGCTGCCATCGGGGTGGGGGTCGCGTGGTATCGCTACGAGAAGCGCACGGATCACCCGGCGGTCGACGTGCGCGTCCTCCTCTCGAAATCGCTTTTCCCCTTGTATGCAGGGGCGATTTGCTACGGGGCCGTGTTTTACGGCTACATGTCTCCGGTCGCGACGTATCTGGCCGCAGATCCATCGGCATCTGGCTACGGCTATGCGTTCGAGCCGAGCGGCATTTCGGTGGTTCAGACGCTCATCTTGCTGTTCACGGTGGTGGCCGCATTGGCGCTGCCGGCGGTGTTGAAGAAGCTGCCTCCGAAACCCACGCTGTTGCTGGGCTTCGCATTGGCGTTCGCGTCCTTCGCCCAATGGGCGCTGCCTGGGTCGGGCTTGGTGAAGCTGGGTCTGCTCATAGCACTTGCCGGCTTGGGTTTCGGACTCATCAGCGCGGCAATACCGGTGATCATCCCCATGCGGGCGCCCGCCCACGAGCGCGGTATCGCCACGGGCCTCTTCAATTCCGCACAAACGCTGGGCGGCGCCCTTGGCGGCGGGCTGTTCGTCTCGCTCCTGAAGGTGGGCGCGGGCGCTGGGGGCACCATCACCGCAACGGGATACGAGGTGGTGTGGGTGACATGCGCCGTTTTCATGGCGTTGGGATTCATTCTTGTAGCTGTCTTTCTGACCAGGGAAAATAAGGGTATAGAGGCTGAAAGCGAGGACGTGAGATGAGCAACGAGAAACCGCGCGTCGCCATCGTGGGCGGCGGGTCGGCGGGCACGACGGCAGCATACCGGCTGTGGAAGGAATACGGAGACCGCGCGGACATCACCTTGTATGAGCGCGAGGAGCACGTGGGCGGACGCGCCTGGGACATCACCTTCGCGGGCACCCGCATAGAGGTCGGCGGCACCATCTTGCATTCCAGCGGAAAGCACGTGATGGAGCTGATGGCGTTCACCGGGTCCGTGGAGGGGGAGTCCGGCTTGTCCATCGACGGGAAGGATGAGACCTACGGCTTCTGGACGGACAAGGGCTTTCCGGTGCTTTGCCACACGTCACTTGCCAGCATGGCGGCGGGCATCTTGCGCCATGTGGGTCCGTATTCCGCGCTCAAGGTGACCAACGAGGCCACGGCCATGGCGGCGAAGTGGGAAGGGGTGTACGCCCTGCAGGAAGCAGGCAGGCGGTTCCAGTCGCCCGATGACCTGCTGGAGGCGCTCGACCTGGCCGATCCGTCGCGGGAGTCGCTGGGGGATTTCCTGCGCGAACGCCATGTGAACCGCGCGATGGCGGAAGACATCGTGGAGGCCATCACCCACAACATGTACAACCAGGGCTTGGAGATGAATGCCTTCGCGGGGTTGGTTGGGCTCGCGGGCGCCGGATTGGCGGGCGGGTACCTCTATTCCATCGACGGCGGCAATTGGACGGTGTTCGCGAAAACCCTCGACCGCATCGGCGCCGACGTGCGCCTGAAGACATCGGTCGTATCCGTTGATGTGAAGGCTGGGGAAGGCGGTCGCAGGACGTTCGAGGTGGAGGACTCGACCGGCAGGCGCGATCATTTCGATGCGGTGATCCTTGCCGCCCCGGTGGCGCTGGGAGACTACCGCATACAGCTGGAAGATACCCCGTTGAACGTTCCGGCACACCCGTATCAGAAGGTGAACACCACGTTCGTGGTGGGCGATATCAACCCCGCTTATTTCAAGGGAAGGCGGCGCGGTGGCCGCGTGCCCTCGACGGCGTTCACGGCAACGAGCTCGGGAGCGCCGTTCAAGTCGATTGGCGTCACCGGATTCTCGCCCGATTACGGCAAGCGCATCTACAAGATATTCAGTGCGGATCACGAGATGACGCCCGAAGAGCTCGGGCGCATCTTCGAGCGCATCGGCGACGTCCGGACGTTCGTCTGGCGCGGGGCGTATCCCGTGCTGACGCCCGGCATCCGCCATGTGCCGTTCACGCTGGCGCCGGGTCTGTTCTACGCGTGCGCATTCGAGACGGCGGCCGGCAGCGTCGAGGTGGAGGCCGTCGGCGGCACCAACGCCGCCCTGTTGGCCATCGATTACCTGGACGCGCTCTAGCGTTTTAGCGCAGGGGACAGCGCGAGCCGAATCCAAGGGCGTGGGTTCTTGGATTCGACTCGTTATTTCTTTCCGATGCGCCCATACATCGCGAGGACGAATGCCTCGGGATCGCGGCGATACGGCGGGCACGAATGCTTTCCAAAGAGGCGCAGCTGCGCGTGCGCGTGTTGAAGATGGCGGTCATGTTCGTTCCGGGGATATCCGCGATGAGGTTGTAGCGCGAGACATACCAGCCGACCTCGGCGGCGGTCTTGGTCTTGCCTGCCTCGGCGTTTCCGGTTTGCCTTGCGTCCATGCCATCCCGCCTTGTCTCTCGTGGGGCGATCGCGCCGCACGCCTTCTCGATGCGCGTGTTTCCCCACGCATCGGTTTCCTCTGCATCTGTACATTCGTTATCGCTTTTTCGTCTCGCGATTCGCTTGGCTTTTGCGAGGCCTCGACATGCCCGGACAAGCGTTGGGATTGGTGCCGGCAATCGGCCGAACTGCTTGTGGGGGAGTTGTCGGATATACCGCCGTCCCAGCCGCACGCGGTACAATGCTGCGAAACGAATCTTGGACAAGGAGTTCTTTCTATGTGCGGCATTGTTGGCTATACCGGTAAGAATCCCGCAAAGGATATTCTCTTCCGCAACCTGCAGAAACTTGAGTATCGTGGATACGATTCGGCGGGCATCGCGCTGCAGACCGCCGATGGCCTGCAGGTGGTGCGTCGTCTGGGCAAGGTGGCGAACCTGGTGCAAGCGTCGGCCGATACCGATCCCACTTCGACCTGCGGCATCGCCCACACCCGTTGGGCGACGCACGGGCGTCCGAGCGAGGCGAACGCGCATCCGCATCGTTCGTGCGACAACAAGGTGGCCGTATGCCATAACGGCATCGTCGAGAACTACGCCGAGCTGCGCGAGCGCCTCGTGGCCGAGGGCCACACCTTCCGCAGCGAAACCGATACCGAAGTGGTGGCCCATCTGGTGGAAAAATACTACCGCGGCGACCTGCTTTCGGCGGCGCGTGCCGCCGTGCGCGAGATGATCGGCGCATTTGGCCTGGTCATCATGCATGCCGACGAGCCGGGCACGATCGTGGTGGCGCGCAAGGACTCGCCCATCGTCATCGGGCAGGGCAAAGACGGCTGCTATGTGGCTTCCGACGTCATCGCGGTGGCCGAGGCGACGCGCGACGTCGTCGTGCTCGAGGACTACCAGTTCGCGAAGCTTACGCCCGAGGGAATGAGCTTCTGCAACGGCGACGGCCAGACCATCGAGCCCGAGCATATGCGCGTGGACTGGGAAATCGACGAGACCGAGCGCGGCAACTGGCCCGACTTCATGCTGAAGGAGATTCACGAGCAGCCGCGCGTCGTGCGCGATACGCTGAAGGGCCGCATGGTGAACGGTCTGCTGTCCATCGACGAGCTCGAGCTGACGCCCGACGAGCTGGGCTTCATCGACCGCGTGTACGTTATCGCTTGCGGCACGAGCTACCATGCCGGCCTCATCGCGAAGGACCTCATCGAGAACTGGGCCCGCATCCCAACCGAGGTCGAGGTCGCGAGCGAATTCCGCTACCGCAACCCCATCATCACGCCGTCGACGCTGGTCGTGGCCGTGTCGCAGTCGGGCGAGACCGCCGACACGCTGGCGGCCATCCGCGATGCGCGCATCCGCGGCGCGAAGGTGTTCGGCATCACGAACGTCATCGGCAGCCGCATCGCGCGTGAGAGCGACGGAGTCATCTACACGAAGGCCAAGAAAGAAGTCGCGGTGGCGTCGACGAAGAGCTTCATCGGCCAGGTGGTGAGCCTGACGCTGCTGGCGATGCTGCTGGCCCAGAGCAAGAACCGCCTGAACACCGCGCAGATCCGCGTGCTGTTCCGCGAGCTTGCCGATACCGCGGGCCAGATCGAGGAGATCCTTTCCGACACGAAGGCGATAGAGGCGGCTGCGCACGATTGCGCCGATGCGCAATCGGCGCTCTACATCGGCCGCGGGCTGGCGTCGACCGTGTGCTACGAGGGCGCGCTGAAGCTGAAGGAGATTTCCTACGTGCACGCCGAGGCCTATGCCGCCGGCGAGATGAAGCATGGGCCCATCGCGCTGCTGCACGAGGGCTTCCCCGTGGTGGCCGTGGCCACGCAGAGCCCCATCTACGACAAGACGCTCTCGAACATCGAGGAGAGCAAGGCGCGTGGCGCGAAGATCGTGGCGGTGGCGACGGAAGGCGACGACCAGATCGGCAAGTACGCCGACCATGTGCTGTTCATCCCGAAGGTGCGCGACGCCTTCATGCCGATTACCGCGAGCGTGGTGCTGCAGCTGTTCGCGCGCGCCATCGCGGTCGAGCGCGGTTGCGATGTCGACCAGCCCCGCAACCTGGCGAAATCGGTGACCGTTGAATAAGGAAGACGACAAGCGGGCCGCCGCGCCCGCTGACGCGGCGGCGGTTTCCGCCGCGGCGGGCGATGCCCAGGTGGGGTTGGGAATCGACCTCGTGGACATCGCGCGCATGAAGCGCATCCTCGAGCGCACGCCGGCGTTCGCTCGCCGCGTGTTCTCGGAAGAGGAGCGCGCCTATTGCGATGCCCGCGCGAATCCCGAGGCGCACTATGCGACGCGCTTCGCGGCCAAGGAGGCGGTCGTGAAGGCGCTCGGCACCGGGTTCACGCAGGGCATCGGCGTGCGCGACATCGAGGTGGTGCGCAACGCGAAGGGCGCCCCGCGCGTGGTGCTGCATGGCCGTGCGGCGGAAGTCGCGCGCGAGCAGGGGGTTCAGAGCTTGCCCATCTCGCTTTCGTTCACCCATGACGAGGCGGTGGCGTGCGCGATGGCCATCACGGGCGATTCCGTGAAGGCGATGGAGCGGCGGGTCGACCCGATGCGCCAGCTCGCGCAGCAGTTCAAGGAGGCCCGCGCGCTGCTTGACGAGATTTGACGCGCATGACGCGCCATGCGGCCGTGTCGGAGGGATGTGATTGCGGCAGGCCGCCGGGTCTGGCGTCGCTGGGCCTGACCCCGCCGGGCCTGACGCCGCCGACGCTCGCGCTTGGCTCATTGGTGCAGAGATGTCGCACGGCAACGTGCGGCGTTGTTGATGAAAGGGTGGTTCATGAGCTCCTACGATGCGGAGGGTTTGGCGGCGCTGCTGCCGTTTCCGCAGGTGAATGCGCATAAGTATTCCCGTGGCAAGCTGCTGTTGGTAGCTGGTTCGCGCCCGTATCCGGGCGCGGCGTGCCTGGCGGCCTTTGCCGGCGAGCGCATGGGCGCGGGCTATACCGAGGTGTACACGCATGCCGACAACGTCGGGAAGCTGCAGGCGTACCGGCCGTCGCTCGTGGTGCGCAGCTGGGACGAGCTGCTGTCGAAGGACACGTTGCTGGCCTCGCGCGAGGGGCGTCCGTGCGCGTACCTGGTGGGAAGCGGGTTCGACGGCACCGATTCGCAATCGGCGCACCTGCTGTTGCACGTGCTGCGGAATGCCGAAGCGCCGGTGCTCGTGGATGGCGGGGCCATCGCGGCCCTGTCGGTGACGGCGGCGCGCGCCCTATGCCGGGCGCGCCACGAGAAGGGCCTCGTGACGGTGGTGACCCCGCATTCCGGCGAGGCGGCCGTCATCGGGCGTCCGCTGGGGCTTTCGGGCCTGCCGCAAGTTGATTACGCCGAGGAGCTGGCCTGGGAATATGGCGCCATCGTCGTGCTGAAGGGTGCGAACACCGTGGTTTCCGACGGCGAGCATTCCTTCGCGATGACCGAGGGCACGGCCGCGCTTGCGAAGGCCGGCACCGGCGATGTGCTGGCCGGCATGATCGCGGCGCTGCTGGCGCAGGGGCTCGACCCGCTCGACGCCTGCGTGCTGGGCGCGACGCTGCATGCTCGCGCCGGCGTGGCGGCGGCCGTGCAGCTCACCGACATCTGCGTGACGCCCGAAGATGTGATAGATGCCATTCCCGCGGCGGTGCGCCGCACAGTCGAGATGTCGCTGGAGGCGGTCCGCATGCGCGAGGCCGCCGAAGCCGCTTCTGCCGAGGAAGCCTAACCCGGGGTTGTTTCGGCTTGGGGCGGGGGAGATTTCTCGCTTCGCTCGAAATGACGGGGGCGGCGCCCGGGATGACGGGACCTTGAGCTATGACGGGGGCGGCGCCCGGGATGACGGGGGACCTTACGTCATCTCGAACGAAGTGAGAGATCTCCCGCGTCGCGAGCGAGGGAGAGTCCCTCGCCTTGCCGGGAATGACGAAACGCGCGGAAGAGCGCGAAGAAGAGAATGAGGGAGCGAATGGAAAGCCTGTTTTCGGAAGAGGAGCTGGCGGCTGCGACGAGCAAACCAGGCGAGCGCATCGAGGCGTTGCGGCGCGAGATCGAGCGCCATACGCATCTGTACTATGTGGAAGACGCGCCCGAGATCAGCGACGCCGCGTTCGATTCGCTCATGCGCGAGCTCATCGCGCTCGAGCAGGCGCATCCCGAGTTCTACGACCCGTCGTCCCCCTCGCAGCGCGTGGGCGGTGCCGTGGGCGACCAGTTTTCGGCGGTGCGTCACGAGCAGCGCATGTATTCGCTCGACAACGCGATGGACTTCGACGAGCTCGATGCCTGGATGGAGCGTGTGCGGGAGTATTTCGGGCGCTTCGTGCCGGTGGTGTGCGAGCTGAAGATCGACGGCTCGTCCATCGCGCTCACCTACGACGCCGGACGGCTGGTGCGCGCGGCCACCCGCGGCGACGGCACGACGGGCGAGGACGTGACCGTGAACATGCGCACCGTGCGCGACGTTCCGCTGCGCCTGCGCGAGCAAAGCGTGGCCGGGCTGACGAACCCGGCGGGGGCCATCGAGCTGCGCGGCGAGGTGTACATGCCCAAGCGCAGCTTCGAGGCGCTGAACGCCGCCGCCGAGGAGGAGGGCAAGGCCGGTTTCGCGAACCCGCGCAACGCCGCTGCCGGCAGCTTGCGCCAGAAAGACGCGAAGATCACGGCCATGCGCGACCTTTCCACGTTCATCTACGCGGTGGCCGATTCGCGCGCCCTGCAGGCGGGCAGCCAATGGGAGCTGCTGGAATGGCTGCGAGCAGCCGGGTTCCACGTGAATCCCGATGTGCGCCTGTGCCACGAGCCCGCCGAGGTGCGGGAATTCTGCCGCGAATGCCTGGAGCGCCGCGATGCGCTGGCGTACGACATCGATGGCGTCGTCGTGAAGGTGAACGATTTCGCGCTGCAGGACGATATGGGCTTCACGGCGCGTGCCCCGCGTTGGGCTATCGCTTACAAGTTCCCACCCGAAGAGAAGACGACGCTGCTGCGCGACATAACCGTGCAGGTGGGACGCACGGGCGCGCTGACTCCCGTGGCCGAGCTCGAGCCCGTGACCGTGGCGGGTTCGGTGGTGGCGCGTGCGACGCTGCACAACGAGGACGAGGTGCACCGCAAGGACGTGCGCGTGGGCGATACCGTCATCGTGCACAAGGCCGGCGACGTGATTCCCGAGATCGTGGGTCCGGTGCTGAGCTTGCGCCCGGCCGATGCGCAGCCGTGGGAAATGCCCGCCGTGTGCCCGAGTTGCGGCAGCCCCGTGGTGCGCGACGACGTCGAGGTGGTCATCCGCTGCGAGAGCATCGATTGCCCGGCGCAGGCCACCGAGCGCCTGAAGCACTGGACGAGCCGCAACGCGATGGATATCGAGGGTTTGGGCGACGAGATCATCGGGCGGCTCGTGGAGTCGGGGCTGGTTTCCGACGTGGCCGACTTCTACCACCTTACGGAATACGACCTGGCCACGCTCGATATGGGCCGCGTGAACAAAGACGGCGAGCCCATCCGCCTGGGCGGTGTGATGGCCAAGAAGCTGCTTGCCGCCATCGACGAGAGCAAGACCCGCCCGTTCGCGCGCGTGGTGTTCGGCCTGGGCATGCGCCATGTGGGGCGCACCACCGCCGAGGCTATCGTGCGCGGGTTCCCGAGCATGGACGCGTTGCGTGCGGCGACCGAGGAGCAGCTCGCCGACGTCGACGGCGTGGGCGGGGTCATCGCGCATTCCGTGGTGGCGTTCTTGAACACGCCCGACAACATCCAGGTTATCGATCGGCTCGCGCGCCATGGCGTGGCGATGGAGGCCGAGGTTGCTGGCGATGCGCTTCCGCAGACGCTCGCGGGACTGACCTTCGTGCTGACGGGCAGCCTCGTGCAAAGCGGCATGACCCGCACCGAGGCCGGCGACAAGCTGAAGGCGATGGGTGCGAAGGTGTCGGGCAGCGTGTCGAAGAAGACGAGCTACGTGGTGGCGGGCGAGGCTGCCGGCAGCAAGTACGACAAGGCCGTGGCCCTGGGCGTTCCCGTGCTCGACGAGGCCGCGTTCCTGCACATCGTGGAAACAGGCGAGCTGCCTGCGTAACCGGAACATCGGGGACATACATGTGTCGCCCGGGGACATACATGTGGCGCCCGGGGACATACACCTTTGGCCCTCTAGCGTGCTAAAGGTGTATGTCCCTGGTCTCCACATGTATGTCCCCTGCGGTGCGTCTCCATTGGGCGCTGCAGCACGTTGGAGTGGAATACCTGCGCATTTGTCGGGTTTTGACTTGCCGTGGGGGAATGCGGGTATAGAATTGCCTTCGTTTTACAAGCGATAGGAAGACTGGAGTTTACCAATGCCCAGGGTTTACAACTTTTCCGCTGGTCCGGCGATGCTGCCGGAATACGTGTTGAAGGACGCCGCTGCCGAGATGCTCGACTACAAGGGCACTGGCATGAGCGTCATGGAGATGAGCCATCGCTCCCCCGCGTTCACCGCTATCATCAAGACCGCCGAGCGCGACCTGCGCGACCTGATGAACATCCCCGACAACTACAAGGTGCTGTTCCTGCAGGGTGGCGCTTCGCTGCAGTTCGCCGGCATTCCGATGAACCTGAGCCTGCCGAAGAACGGCAAGGCCGACTACATCGTTGACGGCAGCTGGTCCGAGAAGGCCTACAAGGAAGCGGCCCGTTTCATTGACGCCAAGTGCATCGCCAGCAGCAAGGACACCAACTTCGATCGCATTCCCGACCTGTCCGACCTGCCCATTCGCGACGACGCCGACTACGTCTACATCTGCGAGAACGAGACCATCCACGGCCTCACCTACCCCGAGATTCCCGACACCAAGGGCCACATCCTGGTGTCCGACCAGAGCTCGATGTTCCTGTCCAAGCCGGTTGACGTGTCGAAGTACGGCCTGATTTACGGTGGCGTGCAGAAGAACGTCGGCCCGGCCGGCGTGGTCATCGTCATCGTGCGCGAGGACCTGCTGCCCGAGGACAAGATCGACGGCGTTCCCACGATGATGAACCTGCGCGTGCATGCCGACAAGGAGAGCCTCTACAACACCCCGCCGTGCTATGGCATCTACATCTGCGGCAAGGTCTTCAAGTACCTGAAGGCCCAGGGCGGCCTCGAGGCCATGGCCATCCGCAACGCCGAGAAGGCGAAGATCCTCTACGACGCCATCGACGAGAGCAAGCTCTTCAAGTGCGCCGTCGCCGATCCCGCGCAGCGCTCCAAGATGAACGTTCCGTTCGTCACCGGCAACCCCGACCTCGACAAGAAGTTCGTCGAGGAAGCGGCGCTCGCCGGTCTGTGGAACCTCAAGGGTCACCGCAGCGTGGGCGGCCTGCGCGCGAGCATCTACAATGCCGTGCCGCGCGAGGGCGTCATCGCACTCGTCGACTTCATGAAGAAGTTCGAGGCGGAAAACCTGTAGTGCCGCTGTTCTGACGAACAGCGGACTTGTTGACGCTGCGACGCAAGGAGAACCCCCGTTTACTCCAGGCTATGGTGTTGCGGGGGTTCTCTTTACGTCTTGTTGTCGTTCCCAGCCGAACCTGGGGCTTTGATCCGCTGGGGACATACATGTGGCGACCGGGGACTGTCCCTGGGCGACCGGGGACATACACCTTTGGCCCTCTAGCGTGCTAAAGGACCTGACAAACCCCTCCGGTGACTTTGTCAGGTGCATCGGGGC
>SUUF01000165.1 GCA_015062635.1 Coriobacteriaceae bacterium | reverse complement strand
TCGGTCACGTGCAAATCCACATCGGTCTCGTCGGCATCCCAGGCCAGGGTAATACGCAGGTCACAGTCCAGAACGCCCTCGAACTCCGCCCCGAGCGACTCGAGCTGGGGCGCGGTTTCCCAAGTTTGCGCATCGGCCCATGCCCGCAAGACGTTGTACTCCTCCACGGCGAACAGGCCGATGGACTGGGCGCGGCGCTGCCACGGGGTAAGGGCGATCTTGCGATAGAAAGCACCAGCTTCCTCCGCGCGCTCCCGCGCCAGGCTCTCGTTACCTTCGCCAAACGCCTTCCGCGCAAGCTCGTCGAGCACAAGCGCGATGTCGCGATGGCTTTGCGAGTCCTCCGGACGCAGCTTCAGCACGCGTCGCAGCACGGTAAGGGCGCGCTCGAGCTCGCCCGCCTCGCGCAGACGCCAAGCCATCACACGCAGAAGGGCCGCATCCTCGATGCGCAGCTCGGCCAGGTTGGACAGCACGCGCAGCCCAAACGCCGCATCATCGTGCTCGAGGAACCAACCGGCGCAATCGATGAAGAACGACGGGGATGAACCTCCGTTCCGGACCGGGGGCAGGGAGACGCGGGCGCCCCGCACCGGAGCCTTCCCGCTGTCGCTATTATATGAGTAATTATATACGAAACGCCTGGTACAACAGCCGCATGCGCCCGGACCGCGCCCCACGCGACCTGCGGGTTCCCCCGGCTCCGGTGCTTCGCGCCCGTGCCCGGGATGACGCGGGCCGCGCCCCTCCCGGGTCCAAGCCCCCGGGATATCCCCGGACACGAAAGACGCCCCTCGGGAGGGGCGCGGATTTCGGATGGCGGCCGGGGAGGGACTTGCGCGCGTGCTACGCACGCGCCGGCCTGCGCCCCGCTTCGCGGTGCTCGGCCCTGAAGGCGCCGCTGGCACCTTCACCCCTCTCGGGTTCAAGTCCATGCGATGACTCTGGACACGAAAAACGCCCCTCGGGAGGGGCGTGGATTTCGGATGGTGGTCAGGGAGGGACTTGAACCCCCGGCACGGGGATTTTCAGTCCCCTGCTCTACCAACTGAGCTACCTGACCAGTTGCGAGGAACTATTATACCGGGCGAGGGTGCTTGGTCAAGAACCTTTTTCGCCCATTAAGAATGTTCACAATTCCCCGATTTCATAGCTGCCAAGGAGTTCACCAAGGCCATGCACGCGCAAGGGTTAATGCTGCGCGGACAGGGCTGCACCCGCCCCCGGCCATTCGGCTCGAAAGCGGGCGCAGCCAAGAAGGAGGAACGTGCTGCAGTTATCGTGTGTTACTTCCCCCGCCGTGCGCGGTCGCGCAGAATCTTGCGTTTCCAACCGCCATCCATGCGCGGGGCGCCTGCAGGTGCCGAGCGCATTCCCATCGTGGCATCGGCGATGGCGTCGTACATAACCTGGTTGCCAATCGAATCGTTCACATACGTCTCGGCACGATCCGACGCGATGCCGATGCGCTCGGCTTCGGCAGCGGCATCGATGTTCGCACCGAGGAACAGGAACTCCCATCCATCTTCGGTCTTCCGTTCGATGAGCCTCTTCACCTGCGAATACGTAAACTTCTTACTCGCGTTCTCATACCCATCGGTGGTGATGACGAACACCGTCTTGCCCGGTCTGATGTCTTCGGGCAGGTACCGCTGGATCTTGTCGACGAACCGCACCGACTCGCCGACTGCATCGAGCAGGGCAGTGCACCCGCGCACCTGGTAGTCGCGGTCGGTCAGGTTCGGCACCTTCTGAATGTCCTCACGGTCGCGCAACACGTTCGTTTCGTGGTCGAACAGCACCACCGACACCAACGCGTCGCCCTCGAGCTTGCGGTTCTGCTCGAGCACCGCGTTCACGCCGCCAATCGTGTCGCTTTCCATCCCCGCCATCGAGCCGCTGCGGTCGACGATGAATACCAGCTCGGTCAGGTTCTCGTTCATGGCTGCTCCTTTCTTTCGCCTGCTTGCATATGCAAGGGTACGAAAGACGAGCACATCAAAGGTAACCTGCCAGGGGACAACCACGAATCGGCGGCGTTTTCCCGGGTCGTGGCGTCTTGCGGTACTATTTCGCCAGGAACATCACACTCAGCAGCGCAAATGCGGAGGCTTTCATGGACAGGCAGCGACCAAAACGCACAAGCCCGCGGCCCTATATCCGCGACGTCAGCCGCTCGCCGCAAGGTGCCGTCGATGCCGCAACCGTCACTATCGGCATGGTCACGCTGGCGCTTGTCACCGGTTTCATCATCGGCTTCGCGGTATTCTGCGTGATGAACCTTTCGATATGGCTCACGGGCTTGCTATGGGATGGGGCGGGCGGCTCGCTCGACGTTGCCTGGTTTCCGCTGGTTGCCTGCACAATCGGCGGCATCCTCATCGGGCTTTGGACCTGGTTTTCCGGCGAGCGCGTAAAACCGCTCGAAACGGTGATGGCCGAATTCAAGCGCACCGGCTCGTACCGTACGGATGGGGCCGTCAAGCCCGTGGTCACGTTCCTGCTGCCGCTCGTGTTCGGCGGCTCGATCGGCTTCGAAGCAGGGCTCACCGGGCTCATAACCGCTGGGTGCTGCTGGATTCGCGATAAGCTGAAAGCCGCCGGCCTGCGTGCTGGCGCCGTAGCAGACGTCACCATCGCAGCGAGCATCTCGGCGATATTCGGGGCGCCGCTTGCGGGAATCGTCGCCGGCGCGGAAAGCGCGCACGGCGATGCGCGCGAGGTGCTCGAGGAGCCCGATGTGAACGGCTACAACATGCGCCGGGGCGTGAAAATCGTGCTCTACACCGCTGCTGCGTTCGGCGCTTTCGGCGGCATCGCGTTGTTTTCGGAACTCTTCGGCGCTTCGAGCGGCCTTCCGCGCTTCGACGCGATAACGGCAACGTACGCCGACCTGCTCTGGGCTATTCCCTGCCTCGTTTTGGCTTATGCGATGACCTTGCTCTTCCATGGCTCGACCCGCGTATTCCGCGGCATCTCGTCGCATCTGGGAGCCGGTGCCGCGGGAACCATCGGCGCACCGATAATCGCGGGCCTGCTGCTGGGGGCGATTGCCTGCGTGCTGCCATTCACGCTCTTTCCCGGCGAAACGCAGGCCGAAGAGCTTATGCAAAGCTGGACCACGTGGACGGCGCTGGCCTTGCTGGCCACCGGCCTGATGAAAGCCATCGTGACGCCGATGTGCCTCGAGATGGGCTGGGTCGGCGGCAGCTTCTTCCCCAGCATCTTCGCCGGCGTTGCAGCAGGGTATGGCCTTGCGGCGCTCACGGGCGCCGACCCGATGCTGATGGTCGCGGTGACGACATCGGCCTTCCTCGCCGGCGTCGTCCGCAAACCGCTGCTGGTGCTGGCCATCTTGTTCCTGTGCTTCCCGGCTAGCGGCGTGCTGTGGATGGGCCTCGCCGCCGTCATCGGCGCCACGCTTCCCATCCCGCGCGTTCTTCTGGCCAAACGATAACGGTAAGACGCCTTCGATCTCGCCCTTTCAGGCGCATCGTGCATGATGGGCGTTATGTTACCTCGGAGGCGCCATACCAGAGGCGTCAT
>SUUF01000164.1 GCA_015062635.1 Coriobacteriaceae bacterium | reverse complement strand
GAGACCCCTTCCCCAGCTGTGGTAGAGGCGCGGGAGATTTCTCCTCGCTGCGCTCGTCGAAACGACGGTGGGGGGCGTCGAAACGACGAGTGGGGGCGCGTCGAAACGACAGCGGGCCGGCAACGGCGTGCCGGCCCCACCTGCAAACCACGCTCAAAATGGCGCGGGGTTACTTCACGGTCACCTTCACGGCTTTGCACACGCCATTTTGCGCATACGCGTACACCTTGCACGTGCCCTTCGCTTTGGCCTTCACGACGCCCTTCTTGTTCACGGTCGCAATCTTCGTGTTGGACGACTCGTACGCGATTGCGCGATGCTTCTTCACCTTGAGCTTCTTGGACTGCGCCACGGCCTTGGCCTTCAGCTTCAGCTTCTTGCCCTTCTTGAGAGTGACCTTCGACTTGCACGCCACCTTCACGGCTTTATCGTTGCCGGCCTTGCCGCCCTTCGTGGCCACGTGGACGGTCTTGCTCGTCGCGATGGCCGCGTCGCCCTTCAGCGCCACCACCAGGTACTTGTAGTAGGTGCCCTTCTTCAGCTTCTTCTGCATGAAGGACGTGCCCGTCACCTCGGCAATCCTCTCGTAGTGGTACTTCTTGCCGCACTTGTTGCCGTACACCACGTACGTCGTAGCGCCCTTGACCTTCTTCCACGTGAGCTTGACCGACGTCTTCGACTTGGCCGCGCCCTTCGCCTGCAGCAGGCTGAAGGCCGAGCCCGCCGGCTCGCCGCTGTCGGCGGTGGCCAGGGCCGCGGCCTCGGCCGTCTCAGCCGAAACGGGGTTGGCGGGTGACACCTCTCCGCTCACGGTCGTGGGCAGCTCCGGCGTGGGAATGGGCGCGGGCTCGGCAGGCTTGTCGTCCTTTCCAGCCGAGCCGCCGCTCGTCGAACTGGCGCCGCCCATATCATCGGAAGACGAGGAGCTGGAGGAGCCGGAACTGCTTGAACTGCTTGAACCGCTCGCGCTGGAGCTCGAGCTGGCGCCACCGGAACCGCTCGCGCTGGAGCTCGAGCCGGCGCCGCTGGAACTCGTACCGCTCGCGCTGGTCGAACCGGAACTCGAACTGCTCGAACCCGAACTCGAGCCAGCGCTCGAACTGCTCGAACCCGAACCCGATCCGCTCGTGTCGGTCGAGCTTCCGGAACCGGAACTCGCACTCGAACCCGAAGACCCTCCGGAACTCGAAGAGGCACCGCCCGTGCTGCTCGAACTGGAGCTTCCCGCGCTGGAGCCAGAGCTCGAGGGCTCGGGCTTCGCCGCCACCGTCACCGTCATCGCGCCCGTGCACGGCAGGTAGTTCGCGCTATCGGGCGTGAAGGTCCAACCCACGGAATGCGTGCCGACCGGAAGCACGCGCGACGGGCCATCAATCGCAAATGTGCCGGCCACGCTCTTGCCGGTGTTCTTTGCGACGAAGGAATTGCCGGAAATGCCCACTTCGCGCAGCTGCTGGCCATCGATAAGCTGCCCGGTCGCGGAAACGCTTCCCCCAGATGCCACCGCGACGGCGGCCGGCTTCACGGCCACGGCCACCTCATCGCTCGCCATCGTCTTGTTTCCATCGCCGAGGTCGGTGACGCTCGCCCGCAGCCGATACGTCCCCGCCGCCGGCGGGGTCCAGGCGTGGCTCTCATACGCGTCGCCTTCGACGATCGTGGATTCGACCCCCTGCGCATCGCGAACGGCGAAGGTGTACCGCAACGAGCCTTTGCCGCCATCCGCGGTTGCCGCAAGCTCCAGCGTGTCGCCGAATTCAACCTCCGCTGGCGTAACGGCAAGCGCCACGCCCTCGAGGGGCTTTCGCACGCGCACCGTGAAGGTTTGCTTCGCGTCGGGATTGTATGTGGGGTACACGGTGAGTGTGAAAACGCCACCTTCATTGAAGGTGATCGTGCGGGTGGCGGTATCCACGACACAGCTATCGGGACGGTCTGATTCAATGGTGAACTCGCTGTACCGTTCTCCATCGCCCGACGGGTACGTCTGGTTCCTGATCCAATATGCCAAAGACTGGCCCCGCTGCATGGTGGCTATGAACCGGTAATAGCCGCCGCCATCCGTGCTCGTGTTGCTCCACCACATCTCGTAGCCCGTGGGCGCGACCCCAGTCTTCTCGGCACCGCACTTCGAGCAGGTGAAAGACACGACGCCGTCCTTCGTGCCGGCATATTCGTACGCATGGTCGTACGAATGCTCCACAACCTGCGCATTTCCCGGGTTATCCAGGGGAATGCGGTAGAACGTCTCGGAGCCGTCGCGCCACGAGTACCACACGGCATCGCCGCCGTCGATTATGGGAACGCAATCGGAAAGGTTGCCCTCGAACGAGTACTCCCGCCCCTGCTTCCGACCCTGGTCGTCGACGAATGCATAATGCACGTTTCCAGCACGCGCCCACAGAACCAGATAGCGCGAATCGGACACCTTCACCAAATGCGGCGTCGAAGTGGTCCCGTCGCCTTCTGCGTAGTCTGTCAGCCAATGCTCGGCAACCGCGCCGGTTTCCTTGTCCACCGCCATCACGAACACGTTGCGCGTGGTGCGCGTCAGGTTGTTCGCGTCTTGCACGACGGAATTGCCCGCCACCAGGTAGGCACTCGGCGAGATCTCGAGCCCGCCCACTGAGGCGCCGGTGACATTTTCGCCGACATCGCCGGGAATCTTGAGCACGGCATGGATGCTCACGTCGTTGGCGCTGGGTGCCGGGTTGAACACGTCGACCGTAGGGAGCTTCATCAGGCAGATGGCGCGCGGATACCCGTCTCCATGGTCGACGGAAACATACCCGTTGTAGCCATCGTGCTTGATGAACTGGTTGAACGAATGGCTCACGTAGCCGCTATATGCGGCGCTTACTTCCTTCGGCTTGCCCAAGATGGACATGGCGGCAGTATCGACGTAGAGCGTCGCATTCGACTGGTGGCGCATCCCATCGCTCGACAGGTACATCTGACGGCCCGTTCGTATCACCAGGTTGTCGCCGTACAAATCCATGCGGCAACTGCCGCCGTCGAAAGGACGCGAAACATTCACGCCACTCCAACTGCACGACTGCAGCCTGCTCCAGTCGGTATAGTATTTCGTTGCCCGGAACACCTCTTTGGCATCGTCTTCGCCCACATTCGGCTGGCCGGTCACCAGGTAATAGTTCCCATCGCCATAATAGAAGCCCCCGAATAGCTCGAGCTCTTGGGGAATGACCTTGCGGCTTTTAGCGTTGAAATCCTTATCGTAGTACACGACCACCACGCCATAGCCGGTTACATCCCCCTGCACGCGCATGTAGCCGTCGTCGGTTGCCACCAGGTACGACTTCACGGGAGCCGACCAGCGTTCGTAATCTTGGCCGTTCACGTTGCCGCCGGGCACATAGGTGCAAGACAGGTCGTTTTCCAGGTCTGTTTCTGATGCGTGAGCCAGGCCAGCCAGAAAAAGCTGCAGGGCCAATGCGCAAGCGAACATGGTGAAGACGGCGGCGATGACGCGTGCGACGCCGATGCGAAAACGAGGCAGGATACCCATTGACTCCCCCTACCGAAACTTGGAACCATCCCGATGATATCAG
>SUUF01000041.1 GCA_015062635.1 Coriobacteriaceae bacterium | reverse complement strand
TCGGTGTGTCCCACCATGCCGCCGAGAGTTTTCGCCATGATTTGCTGGCCATAGCAGAAGCCCAAGATGGGCACGCCGAGCTCGAACACCGCCGGGTCGACGCTCGGGGCGTCTTCGGCGTACACGCTGGCCGGGCCGCCCGATAAGATGATGGCGCACGGCTTTGCCGCGGAGATTTCCGCAGCCGGCGCATCGCAGGGCAGGATCTCGGAATACACATGCAGGTCGCGCACGCGGCGGGCGATGAGCTGCCCGTATTGCGCCCCGAAGTCGAGGACGACGACTTTCTGTTCCAGCGTGCTCGTGTTGCTCATGTGGGCCCCTTCGCCGTAGGTGAAACTAACCTAATAATAGTACCCGAATTCCGCGGCGCACGTGTGTGGCGCCGCCGAGGCGCTTGAAAGCGTAACATCGCGTTAACCGATGCAGTTGCGTGTCGGTTGCGTTAACGATTGCGTCGCGGGCGGGATGCGGGGCGGGGTGTGGTACTCTAGCCCGGTAAAGCGTATGGACGGAAGGGCTGCGAGATGGAACGCGAAGAGGCTTTGGCGAAGATACAGGAACACCGCGATGCCATCGACGAGCTCGATATGCGCATCGTCGCGCTGCTCAACGAGCGCGAGGGCCATTCCATGGCGATTCGCGAGCTGAAGCCCGCCGCCGGCATGCAGCTGTTCGATGCCGGTCGCGAAGACGCCATTCTCGAGCGCATCTGCGCGCAAAACGAAGGCCCCATCGTCGACGAGAAGCTGAAGGAGATTTACGCGACCCTGTTGAAGGTGATGAAGGAGAACCCGAAGCGGTAGCGGGCGCTTGCGGCCGTGCGTTCTCGCGCGGCGATGTCCAAGCGAGGATGCCTGGACTTGCGCGGGGGTGGCCCGGCCCATGTCGGATGCAGGCGCCGACCCTCCGTGTCGGATGCCGTGCCGCGTTGCAACCCCGGCCTGGCGCGGCGCTCTGGTTTCGTGTTGGCGGCCGGTACGCGTGACGCTCCCCGGCCTCGCCTTGCCTGGTGTGCCCCATGTCGGATGCGGGCGCCGACCCCGTGCCGGCTGCGGGGTTGCGATATGGCTTCGGCTTTGCCTGGCGTGTCCCGGTCCCAAGCTAGATGCAGGCGCCGATCCCCGTGACGGCTGCTGCGCCGCACGCCAGCTGCGGGGTTGCGCGACGGCTCCGGCCTTGTGTGGCGCGCGCCCTCATGTTGGATGTGGGCGCCGACCCCCGTGCCAGCCGCCGTGCCCAAAACGCCAAAAATTCGCCATCGTGAACGGTCCGGAAGGGGGAAAATCGTTCACGATGGCATATTTTTGGCCTTTTATCAGGGGAAATCGTTCACGATGGCGATTTTTTGGCCTCACGATGGCGAATTTTTGGCGAATCGGGGCTCGTGTTTGGCACGGCGCTTTCGGCACGGGCTCGGAGGAGTGGGCGCATCGGCGGGCGCGGCGTTTCACCCGGGATATGCGGCTGGCATGGGCTTGGTAGGAGGGCAGCGTGTGGTGCGGAATGGCGACCCGCCTGGCAGGTGCGGTGTATCACCTGGTCAAGGGCGGCGTTCTTCCTGGATATGCGGCTGGCATGGGCTCGGAGGGGGCAGCGCATGGAGTGGGACAGCATTCTGGCTGGAGAGGAACGACATCCCGCTTGCGTGGGGCGGCGTTCTGCTCGGGTAGGGCATTCCGCCTGCGTGGGGCGGCGTTCTGCATGGAGCGGCAATCCGTAAACGCGCGCCAAACACCGGGGCAGGGCATTTCGGGAATTTAGGGGTGTCTCGTTTATGGGCGTCTTGCGCCTTGAAGACGCTGGTATACTGGCACGCCGAATTCTGTCGAAGGAGCTTTACGTGGTCGATTACGAAACGCTGAACGAGGCGCAATACGAGGCCGTCATGTGCACGGAGGGCCCGCTGCTGGTGCTTGCCGGCGCCGGGTCGGGGAAGACGCGCGTGCTCACCTATCGCATTGCGCACCTGCTGGAAGACTGCGATGTCGCGCCGTGGGAGATACTCGCCATCACGTTCACGAACAAGGCGGCACGCGAGATGCGCGACCGCTTGGGCAACCTGGTGGGGCCGCGCGTTCGCGGCATGTGGGTCTCGACGTTCCACAGCATGTGCGTGCGCATCCTGCGCGCGAACGCCGACATCCTGGGATTCACGAACAACTTCACCATCTACGCCGACGACGATAGCAAGCGCCTGATAAAGGACGTGATGGCCAACATGGCCATCGACCCGAAGCGGTATCCCGACAAGGTGGTGCGCGGCCGCATCTCGGATGCGAAGAACAAGCTGCTGATGGCCGAGGCCTACGCCGCCGAGGCGCGCGACCCGGTGGCCAAGGTGGTCGCGCGCGTGTATCCGGAATACCAGGCGCGCCTGCAGGCGGCCAACGCGCTCGACTTCGACGACCTGCTGATGTACACCTACCTGCTGTTCAAGCACCACCCCGAGGTGTTGTCGGCCTACCAGCAGCGCTTCCGGTACCTGCTGGTCGACGAGTATCAGGACACGAACCACGCGCAGTACGAGATAACGTCGATGCTCGCGCGCGAGCACCGCAACATCATGGTGGTGGGCGACGACGACCAGTCCATCTACTCGTGGCGCGGCGCCGACATCCGCAACATCCTCGATTTCGAGGCCGATTACCCCGAGGCCCACGTGGTGAAGCTCGAGGAGAATTACCGCAGTTCGGGAAACATATTGGCCGCCGCGAACGCGGTTATCGCGAACAACCGCAACCGCAAGGACAAGAAGCTGCGCCCGACGCGCGGGGCGGGCGAGCCCATCAGCGTGTACCTGGCAGCCGACGAGCGCGACGAGGGCCGCTGGATCGCCGGCGAGATCGAGATCCGCCATGGCGACGGCGTGCCTTACAACGAGATGGCGGTGTTTTACCGCACGAACGCGCAGAGCCGCATGCTTGAAGACATGCTGCTGCGCGCGGGCGTGCCCTACCGCATCGTGGGCGGCACGCGCTACTTCGACCGTGCCGAGATCCGCAACGTGATGGCCTACCTGGTGCTGGCCGTGAACCCGGCCGACGACATGGCGGCGTTGCGCGTGGTGAACGTCCCGCGGCGCGGAATCGGGCGCACGACCATCGAGGCGGTGCAGGCCATCCAGGCGCGCGAGCGGCTGTGCTTCATGGACGCCGCGGCGCTGGCGGTGGCAGACGAGTCCATCCGCGCGGCGAGCCGCAAGGCGCTCGGGAGCTTCGTGAGCCTGGTGCAGGAGATAGGCACCTACGGCGGCGACCTTCCGAAGGTGGTGGATGCCATCGTCGACAAGTCGGGGCTCATCGAAGGCTACGAGCTCGAGGCGACCGACGAGGCGCGGGCGCGCGTCGAGAACATCCGCGAGTTCGCGAGCGTCGTGCAGGAGTTCGCGGAAGGCCACGATGCTCCCGAGGCGACCTTCGAGGCGCCGGGCGTGCCCGATGATGCGGCCGACGGCGCTGACCCCGCGGCTGCGAACGAGGAGCCTGCCGTGCGCGTGCTCTCGGGCAACTCGCTCGCCGACTTCATCGAGTGGGTCACGTTGCGCACCGACCTCGACACGACGCAGGACGGCAACCAGTGCGTCACGCTCATGACGGTGCACTCGGCAAAGGGCCTGGAATTCGACGTCGTGTTCGTGGCGGGCATGGAGGAAAGCCTGTTCCCGCATTCCAACAGCATGTACGACCCGGTGGCGGTGGAGGAGGAGCGGCGCCTCGCCTACGTGGCCATCACGCGCGCACGGCAGCGGCTCTACCTCACGACCGCGCAGACGCGCAAGCTGTTCGGCCAGACGTCGGCCAACCCCGCATCGCGCTTCCTGCAGGAGATTCCCAAGGAGCTGCGACGCACGAAGGGCGTGGGCAGCGCCGGGTTCTCGGGAACCGGGTGGGAGAAGCGCGGCAGCCGCCGCGGCATCTCGGGCTCGGGCACCGAGGCGGGCGAGGGCCGCGTTTACGGCGGTGCGGCCGGCGTGGCGAACTCCACCCGCAACCGGGTGCGCGCGAAGAGCGCCGAGGAGCACAAGAAGGCGGCGGCCAACGAGACCTTCGCCGTGGGCGACGCCGTCGACCACAAGGTGTTCGGCCGCGGCGTCGTGAAAGCCGTCGACGGCGACATGCTGTCAGTGTTCTTCAAGAAGTCGGGTTCGACGAAAAAGCTCATGAAGGATTTCGCGCCCATCGTGAAGATTCGCCAGTAGGCTGCGCAGGACGCGCCCGCATTCGGCAGCAAGCCGCGTGGGCGCCCGCAACGCCGATTTCCCGCGAAAAAGCGACCCGTCGGGGCTTCCCGGCGGGTCGTTTGCTAAACGTAAACGGAGTGAACAGAAAGGTGAATGGTATTTAACAATATTGGTAGCATAAGCTGAACTGGGGTTATAATAGGCTCAGGTAATTTTCGGCGCGGTATTATAGACTTGAAGAATAGATTTTCGCTATCTTTATCTATTATCCGCACAAGAGGGGTAAGGGAGAATTATGGACTTGTTCACCACACCTCAGATTATCTCGATTGTGATCTTCGTCGGCGTGTTCGCGTTGATCATCTCCGAGAAGGTCCACCGCACCTCGGCGGCTCTGGCCGGCGCGGTCCTGCTGTGGATCACCCACGTCATCACGTTCGAGCAGGGCATGGAGGAAATCGACTTCAACACGCTCGGCGTGCTCACCGGCATGATGCTGTTCGTGGCGGTGGCCAAGCAGTCGGGCATCTTCGAGTTCATGGCCATCAAGGCGGCCAAGCTCGCGAAGGGCGATCCCTGGCGCATCATGGTCTACTTCGTCATCATCACCGCCGTGTGCTCGGCATTCCTCGACAACGTCACGACGGTGCTGCTCATCAGCCCGATGACGTTCACGGTGTGCAAGATCCTCGACGAGAACCCCATACCGTTCTTCATGACGCAGATCCTCGCGTCGAACGTCGGCGGCACCGCGACGCTCATCGGAGACCCGCCGAACATCATGATCGGCTCGGGCGCCGGCCTCACGTTCGCCGACTTCATCTGCTATGACGGCCCCATCTGCGTCATCATCCTGGTCGTCTTCATCGTGATCTTCTACTTCCTGTATGGCCGCAAGCTCACCTCGACCCCCGAGGCGCGCGCCGTCGTCATGGAGCTCGAAGAGCGCGACACCATCCGCGACAAGGGCCTCATGCACAAGTCCATCGTCATGATCCTCATCGTCATCGTGGCCTTCATGCTGCACGGCCAGCTCGGGCTCGAGTCCTCGATGATCGCCCTCGCCGCGGCGGCCGTGATGCTGCTCATCGGCGGGCAGGACATCGAGGAGATGATCCTCGGCGTCGAGTGGACGACCATCGGCTTCTTCGCGGGCCTGTTCGTCGTCGTCGGCGGCATGGTGCAGACCGGCGTCATCGACATGCTCGCCCAGGCACTCATCGACATCACGGGCGGCGACGCCATCCTCACGATGCTCGTCATCCTCGTGGCATCTGCGATCATCAGCTCCATCCTCGACAACATCCCGTTCACCGCGACGATGATCCCCATCATCCTGTACATGGGCACGCAGGGAATCGACGTCTGGCCGCTCTGGTGGGCCCTGTCCCTCGGCGCGTGCCTCGGCGGCAACGGCACCCTCATCGGCGCCTCTGCCAACGTGGTGCTCTCGGGCATCTCGACCCGAGAGGGTTACCCCATCACCTTCATGAACTTCCTGAAGGTGGGCTTCCCGCTGATGCTCGTCTCCATCGCGCTCGCCGCGGTGTACCTGATGGTCGTCTTCGTGGTGTTCTAATCGCGAACGCGCCCCTCGCACCCGAAAAGGCCCCGGATATCCGGGGCCTTTTTCTTTGGCGCGATTGGCAGTGCCTATCGTTTGTGGAAGGAGCGGGGCGATCGCGCGTCGCTGGATGGCTTCGAGAGCGGGAATGCCGTGCGGTTCGCGATGGGGTGACGAGGTCAATGGCATGCATGCCGCGTGGTCGCGCATCCTCGTGCGGGAGCGCCGGAAGGGCGATTGGAAGGCCTTCCGCAAACGATAGATTCTCTTAAACGAACGGTTAATGATTCTGAACCAACTTATAGACACCCTTTATCAAAAGCGCTAGAGTTCACTCGGTAATTTCTATAGGTAAGGGGTATGTAATGGATATGTTCACAATGCCACAGATCATATCGATCGTGGTATTCGTCGGCGTGTTCGCGTTGATCATCTCCGAGAAGGTCCACCGCACCTCGGCGGCGTTGGCTGGCGCCGTCATCCTCTGGATCTCGCATGTCATCACCTTCGATCAGGGCATGGAGGAAATCGACTTCAACACGCTCGGCGTGCTCACCGGCATGATGCTGTTCGTGGCGGTGGCCAAGCAGTCGGGCATCTTCGAGTTCATGGCCATCAAGGCGGCCAAGCTCGCGAAGGGCGACCCGTGGCGCATCATGATGTACTTCATCATCATCACGGCGGTGTGCTCGGCTTTCCTCGACAACGTCACGACGGTCCTGCTCATCAGCCCGATGACGTTCACCATTTGCAAGGTGCTCGACGAGAACCCGGTTCCGTTCTTCATGACGCAGATCCTCGCGTCGAACGTCGGCGGCACCGCGACGCTCATCGGCGACCCGCCGAACATCATGATCGGCTCGGGCGCAGGCCTCACGTTCGCCGACTTCATCAACTATGACGGCATCGTGTGCGTCATCATCCTCGCGGCGTTCATCGGCATCTTCTACTTCATCTACGGGCGCAAGCTCTCCTCGACCCCCGAGGCCCGCGCCGTCGTCATGGAGCTCGAAGAGCGTGACTCGATCAAAGACCGCGGCCTCATGAACAAATCCATCGTCATGATACTCATCGTCATCGTCGCCTTCATGCTGCACGGCCAGCTCGGGCTCGAGTCCTCGATGATCGCCCTCGCGGCGGCGGCGATCATGCTGCTCATCGGCGGGCAGGACATCGAGGAGATGATCCTCGGCGTCGAGTGGACGACCATCGGCTTCTTCGCGGGCCTGTTCGTCGTCGTCGGCGGCATGGTGCAGACCGGCGTCATCGACATGCTCTCCCAGGCGATCATCGACGTCACGGGCGGCGACGCCATCCTCACGATGCTCGTCATCCTGTTCGCGTCGGCGGTCATCAGCTCCATCCTCGACAACATCCCGTTCACCGCGACGATGATCCCCATCATCCTGTACATGGGCACGCAGGGCATGGACGTCTGGCCCCTGTGGTGGGCGCTTTCGCTGGGCGCGTGCCTCGGCGGCAACGGCACGCTCATCGGCGCCTCCGCCAACGTGGTGCTCTCGGGCATCTCGACACGCGAGGGTTACCCCATCACCTTCATGAGCTTCCTGAAAGTCGGCATGCCGATGATGCTCGTGTCGGTTGTCATCGCGGCTGTCTACCTGATGGTCCGCTTCGTGTGGCTGCCGTTCTAGCGCAGGCTGCACTGGCATAACCGCTTCGGGGCCCTGGGCATTGCCCGGGGCCCTTTTGCGCAGTGCGCCGAATCGGGGTGGATTTGCCAGATAGATGGGGTGGGCCGACTGCGCGGTGTGCGCGGGGTGTGGGCCAATCGTGTCGTGCGCGATCGACCTGACAAACCCCTCCGGTGACTTTGTCAGGTGCATCGGGGGCTATCTACCTGACAAACCCCTCCGGTGGATTTGTCAGGTTCATCGGGGGCTATCTACCTGACAAACCCCTCCGGTGGATTTGTCAGGTGCATCGGGGGCTATCTACCTGACAAACCCCTCCGGTGAGTTTGTCAGGTTTTGCGGGCATGTTGCCGCCGGCCTTGGTTTTAGCGTGCGGTGGGTTGCAAAAGTCCAGCTTGTGCTATCATGTGAACGTTTATAAGGGGTAAGGCCCCGCAACACGCAGAAGAAACGCAGCAGAGGAAAGGAACATCCATGGATGAAACCGGAGTCATGGGCCTCATCGACGAGCTGTCGATCCTCCTCGAAGACGCCAAGCCCGTCTTCGGCAAAAGCAACCTGAAGCAAGTCGACGCAGCCGCCGCCTTCGAGATCATCGATGAGATTCGCGACCTGTTCCCGAGCGAATTCGCGCAGAGCCGCCAGATCGTGCGCGAGCGCCAGAGCCTGCTCGACGACGCCGAGGCCGAGGCGAGCCGCATGATCGAGGACGCCCGCAGCCAGGCGATGACCATCGCGAGCGAGCAGGAAATCGTCCGCATCGCGCAGCAGCAGGCCGACACCATTATGGCCGACGTGCGCGAGCTTGAGCGCGAGACCCGCGCCGGCGCCGAAGATTACGCCGACGAGGTCTTCAGCCATGTCGAGCAGAGCCTCGATACACTGCTCTCGAACGTGCGCCGCTGCCGCGACCGCCTGAACGCCAACGCCATCGCCGGCGGGACGGGACCGATTCGCTAGTGGGCGCGTCCACGTATATCACGCTGACGGAAGAGCTCTTCGAGGTTTCGGGGAGCTCGACCTTTTCGGGTGCGCTCGACCTGCCCGAGCTCGCAGTCGGCCCCGACGTCTTCCGCTTCGCCGAGCCGCTTCCGTGGAATGTGCTGGTGGTGAACACGGGGGAGGGCTCGCTGATGGTGACGGGCGGCATCTCGGGCGTCGCGCAAACCGATTGCGCCCGCTGCCTCGAGCCGTTCGAGCTTGATTTCGAGGGCGAGGTCGAGGGCTTCATCTTCCTGACCGACCCGGGCGACGACCTTCCCGAAGATATGGACGAGGATGAATTCGTGGTGCTCGACGAGCACCGGGGCGTCGATGTGCGCACCTTCCTCGAGGCCGCGCTCGTGCTCGACGCGCCGCTGGTGCCGCTGCATGACGAGGACTGCCTGGGCCTGTGCCCCGAATGCGGCAAGAACCTGAACGAGGGTCCCTGCGATTGCAGCCGCGAGCCAGATCCCGATTTCGAGCTTGCGAAGAACCCCTTCGCGGCGTTGAAGGATTACCGGTTCGACAACTAGTTGACCGCCGAGGTCGGTTGCAAATGAGCTGAAGGATGTTCCCTCGACTCATCGCGCGCGATGCATGTTACGAAGGCTACGAGGTAACGTTGCATCGTGTGGTATCGCGTGCTGTGCGGCGATTGTGTACGGGTCGTGACTGGGGAAAATAGTTCTTGCATGCAGGGGCGGGCATGGCTATACTCTTGGTTTGTGTCTGATAAGAAATACGAGTGACTACTCGTCGTGAAGGAGATAGATCATGGCAGTACCCAAGAGGAAAACCGGCCGCGCCCGTCATCATTCCCGTCATAGCGCGAACATGAAGCTGACCGCGCCCGCTCGTTCCACCTGCCCCCAGTGCGGCGAGGTGAAGCTTCCGCACCGCGTGTGCGGCAACTGCGGCTATTACCGCAACCGTGAGGTCATCGAGACCGCATAACGACATTCTTTGCAGATTGTTGGGAACCCCCTATATCTAGGGGGTTCTTTTGTGTGCAAACGGGCGAGAATCGCGCGTTTGCACCGTGATTGCTATAATTCAATGCGCGTATGCGTGGAAGCCGCCCGCTGCGGGATCGGCTTTGAGGGACGCTAACCTGATGGCTGTTCGCATGGGACAGCTACCAGGTTAGCGTCTCGCGTGAATAGCGAGACAAGGAGTATGTCGATGCAGAAGAACGTAGTTGTCGCAGTTGACGCCATGGGTGGCGATAACGCCCCCGACGCCATCCTGGCGGGCGTCGTCGATGCCCTTGCCGCCTACCCGAACCTCGAGGTGAAGCTGTGCGGTCTGGCCGACGTGGTCGAGCCGTTCGCGGCTGAGCACGAACGCTGCGAGGCGGTTGCCTGCACCCAGGTCATCGAGATGGACGAGCATCCCGCCCAGGCCTTCAAGGCGAAGCCCGATTCCTCGATCGTCGTGGGCTGCAGGCTCGTGAAGGACGGCGAGGCCGACGCCTTCTACAGCGCCGGTTCCACGGGCGCGTGCTTCACGGCGGGCACGATGGTCATCCGTCGCCTGAAAGGCGTGTCGCGACCGGCCCTGTGCACGAACGTGCCGTGCCCCTCGAAGACCGTCGTGATGTGCGACGTGGGCGCGAACGCCGACTGCAAGCCCGAATACCTGGTGCAGTTCGCCCAGATGGCAAGCATGTACGCCGAGCTGCTGATGAACGTTGCGAACCCGCAGGTGCGCCTGCTGAACATCGGCGAGGAGGAGACGAAGGGCTCCACCTTCGCCCAGGAGGCCCATGCGCTGCTGAAGGCCGAGGTGCCGAACTTCGCGGGCAACTGCGAGGGCCGCGACATCCTGGCCGGAACCTGCGACGTGGTCGTGACCGACGGCTTCACCGGAAACGTGGCGCTGAAGACGATCGAAGGCGTGGGCTCGATGCTGTTCGGCGAAATCAAGCGCCTGTTCATGGCCTCGACGAAGACGAAGATGGCCGCGGCGGTGCTGAAGCCCGGCTTCAAGGAGCTGAAGGATTCCGTCGACCCCGACACCTTCGGCGCAGCGCCCATCCTGGGCCTGCGCGGGCCGGTGTTCATCGGGCACGGTTCATCGAGCCCGCTCGCGGTGAAGAACTCGCTCGGATTGGCCGTGCGTTCGGTCGAGGCCGACCTCACGGGCAAGATCTCGTCGGCGCTCGCCGAGCAGGCTGCTACGAGCAAGGGGGAGGCGTAGCCCCATGTTCAGCGTGGAAGAGCTCGAGCGCATCGACCGCGCCCAGCAGATAATCGGCTACACCTTCAAGAATCAGCAGCTCATCCTCTCGGCCATCACGCATCCGTCGGCCGCCGAGGGCAAGCCGGTGCAGTATTCCTACGAGCGCCTGGAGTTTCTCGGCGACAGCGTGCTCGGCGTCATCGTGGCCATGGCCGCATTCGAGAAGTTCAAGGACCTCGACGAGGGCGGCCTCACGCGCATCAAGGTGGCGCTCGTGGCCGGCTCGACGCTTTCCGATGTAGCACATGAGCTGGGGTTCACCGACATCATCATCTTCGGCGATTCCGAGGTGGGCACCGGGAAACGCGGCATGCATTCCGCCCTCGAGAACGTCTACGAGGCCGTGGTGGCCGCGCTCTACCTCGACGGCGGGTTCAACGTAGCGCGCGAGTTCATCAGCCGCACGTTGCTGCCGCGCATGACGCGCGAGATCGCCGCGAAGCCCGAGAATCCGAAATCGATGCTGCAGGAGCAGCTGCAGACCGAGGGCATCACGCCCACGTACAAGCTCGTCGAGACGCAGGGTCCGCCGCACGACCGCACGTTCGTGTCGGCCGTGTTCGCCGGCATGCAGAGCCTGGCGCGCGGCGTGGGCCGCACCAAGAAGGAAAGCGAGAGCCGGGCGGCCGCGCAAGCCTTGAAGCAGCTCGAGCAGCAGCGGAAGGCCGAAGCGAAGGCCGAGGCCAAGGCGGCGAAGAAGGCCGAGAAGGACCGCAAGCGCGCCCGCAAGGACGCCCGCCGCGCGAAGCCGGCCGACGTCCCCGAGATTCCCATCGCCGAGCCGGTAGCCGCCGCGGTTCCCGAGAGCCAGGTGGGCTAGCCGCATGTACCTGAAAACCCTCACCTGCAAGGGTTTCAAGTCGTTCGCCGACCGCGTGGCGATGAGCTTGGAGCCGGGCATCACGGCGATAATCGGGCCGAATGGTTCGGGAAAATCCAACGTGCTCGATGCCGTGCTGTGGGTGCTGGGCGAGCGCAACGCGCGCAACCTGCGCGGTCAGGCCATGGAGGACGTCATCTTCGCCGGCAGTTCCACGCGCAAGCAAGTGGGCATGGCCGAGGTGAACCTCGTGCTCGACAATTCCGATGGAACGCTGCCGGTCGACTACGACGAGGTGTCCATCACGCGCCGCATCTACCGCACGGGCGACAGCGAGTATCTTATTAACGGCACGCTGTGCCGGCGCATGGACGTGCTCGACATCCTGCACGATTCGGGCTTGGGCACGGGCACCCATTCGATCATCAGCCAGGGGCATCTCGACAGCGTGCTGCAGTCGCGCCCGGAAGACCGCCGCGCATTGGTCGAGGAAGCGGCCGGCGTGCTGAAGCACAAGCAGCGCAAGGCCCGCAGCGAGCGCAAGCTCGAGCGCATGGACCAGCACCTGCTGCGCATCCGCGACATAAACCGCGAGGTCGAGCGGCAGCTGAAGCCGCTCGAGCGCAAGGCGAAACGCGCCCTTACCTACAAGGGGCTGGCGGCGGAGCTCGCCGAGGTATCGCTTGACCTGGCCGTCGACGATTTGCGCGTGCTGCAGGCGAAGTGGGATGCCGCCGGCGCGAGGGAACGCGAGCTTTCGGCCATGGCCGAGGAGAAGGGCGTTCTCGCGCAGAAGGCCGATGCCGCCGTGCAGGAGCTGCAGGCCGACCTGCGCCGCCACACCGAGGGGGCGGGGGAGGCCGCGTCCGACCTGCGCCGCGTGAGCCATGCGTCCGAGCAGATCGACTCGACCGTGCTGCTCATCCGCGAGAAGAAGCGCTCGTCGTTGCGCGTTCTGGGCGAGAAGCGCGCGCAGCTCGAGGCTGACGAGCAGCGCCTCGAGGCGCTGCGCGGGCAGCTTGCGGAGTCAGAGGCTGCGTTCCTCGACGTGCAGCGCCAGAAGGCGGCGGCTGAGGAATCGCTTGCCGCGGTGGCGCGCGAGCGCGACGAGGTGTCGCGGGCCTTCGGCGACTTGCGGCGCGAGATAGGCAAGCTCGAGCAGGATGAATCGCGCCTGGTGCGCGATGGCGACCGCCTGCGGGCGGCCAAGGCGAAGGCGGCCGACGCGCTGTCGTCGGGCGTGGCCGACGAGAAGCTGCTTGCCGCGCAGGTGGAGGATGCCGACCGTCGCGCCGACGAGGCGCAGGCACGCCAAGCCGAGGCGGCGGAGCGCTTCGCGCAGGCGCAGCAAGAACTCGACCAGGCGAAGCAAGCGGAAGATTCGTATCGCAAGCAGGCGGCGGAGGCGTTCGATTCCGTCGATGCCCAACGCTCGGAGCTCGAGCGGTTGCGCGTCGAGGCGGCGCGGCTTTCGGCGCAGGCCGCCGGCCTCGAGGAGGCCGAGCGCACCGCGCATGCGGCCAACAAGGCGCTCGACTGGGCGCTCGGGCGCAAGGCAGAGCTCGGAGCCGCCGCCCTGCTGATGGACGAGATGGGCGTGCCCGCCGACGCCGCGCCGGCGGTCGAGGCGCTGCTCGCCGAATCGGTCGACGCGTTGCTCGTGGACGACGCCGCCGCGGCCCATGGTGCGGCCGCGCTCGTGGCGGCTTCGGGCAAAGAGGGCGTCGCCACGTTCCTCGCGCGCGGCGCGGGCGCGGCGCCGGTGTGGCGGCTTCCTTCGGAAGGGTTGCCGGGATCTCGACTGGTCGACCTTCTGAACTGCGACGATGGCGTGCGTGATGCCATCGTGCGGCTGCTCGGCGACGTCGTGCTGTGCGAGACCATCGACGAGGCGCGTGCGTGCGCGGCGGCGCTGGAGGGAACCCAAGGCCCCTGGCGTGTCGCGAGCAAGGACGGGTACCTGGCCACGTCGACGGGCCTGCGGCGGTTCACCCGGCGCGCGGCGGGTTCGGTCGGCGTGCTCGAGCGGCATCGCGAGCTCGAGGAGGCCCGCCGGGCTGCGGCCGGCGCCCAGGCTTCCCTCGACGCCGCGCAGGAAACGCTTGCGCAGGCCGAGGAGCGCCTGCGCGCCGTGCAAAAGGAAAGCCTCGAGCGGGCGTCGGCCCGAGCGCAGGCGCAGGGCGTTCGCGATTCGCTCGCCGACCAGCTCGACCGCGCGCAGAAGGACCTCGCGCGCGTCGAGGGCGAGCGGCAGGAACTCGCCCGCCGGCAGGAACGCAACCGCGAGCTGCTCGAGAAGATGCGTCCCGATTCCGAGCGCATCGAAGCCGAGCTCGAGGCCGCGGCGACCCATCTCGCGCAGACGCGCGCGACGCTTTCCGCCAAACGAGACGAACTGCAGCCGCTGCGCCGCCGCAACGGTTCGTTGAACGAGCGCCACACCGAGATGCGCCTCGAGGCGGGCAAGCTCGCCGAGCGCGAGAGCTACGCGCGCCGCATGGTCGAGGGGCTTCGCGGCGACATCAAGCGCCTGGAAAAGCAGGTCGAGCGCATCGGGCGGGAAGCCGCCGGACGCGTGCGCATCGACGAGGTCGACGCCGTGGTGCAGGCGCTCTCGTTGCTGCGCGAGGGCATAACCGGGCGCATCGCCGCCATCGAGCGGCGCGCCGACGAGCTGCGCGATGGCAGCGCGGCCATTCACCTGCGCGCCGATGAGAAGCGTCGCGAGGCCCTGGCCCTGCGCGCCGAGGCCGACGACGCGTCTGCCCGGCTGGCCGACGTGCGCGTCGAGAAGGGCCGGCTCGAGGTGCAGGTGGAAGCGGCCATCGCCACCATCAGGGAAGACTGCGGCGCGTCACTCGAGGCGGCGCTCGCCCGTCCCGCGCTCGAGGAGCGCGAGGCCGCCGAGGAGCGCGCCGCCACGCTGCGCCGGCGCATCGGCAACCTCGGGCCCATCAACCCCGAGGCAGCGCATGAGTACGAGGAGTTGAAGTCCCGCTTCGATTTCCTGAAAGGCCAGATGGACGACATCGAGGCCGCCCGCCGCGCCCTGGCGAAGGTGGCCCGCGCCATCGATGCGCGCATGCGCGACGATTTCGCCGAGACGTTCAAGGCGGTCGACGCGAACTTCCAGCGCATCTTCGCCCAGCTGTTCCCGGGCGGTTCGGCTTCGCTCTCGCTGGTGGAGGGCGACGACCCTGAGAACGCGGGCATCGAGGTGAACGCGCAGCCGCGCGGCAAGCGCATCACGAAGATGTCGCTGATGAGCGGCGGCGAGAAGTCGCTGACGGCGCTTGCGCTGCTGTTCGCCGTGTACGCGACGCGCCCGACGCCGTTCTACATCCTCGACGAGGTGGAGGCCGCGCTCGACGACACGAACCTGCGCCGCCTGTGCGCCTACCTCGACGACATGCGCGGGCGCACGCAGCTCATCATGATCACCCATCAACGTCGCACGATGGAGATGGCCGATGTGCTATATGGTATATCGATGCAGCAAGACGGCGTGACGAAGGTCATCAGCCAGAAGCTCGACCGCACGGCAGCCGTGCAGGAGGAGTAGCCCATGGGATTCTGGGACGAGAGGCGCGAGAAGCGCGAGGCGAAGCAGGCCGAGAAGGCGCGCGAGCGCGAGGAATTCGAGGCGCGGATCCGAAAGCAGGTGGCCGAGCAGGAGGCCGAGAAGAAGCGCAAGCTCGAGGAGCAGGAGGCCGAGAAGAAGCGCCTGCTCGAGCAGCTCGACCGCGAGCGCGAGGAGAAGCGCGCCGCCAAGCGCGATGCGCGCATCCAGGCCGGCATGCAGGGCAGCCGCGCCACCTTCCGCGAGAAGATGAACGTGCTGCTGAAGCGCGGACCGGCGGTTGACGAGGACTTCTGGGAAGGCCTCGAAGAGGTGCTCATCATGTCGGACATGGGCGTGAACGCCTCGGTCGAGATCGTCGCGGGCCTGCGCGAGACGGCCGCCCGCCAGGCGCTGCCCGATGCCTATGCGGTGTACGACCTGCTCGCCGGGCAGATTGCGCGTGCGTTCCCCGCAGCCGAGCGCGACCCGTTCAGCGACACCCCGTCGCTCGTGCTGTTCGTGGGCATCAACGGCGCCGGCAAGACCACCACGGTCGGCAAGCTCGCATACGAAGGCGTGCAGGCGGGCCGCAGCGTCATCCTGGGTTCGGCCGACACCTTCCGCGCGGCTGCGATCGAGCAGCTCGAGGTGTGGGGCGAGCGTGCGGGCGTCGAGATCGTGCAGCGCGAACGCGGCAGCGACCCGGCGAGCGTGTGCTACGACACGATCGAGCGTGCCGAGGCCATCGGTGCCGAGGAGGTTCTCATCGACACGGCCGGACGCCTGCATACGTCGGACGACCTGATGCGCGAGCTCGCGAAGGTCGTGAAGGTGGTGCGCAAGCGCTCGAAGATGCCGGTGACCGTGGTGCTCGTCATCGACGCGACCACCGGGCAGAACGGCCTGCAGCAGGCGCGCGAGTTCAACCGCTCGCTCGACCTCGACGGCATCATCGTCACGAAGCTCGACGGCACCGCCAAGGGCGGCATCGCCGT
>SUUF01000040.1 GCA_015062635.1 Coriobacteriaceae bacterium | reverse complement strand
CCAGCTGAACGACGCCGTTCCCTCGCTCGTAGCCGGCATCACCGCCCTGAAAGATGGTTCCGCCCAGCTTTCCGATGGCATCGGCGCCGCTACGAAGGGCACGAAGAAGCTGCGCGAAGGCCTCGAGACCTTCAACGAAGAGGGCATCCAGAAAATCATCGATGCCTACAACGACAATCTCGCGGGCTTGGGCGATCGCCTGAAAGCGACCGTGGAGGCAGGCAAGGCCTACAACACCTTCACCGGAAAGGCCGACGAGATGCAGGGCAGCGTGAAATTCATCCTCGAGACCGACGCCATCGAGATCAGCGAAGACTAACGCACACGGAAACCCGCCGCGCATGCGGCGGGTTCACTATACGCCAACGCCATAGCAGGAAGTAACATGTACAAGTTCGGAGAAATAGTCGTCAAGCTGAGGAAGCCCATCCTCATCATCGCCGTATTGCTGCTCATCCCATCGGCAATCGCCTACCTGAAGACCCCGGTGAACTACGATTTGCTCACCTACCTGCCCGAGCAAATCGACACCGTGAAGGGCCAGGAGATTCTGAAGGAGGACTTCGGCAAGAGCGCGTTTTCCCTCATCGTCACCGAGGGGCTCGACGACCAGGAGGTAGCCGAACTCACCGACAAGATCAAGGCCGTCCACACGGTCGCCTCGGCGCTCAGCTACGGCGAGATAACCGAGAACGCCCGCATTCCCGAACAGGCGATTCCCAAAGACTACCTCGACAAATTCAAGAACGGCGACGCCCAGATGATCGCCGTCTTCTTCGAGGAGGGCACCTCGGCTGAAAACACCCTGAACGCCGTTGACGAGATTCGTAAAATCGCCGACGAAAACGTCTATGTAAGCGGCATGAGCGCCTTCGTGCTCGACTTGAAGGACATCGCCGACCACGAGGAGCCGTTCTACGTGGCGGTGGCGGTGCTCTGCTCCATCATCTTGCTGCTGCTATGCACCGACACGTTCCTCGCGCCGTTCGTCTTCCTGATGAGCATCGGCATGGCCATCGTCTACAACATGGGCACGAACTATTTCCTCGGCGAGATGTCGTACATCACGAAGGCCCTTGCCGCGGTTTTGCAGCTCGCCGTTACCATGGACTTCTCGATTTTCCTGTGGTCGAGCTTCGAGGAAAACATCCGCAAATACGACGACCACGATAAGGCCATGGCCGTATCCATCGGCGACACGCTCGTGGCCATCCTCAGCTCGTCGATGACGGCGACCGCCGGCTTCCTGGCCATGGTGTTCATGTCGTTCACGCTCGGCGTAAACCTGGGCATCGTCATGGCGAAGGGCTGCATCCTCGGCGTCATCGGCACGGTCACCATCCTGCCGTCGCTCATCCGCACCTTCGAGAAGCCGATGCTGCGCCTTTCGCACAAGCACCTGATTCCCGACGTCAGCCGCCTTGGGCATATCATCACGAAGAAGCCGGCGGTGGTCGTGTTCATGTGCCTGGCCATCGCATTGGTGTTCCCTTCGGTGTACGGCTTCCTACACAAGCCCGTGTATTACGATTTCACGAACATGGTCATCGGCCCCGGCAGCACGCTCACCGAAGAGGAAACGCAGTTCGACACCGCAAACAAGAAGCTGAAAGAAGACTTCGACATCGCCACCACCGAGATGGTCCTCGCGAGCTCCGAGATTTCCCATTACGACGCGAAGGAAATGATCGAGCGCATCCGCGACCTCGACGGCGTGGCCTATGTCATCGGCTACGACGCCTTCAAGGGTGGCCTCATGCCCGACGAGATGGTGCCCGACAAGCTGCGCGAGAACCTCATAAGCAACGGCGAGCAGCTCATCCTCATCAATTCGTCGTTCGATGTTTCCTCTGACGAGGTGAACAAGCAAATCGAGGACATCAACGCGATTATCAAGGAATACGACGAGAATGCCATGCTCATCGGCGAGGCGCCCGCCACGAAAGACCTCACCGAGATCATGGACCACGACTTCCTGGTGGTCGATGCCCTGGCGATCATCGCCATCCTCATCATCATTATGATCGCGTTCGGGTCCATCACGCTCCCGTTCATCCTCGTGCTCGTCATCGAGCTCGCGATCATGATTAACCTGGGCTTGCCGTACTGGACCAATGACATCATGTGCTTCATCTCGCCCATCTGCATCTCGACCATCCAGCTGGGATCAACCGTGAATTACGCGATTCTGATGACCACCCGCTACCGCCGCGAACGCGCGAACGGGCTCGAGAAACGCGAGGCGGTGGAAACGGCTTTCAGCATGACCTTCCCCGCCGTGGTGACGAGCGGCCTGTCGTTCTTCGCCGCGACCATCGGCGTGTCGTTTGCGGCGCGCATGGGACTCATCAGCCAGCTGTGCGGCCTGATGGCACGTGGCGCGTTCATCTCGACGCTGTGCGTGCTGTTCATCCTGCCCGCGTTCTTCATGGTGTTTGACAAGCTCATCGTGAAGACGAGCCGCGGCTTCAAGCCCAATGCTCCCAAGAACGCCGAACTCACCCCGCAAGCTGCTTAACCCAACAACGCCGCCTGGCGAACCCCGTTGCCCGACGACCCCCCGGAGGGGTTTGTCGGGCACATTGGAGCCTATCGACCTGACAAACCCCTCCGGTGACTTTGTCAGGTATGTCGCGCGCGATGCGCCTGATAGCGCAGCCTTGCCGTTGGCGCGGCATGAGCAACCGCTACTCGGCGCTCATGCGACCGTCCCTCGAAAATATCGCCGACGTAACAATTGCCTTGTTGCCAAGCGAGTATCATGATGATTGTAAGCACAACGCGATAAGACGCGCGAAGCTTGCAAGCCTGTTGTTCTAGATAGGAGGACATCAATGTTTGATTACACTGGCAAGGTCGTTGCAGTTACCGGCGCTTCTTCTGGCCTGGGCAAGCAGATGGCAGAGGGTTTCGCCACTCAGGGCGCAAACCTGGTGCTTCTGGCTCGTCGTGTCGAGCGCCTCGAGGCTTCCGCTAAGGAATTCTCCGAGAAGTACGGCGTCGAAGTTCTTCCCGTTGGCTGCGACGTTACCGACGAGGCTTCTATCGACGCTGCCCTGGCTGCCGTTGACGAGAAGTTCGGCCACATCGAGGTTCTCGTGAACTCCGCTGGCGGCGAGAAGGGCACCGGCACCAAGCTGGTCGACTTCGAGCGCAGCGACTGGGACTTCACGATGAATCTTGACCTGACCTCGATCTTCACGATGTGCAAGAAGGTCGGCGGCTACATGCAGAAGAACATCGAGGCCGGCAAGCAGACCTACGGCCGCCTCATCAACATTGCCTCCATTTACGGCCTGGTCGGCAACGTCGCCATCCCGACCATCGCCTACCATGCCTCCAAGGGTGCTGTCGTGAACTTCACCCGTGGCGCCGCTGCCGAGCTCGCTCCCACCGGCATCACCGTGAACGCGATTTGCCCGGGTTACTTCTACACCGAGCTCACCACCGAGACCCTCGACACCGAGTACTTCCAGAACTTCGCGAAGAGCACGGTCCCGATGCAGCGCTACGGCCAGTCCGGCGAGCTCAACGCCGCCGCTGTCTTCCTGGGCTCCGAAGAGGCCAGCTACGTCACCGGCCAGATGATCGCCGTCGACGGTGGTTACACCTGCGTCTAATCGCCCAGGTTCATACCGCACGAAAAAAGGACCCGCGACCTGCGGGTCCTTTTCTTTAGCCACCATACGGCCGAATGCTGCGTTACGTCACCTCGTAGCCTTCGTAACATCGCGCACGATGCACCGGGCAAAACCACCGTAAAGGTTCACCGGGCGCAAAAAAGCGGCACGGAAACCCCGTGCCGCCCGTTATCTGCGAAACCTTAGTTGGCAGCCGACACCTTCGAGTCGACGTGCATGCCCATGCCGGCGGTGTGCGAGGAAACCTCGGAAGCCAGGTACAGCACCGCGTTCGCAACCTCTTCGGGCTTGGCATAGCGCTTGTCCATGGCGTACTGGCCGGCCAGCATCGCCTGGGCCTCTTCGTGCGTCATGGAATCGCCGAAGAAGTCCTTCTCGATGCGCAGCATCATCGGCGTGTCGACCGGGCCGGGGCACACGTAGTTCACGTGCACGCCCACCGGGCCAAGCTCCATGGCGATGCACTTGGTAAGGCCCGCAACCGCATACTTCGAGCTCACGTAGGCGCTGTTGCCCGCCGTCGGCTCGAATGCAGCAGCCGAGGCGATAACCACGACGGCACCGGAGCCATTCTCGATGAGCGTCGGGGCGGCGTACTTCATCATGAGCATCGGGGCGAACACATTCATCATGTAGGTCTTCTCGAACAGGTCGAGCGTCATGTCCTGAACAGGATGCGCCTGACCCTCGTAACCCGCATTCGGGACCACGATGTTGATCGTGCCGAAGTGCTCCTTCGCAGCCTCGACAAACGCCTTCACGTCCTCTTCCTTGGTCATGTCGGCAACGAAGCCCTTCACGCGATCGCCCGCATCAAGCTCGGCCACCAACGCGTCGGCCTTCTCCTGGCGCGTCGAGGAAAACGCAACCTTTGCGCCTTCGCCCAAGAACGCCTTCACGATGGCCTTGCCGATGCCGCCGGTGCCACCGGTAACGATAACGACTTTGTCCTGGAGCTTCAGATCCATGGGGTCTCCTTCTTCGAAGTCCTACCTTTCCCTGGCTCCATAATAGAGGGCGGCAACGCAAAGTTTCGCCAAACCAAGCAAACGGCATGTTCAGAGCGCTTCTGAACAAACATTTAACCGCGGGGAAACATTGCCATGCGCGCAGCGCGGAACCGGGCCGGTCAAGCACGCATGAAAGCGCTCATCATGCACGCGCCGCTGGCGCCCGCTGCCTTGAGCTCGGGAAGGCGTGCCGGCGTTATGCCGCCGATGGCCCACACTGGAATGTCGACCGCCCGGCAGACGCCACGCAAAAACGCAAGCCCCCGTGGCTCGAGGCCCGGCTTGCAATCGGTTTCGTACACATGCCCGGCGAGTATGCGGGTGCATCCCAAAGCCTGCGCGCGCGTCGCATCGGCAATGGAATGGCACGAGGTGGAAAGCTCGAACGAAGACGCCAGATTGGCGCGGGTATCGGGCGCAAGCGCCTCGAGCGCAGAAAGCGTGAGATGCAGGTGACGACACCCGAGTTCAGCCGCCACATTCCAATGGGAATGCACGACAAGCGGCACCCCGTTTTCCCGGCAAACAGCGTCCACCTGTGTCGCGAGCTCCCGGTATTCCGATTCGTCCAAGTCCTTCTCGCGCAGCAAGATGCCGGCCGGCCGTAACGCAGCCACCCGCGCCACCTGCTCGAGAAAGTCGCCCTGGCACAACGCCCGGTTCGTCACGCACAACAATGGCAACGCCAAGGAGGCGTTCCCCTTCGTGATTCCCGCAGATATGACGCCGTCCCCGATCACACGTACACGTAATCGTTCAACACGGGCTGCATGCCGCCTTCCTCGAGCTCGGCATACATCTGCTGCAGACTGCGGGCGTCGGCAATCTCGAACTGCTCGTCACCTTCGGCGTCGGCATCGCCGCTGGTGCCGTGGTACTTCTCTTCGTGGTCGCCAATACCGGTGGAAACGCCCGCCGACACCTTCGTCGCCGCAATCTTCACGATGCCGTTGCGGAAGCGCGCGGTTTCGCGCGACGACACGACGATGCCCGCGAACGGCAGGAAAATGCGATACGCGCAGAGCACCTGGCACAGCTGCGTTTCGTGCACGTCAAGCGGGTTGATGGCGTCGTTGTTCACGATGGGGCGCAAACGCGGGCACGAAAGCGAGATCTCGGCGTGCGGGTACTTGCGTTGCAGCAGATAGGCATGCAGGCCGGTGGCCAGGGCATCGTGGCGGAACTCGGCCAAGCCCAGCAGCGCCGAGAACCCGACACCGCGCATGCCGCCCATCAGGGCGCGCTCCTGCGCTTCGAATCGATAGGGCCAGATGCGCTTGCGGCCCAGCAGATGCAGCTGCTCGTACACGGTGCGGTCGTACGATTCCTGGAACACAGTGACGTAATCGGCCCCGCATTCGTGCAGGTACCGGTAGGCATTCACGTTCATCGGGTATACCTCGAGCCCCACGTTGCGGAAGTACTTCCGCGCAAGCTTGCATGCCTCGCCGATGTATTCCAAGTTGCTCTTCTTGGGGCTCTCGCCCGTGAGCAGGAGTATTTCCTCGATGCCCGAATCGGCGATTACCTGCATCTCGTGTTCGATTTGCTGCGCGTTCAGCTGGATGCGCCGGATGTCGTTGTAGCAATTGAACCCGCAGTACACGCAGTAGTTCTCGCAATAATTCGCAATGTAGAGCGGCGTGAAGATATACACGGTATTACCGAAATGCTTGCGGGTTTCAAGGCGGGCTTTCTGGGCCATCTGCTCGAGAAACGGCTCGGCGGCAGGCGAAAGCAGGGCCTTGAAATCATCGAGCGTGCAGGTGTCGTGCGAGAGCGCACGGCGCACGTCGGCCGCCGTGTAGGCGGCGGGGTCGTATGCATCCATCTCGGCCATCACGCGATTGCGGATGGATGGGTCGATCTGGTCCATGTCGGGCAGGTAGCCCATGATATCGGCACGCACCGACGGGTCCTGTTCCACCCGATGCTTGCGTTCGAGCGCCGCCGGCCCCAGGTGCGGCGAATCCACCAAATAGCGCGCGGCAAGGTTTTCGCTTTGGGGCATGGAGGTTTCGCCGCTCATCGCAGGAACCCCGTGAGCGGGTCGGACGCCGCGGCGCCGCGCACGAGCACGCGCCCAAGCCCCGACACGTACGCCTGACGCCCCGCCTCGATCGCCTTGCGGAAGGCATCGGCCATCAGCGGCAGATCGCCGGCCGTGGCAAGCGCCGTATTCGCCATGATGGCCGCCGCGCCCATCTCCATGGCCTCGCATGCCTGCGAGGGCCGTCCGATGCCGGCGTCCACGATTATCGGCGCGTCAACCTCGTCGATGAGAATTTGGATGAACTCGCGCGCCGCGAGGCCTTTGTTCGAACCGATAGGCGCCGCCAGCGGCATCACCGCCGCCGCGCCGGCATTCACCAGGTCGCGGGCGTAATTCAGGTCGGGCATCATATAGGGCAGCACCACGAAGCCGTCATTCGCCAGGATCTCGGTCGCCTTCAGGGTCTCGGCGTTATCGGGCAGAAGGTACTTCGAGTCGCGCATGATTTCGATCTTCACGAAGTCGCCGCAGCCAAGCTCGCGGGCCAAGCGGGCGATGCGCACCGCTTCCTGCGCATTGCGCGCGCCCGAGGTGTTCGGCAGCAACGTGACACCGGCGGGGATATGGTCGAGGATGCTCTCGCCATCGGCGCTGTTCGCGCGCCGCACGGCTAGCGTGATGATCTCGGCACCCGCCTGTTCGACCGCCGCTTGAATCAGGTCCATCGAATACTTGCCCGATCCCAAGATGAACCGAGAGTGGAACTCGCGGCCCCCCAGCACCAGCGGGTCGTTCATATTCGCCATACTTGCATCCCTTTCATGTTGTGCGTATTGCGCACACCAGTATAAAACGCCCCTCGCACCGAAACAAAGGTGCAACGTCAAGCGGCAGACACAAACCACCGACAACTTGCGGCCGCACGGTCGCCCCATGGCCGAACCGCGCAAGCTGCCAAGCAGCTATCGCATTCAAGATGTACGGTTTCGCAGAGCCGACTTACCCGCTCTTCGCCCAAGCACCGATGGCGCCGCACCGCCACTGCTTGGGCGACCGCAAACGAGACCGTCCATCGCTCCCATTCCGGGGCAATCGCATCAGGCGTCGGTTTCGCCGGCAAGCAGTCGCAACACCATATGGGCCTCGTGCGCCGCGCAGGCCAGCACGCGGGATGACACCAAGCCCAGCCCATCGGCGACATCGCTCTTGCCATCTCCGCATAGGTACAGGCTGCGGCCCACCTTGCGTGTGCGAATGCTGTTCGCCGTGGATATCCCCGCCATGCCCGACGCTGCCACGAGGGGCTTGCCCGGGTATGACTCCAGCACGCCCTGCACGAGCATCGCCTTCGCCTCGGGGTTGTCGAAGCATTCGCACACCACGTCGACATCGGCGAACAGGCCGGGCACATCGTCTTCGGTGATGCGCATGTTCACAGCGTTCACCTGGCAAAACGGCGCGATACGCGCCAAGTTCGCCGGCAGCGCCTCGGTCTTCGGCATCCCCAGCTGCGATACCTCGTATTGCTGGCGGTTCAAGTTCGATATGTCCACGCAGTCGAAATCGTACAGGTCGAGCACGCCCACGCCCGAACGAGCAAGCGCAATTGCCACATTCGACCCCAAGCCACCGAGGCCACACACCGCAACGCGGGCCCCCTCGAACCGTTCGCGCAGCTCACGGCCAAAACGCTCATCGAGCGCCGCCCGCCATTCGTCGTGCGTGATACCCCCGCCTTGCGTGTTCCCGGCCATCTTAGCCGCCTCCCACGAAGGCGACGATCTCGACCTCATCGCCCGCCGAGAGCACCGTCTCGTCATACGCGACCTTCGGCACGATTTCGCCATTCAGCTCAACCGCCACCCGCTTCGTCGCATAGCCGGATTCCGCCAAATACGCCGCCAGGGTCTTACCCTCGGCTGCCACGGATTTCCCGTTTATCGTAACCATCGCGATCCCCTTTCAATTGGTCGCTTCGACAATTCAACCCGAGGCGGCGACTCTGGTCAACCGTCGGCTCCCCAGGTTTTTTCGATGGCGCGGCATCGAAACGACGGATAAAAGCGCATGCACGCAACCACTCGGCAGATTTTTTAAAATTCTCGGCATGTAATCATATGAACCGATGTATCATCCACTCCAACCGAATAGAGCAAACCGTTGAAGCGGAAGTAACGGCAAGCACGACTTCACAGAGAGCCCGCGATGGTGGAAATCGGGCAGGCACGACTTGTCAAATGGCCCGCTGAGGGCGCAGGCAAAGGGAAACCGAGTACCCTGCGACGTCAGGCACGCGTCAGATGCCGGGGATGTGCTTGCATCCTGCAAAGTGCGCGGGAGACCGCGAATCAAGGTGGCACCACGGAAGCAATTTCGCCCTTGACGAACAGGTAGTTTGTCGGGGCTTTTTTGTTGCCCCGGCAATCGAGATGGCTCGAGCCTGAACGCTCGGCCAACCGATGAAAGGAGGCGAACGTGACGCAACCGGTTACGACCCCCAGCTTGGAGGAAGCGCTTGCCTACACCGCCGATGGCTCGTACAAGCGCGTGCCTATCGCACGGGAAATCCTCTCGGACACGGTGACGCCCATCACCGTGATGCGCAAGCTCAAGAACGTCTCGGACCATTGCTATCTGCTGGAATCGGCAGCCGACAGCGCGCAATGGGGCCGGTATTCCTTCTTGGGATACGACCCAACCCTTGAGGTGACCTGCCTGAACGGCCAGATGAAGGTCGGCGCGCTGAGCTTCGAAGTCGATCATCCCGCACGGTACCTGCGCCAGATATTGCAGGAGTACCGCACCCCGAAGGTGCCGGGCATGCCGAGCTTCACCGGCGGGCTCGTGGGCTATTTCAGCTACGACTACCTGAAATACGCCGAGCCGAGCCTCGTGCTCGACGCGCATGACAGCGAGGGCTTCAAAGATGTCGACCTCATGCTGTTCGACAAGGTCATCGCGTTCGACAACTTCAAGCAGAAAATCATCTTGGTGGTGAACGCCGACCTTTCGGAAGGCGAGGCTGGGTACCGGCGCGCCGTGATGCAGCTCGGGCAGATGGCCGACCTCGTGTTGAACGGCGACGAAGCGCCAGAGCAGCCCGGTCACCTGAAATCCGAGGTGCACCCGCTGTTCGACGAGGAACGCTACTGCGCGATGGTGCGGCAGGCCCAGTATCACATCCACGAGGGCGACATCTTCCAGGTGGTGCTCTCGAACCGCCTGGAAGCCGAATTCGAGGGAAGTCTGCTGAACGCCTATCGCGTGTTGCGCACGCTGAATCCCTCGCCGTATATGTTCTATTTCGCGAGCTCCGACATGGAGGTCGCCGGCGCCTCGCCCGAAACGCTCGTCAAGTTGGAAGACGGCGTCCTCCACACGTTCCCGCTGGCCGGCACGCGTCCGCGGGGCGCAACTCCCGCGCAGGATGCCGCGCTCGAAGCCGAGCTGCTCGCCGACGAGAAGGAACTCGCCGAGCACAACATGCTCGTCGACCTCGGCCGCAACGACCTCGGCAAGATCGCGCGATTCGGCAGCGTCGAAGTCGAGAAATACCAGTCAATCGAGAGGTTCTCGCACGTGATGCACATCGGCTCGACCGTGCGCGGCCTCATCGACGATGCGCACGATGCCGTTGACGCCGTCGATGCCATCTTGCCGGCGGGAACGCTTTCCGGCGCGCCGAAGATCCGCGCCTGCCAGATCATCAACGATCTGGAAAACAACAAGCGCGGCATCTACGGCGGCGCCATCGGCTATCTCGATTTCACCGGCAACCTCGACACGTGTATCGCCATCCGGCTGGCCTTCAAGAAGAACGGCAAGGTCTTCATCCGCAGCGGCGCCGGCATCGTGGCCGACAGCGTGCCCGAGAAGGAATACCGGGAATGCATCAACAAGGCCGCGGCCGTCGTCGCCGCCCTGCACGAGGCGGAGGAGCTGCAATGATCTTGCTCATCGACAACTACGACAGCTTCTCGTACAACCTGTACCAGCTGGTCGGCAGCATCGAGCCCGACATCCGCGTCGTGCGAAACGACGCGCTCGGCGTCAACGAGATTCGCGCGCTCGGCCCTGCCGGCATCATCATCAGCCCCGGCCCGGGGCGCCCCGAAGATGCGGGCGTGTGCGTCGATGTGGTGCGCGAGCTGGGGCCAGAACTGCCCATATTGGGCGTGTGCCTCGGGCATCAGGCCATTTGCCTCGCATACGGGGCGACCATCGGGTACGCGCGGCAGCTCATGCACGGCAAGCAGTCGATGGCGAGCATCGAACCCGACGCCACGCAGGCGGGGCTGTTCGCCGGACTGCCCGCGCAGGTGCCGGTCGCCCGCTACCATTCGCTTTCGGTCGTGGAGCACACGCTGCCCGACGAGCTTGTCGCAACCGCCCGCGCCGACGACGGCGAGGTGATGGCGGTGCAGCACCGCACGCACCCCGTGTTCGGCGTGCAGTTCCACCCCGAAAGCATCATGACCCCCGATGGCCCGGCCATCTTACGAAACTTCATCGACCTCACGAACAACCGATAGCAGAAAGGCAAAAACGACCATGATCAAGGAAGCAATCGAGAAGATCGTCATGAAGGAAGACCTGACCTTCGACGAGGCCTACACCGTGATGAGCGAGATCATGCGCGGCGAGACGAGCGCCACGCAAAACGCCGCGTTCTTGGCGGCGCTTTCCACGAAGAGCACGAAAGCCGAGACCATCGACGAGATTTCGGGCTGCGCTGCCGCGATGCGCGAGCTCGCGACCCCGGTGCCGCATCCCGGCCTCGAGGTGCTCGAGATCGTGGGCACGGGCGGCGACCGCTCGAACACCTTCAACATCTCGACCACCGCGGCGATGGTCATCGCCGCCGCCGGCGTGAAGGTGGCCAAGCATGGCAACCGCGCGGCCAGCAGCCAGTCGGGCACAGCCGATTGCCAGGAAGCCCTGGGCGTGAACATCGATCAGAGCCCTGAAAAGGCCCTCGAGCTGCTCAATGGCCCGGGCGTCTGCTTCTTCTTCGCGCAGAAATACCATCCCGCGATGAAATACGTCGGTGCCGTGCGCCGCGAACTGGGCTTCCGCACCGTGTTCAACATCTTGGGGCCGCTCACGAACCCCGCTTCGCCCGAATACTTCCTGTTGGGCGTGTACGACGAATACCTCGTCGAGCCTGTGGCGAAGGTGCTCGACAAGCTCGGCGTGAAGCGCGGCCTGGTGGTGTATGGTCAAGACAAGATGGACGAGCTCTCGATGTCGGCGCCAACCACCATCTGCGAGCTGCGCGACGGGTATTACCGCACGAGCGTCGTGACGCCCGAGGATTTCGGCTTCGCCCGGTGCGAGAAAAACGATGTGAAGGGCGGCACGCCCGCCGAGAACGCGCAAACGACGCGCGACATCCTGGCAGGCGTCGAACGCGGACCGAAACGCGACATCGTGGTATTGAACGCCGGCGCGGCCCTGTTCACCGCCGGTGCCGCCGCAAGCATCGCCGACGGCGTGAAGCTCGCCGCCGAGACCATCGATTCGGGCAAGGCCCTGGCAACGCTCGAGGCTTACATCGCGGCCACGAACAACTAGGCGCATGCAATGACGACGATACTCGACACGCTGGCCGACGCCGCACGCGAGCGCGTGGCGGCACGGAAACGGGAGACACCGCTCGAATCGCTGCGTGAGCAGGCGCGCGCGATGCCGCGCGATGCGCAGCCGACCTTCGCCCAGGCCCTTGCCGGCGTCGATCCCGCCGGCGATACCCTCCACTTCATCTGCGAATGCAAGAAGGCCTCGCCGTCGAAGGGGCTCATCGCGCCCGATTTCCCCTACCGCGCCATCGCGCGGGAATACGAGGAGGCCGGTGCTTCGGCGATCTCGGTGCTCACCGAACCGACGCGTTTCCTCGGCAGCGACGACTACTTGCGCGAGATTGCCGCCGAAGCGGGCATTCCCTGCTTGCGCAAGGATTTCACCGTCGACGAATACCAGATTTACGAGGCGAAGCTCCTCGGCGCCAAGGCGGTGCTGCTCATCTGCAGCCTGCTCGACACCGCGACCATCAACCGGTACCTGGCGATTTGCGACGACCTGGGCCTCGATGCGCTTGTCGAGGCGCACGACGCCGCCGAGGTGCACAGCGCCCTCGCAGCGGGCGCGCGCATCGTGGGGGTGAACAACCGCAACCTGAAGGATTTCACGGTCGACATCGGCACGAGCGTGCGCCTGCGGGAAGCGGTGCCGCCTGAAATACCGTTCGTCGCCGAAAGCGGCATACGAACTGCTGCGGACATCGCGGTTTTGCGCGACAATGGCGTGAACGCCGTGCTCGTGGGCGAGCAGCTGATGCGCGCGCCCGACAAGCGCACGGCGCTTTCCGAATTGAGAGGAGCATTGCCATGACGCGCATAAAGATGTGTGGAATCACCCGTGAAGAAGATGTCGAAGCCGCAAACGAGATTCTGCCCGATTACATCGGTTTCGTGTTCTGGCCCGATAGCAGCCGTTACATCACCCCCGAACGTGCCGTCGAGTTGAACGAGGACCTCGACGAGGACATCACGAATGTCGGCGTGTTCGTCGATGCGCCGGTGCGTTTCGTCGCCGCGTTGCTGAACGAGGACCTCATCGACATCGCCCAGCTGCATGGTGCCGAAGACGATGCCTATATCGCCGCCCTGCGCCAGGCGCTGCGCGCGCCCGACGAGAAGGCCATCGTGAAGGCGTTCGTGATCAACGATGCATCCGATGTGCAGGCGGCGCGCGAGTCGACCGCCGACATGGTGCTGCTCGACGCGGGGCTCGGCAGCGGCACGGCGTTCGATTGGTCGCTGCTCGACGGTTTCGACCGCCCCTACTTCCTTGCCGGCGGGCTTGACGCCGGCAACGTTGCCGAGGCGCTCGACCGCACCGGCGCCGCATACGTCGACACGAGCAGCGGCATCGAGACGGACGGCAAGAAGGACCCCCAGAAGATGCGGGCATTTGCCCAGGCGGTTCGCGCATGGGACGACGCGCATCCGCGTTTGAGCTTCCTGGAATCGCTGCATCCGGAATTCCACGAAGAGGAAGGGGATGACGAGCTTCATCCCGAATTGAATTAAGCAGGCGCCGCTTCGACAAGCGACGGGCGATGGGCGGAAACGAGCCGGGCTGCGCACCGGCCGGCCGCCCAAGGGACTCCCCGAAGCGGATTCGGCGTCTGACCTGGACCGAAAACCGGATTGAATGCATTCCGGTTGGAAGGAGGAACGACATGACCAACCCACGGGGACGCTTCGGGGTGCATGGCGGGCAATACATGCCCGAAACCCTGATGAACGCCGTCATCGAGCTTGAAGAGGCATACGACCGCTTCAAGGACGACCCGGACTTCAAGCGCGAGCTCGCCACCTTGTTCAACGAATACGCCGGACGGCCGAGCCGCCTGTACTTCGCCGAGCGCATGACGCGCGATTTGGGCGGCGCGAAGGTATACCTGAAGCGAGAAGACCTGAACCACACCGGCGCGCACAAGATAAACAACGTGCTTGGCCAGGCGCTGCTGGCGAAGAAGATGGGCAAGACCCGTCTGATTGCCGAAACCGGCGCCGGCCAGCATGGCGTGGCAACCGCTACCGCCGCCGCGCTGATGGATATGGAATGCGTCGTGTTCATGGGCGCGCTCGACTGCGAACGTCAAGCGCTGAACGTGTACAAGATGCGCCTGCTGGGTGCCGAGGTCGTGCCCGTCACCACCGGCACCGCCACCCTGAAGGATGCCGTGAGCGAGGCGATGCGCGAGTGGACGAACCGCATGGCCGACACCCATTACTGCCTGGGATCGGTGATGGGCCCGCATCCCTTCCCCACGATCGTGCGCGATTTCCAGGCGGTCATCTCGGCCGAGATCAAGGAGCAGATGCTCGAACGCGAGGGCGCGCTTCCCGATGTCGTGATGGCCTGCGTGGGCGGCGGCAGCAATGCCATCGGCACGTTCTACCACTTCATCGACGAACCGGGCGTGCAACTTATCGGCTGCGAGGCGGCTGGGCGCGGCGTCGACACCTTCGAGACAGCCGCCACCATCGCCACCGGCCGGCTCGGCATCTTCCACGGCATGAAAAGCTATTTCTGCCAAGACGAATACGGGCAAATCGCCCCGGTGTACAGCATCTCGGCCGGCCTCGATTACCCGGGCATCGGGCCCGAGCACGCATGGTTGCACGACACCGGCCGCGCCACCTACGTGCCCGTCACCGATGAGGAAGCCGTGCAGGCATTCGAGTACCTGAGTCGCCTGGAGGGCATCATCCCCGCCATCGAGAGTGCGCATGCCCTGGCCCATGCGATGAAGATCGCACCCACGATGCGTCCCGACCAGACCATCGTCGTGACGCTTTCGGGACGCGGCGACAAAGACTGCGTGTCGGTGGCGCGTTACCGCGGAGAGGAGTTGAGCGAATAATGAGCACCATCCAACAGGCTTTCGCGAACGGCAAGGCGTTCATCCCGTTCATCACCTGCGGCGACCCCGACCTCGAGACCACGGCTGCCTGCGTGCGCGCAATGGTGGCCGCCGGCGCCGACCTCGTGGAGCTCGGCATCCCGTTTTCCGACCCGACGGCCGAAGGGCCGGTTATCCAAGAGGCCAACGAGCGGGCGCTCGCAGCGGGAACCACCACCGACAAGGTGTTCGACCTCGTACGTGACCTGCGCACAGACGTGAAGGTTCCCCTCGTGTTCATGACCTACGCGAACGTCGTGTTCTCGTACGGCGCCGAACGGTTCATCGCCACTTGCGCCGACGTGGGCATCGACGGCCTCATCCTGCCCGACGTGCCGTTCGAGGAAAAGGAAGACTTCGCGCCGCTGTGCGAGCGGTATGGACTCGACCTCGTGAGCATGATCGCGCCGACGAGCGAGAACCGCATCGCGAGCATCGCGCGCGAGGCGACCGGCTTCATCTATGTGGTGTCAAGCCTGGGCGTGACCGGCGTGCGCACCGAAATCACCACCGATATCGGCGCCATCGTGCAGGTCATCCGCGAGAACACGGCCACACCCGCCGCCGTCGGCTTCGGCATCTCGACCCCCGAGCAGGCCGAGAAGATGGCCGGCGCATCCGATGGCGCCATCGTCGGCAGCGCCATCGTCAAGCTCATCGCGAAGCACGGCCGCGACGCCGCCGGCCCCGTGGGAAACTACGTGCGTGAAATGGCGAGCGCGGCACATCGCGCCTGAGCCAGCATCAGCCGCAACCCGGTAGGCACGCCTGCCGGGTTGTGAAGATATCGACAGCGCAAGCGCATCCTGAACCGAACGCCTCCCTTCCCACGGCTTTTCGGCTACTATGACGATGAAGCCACGAAGGAGGACCGATTCATGCTTTGCCCGAATTGCGCTGCTACGCTTTCCGAAACCGCGAAATTCTGCTCGAATTGCGGCACCGCTGTCGCCGTCGCCGCCGGCTCGCCCTATGCCGACGCAACGGCAGCGGCCGCCGAACCCCAAGCCGCTCCGTACCAAGCGCAAGCAACGCAAGCCGGCCAGGCGGCCCAAGCCGCCGCGGCCCAGCCCGAGCAGAGCCCCTTCGAGCGCGGGTACCAGCAGGGATACGCCTGGGCTTCGGGCGAGCAGGCGCCCCCGCAAGCCGAACCGGTCCAGCAAGGATGGCAACAGCAGCAAAGCTACGGCCAGCCGGAAAGCCCCTACGCCCAACA
>SUUF01000163.1:2341-3689 GCA_015062635.1 Coriobacteriaceae bacterium | reverse complement strand
GGCGGTCTCATCGACCTGTGCGCGAATGCGTCGATGACCTGCAACGCGCTGATGCGCCCCTTCGCGGTGTGCCTGGGCGTGGCGGTGTTCCTGGTGGGAGCCATCGACCTCACCCTGCGCCTGATACGGGTGTTCAAGCGCTGACGTGGGCGGATGCCCCAAACCAGCGTCGCAAGCCCGATCCTGCCGCCCGCTCGCGTTCCTTGGATACCGTGACGAGCGGGCGCAACTGCCGTATCATGAAGATGCAATCGTCGTTTGTGCAGGGCTTCAGGGCCTCGGGCCATTGCGGTGCGGCGGGTCCTGCGGCCGTCTTGCGGGAAAGGGGCGCCCATGTCGAAGGAACGCATCGAGAGCAAATTCATCACCGTTGCGCCGGGAGTGCAGATCCACGTGTGGGATGCAGGTGAACCCGATGCCCAGGCGCTCGTGTTCATTCCGGGGCTGACGTTTTCGGGCGAGGTGTTCAAGGACCAGATGGAGCACTTCCGCGACCGCTACCGCGTGGTGCTGGTCGACCCGCGCGGCCAGGGGCTCTCCACCAAGGCGCCCATGGGCAACGATTACCAGACGCATGGTGCCGACCTGGTGAAGCTGCTCGACGAGCTGGGTATTTCAAAGCCGGTGCTGGTGGGGTGGAGCTGCGGCAACCTGGAGGCCTGGGCGTTCATGGAGCAGGCTGGCGTGGATGCCGTGGCCGGCTGCGTGACCGTGGACATGTCGCCGCTGCCGCACAACGAGGATCCCGCTGCTTGGACCGAGGGCAGCCCGGCCGAGCTTTCCGAGGTGATGACCCGCGTGCTGAACGCGCCCGAGACCGCACGCGCGTTTTGGGACGAGTACCTGCGCGAGGTGATGTGGGAAGGTCCCATCTCGGACGATGAGTACGACTACTTCATGGATATGGGTGCGCGCACGCCGTATTGGGTGGCGCACGAGCTGTTCGGCGATGCGATCCTCTCGGATTATCGTGCAATCGCGCAAGAAGCGGCGGCCAAAGTGCCCACGCTGATGTTCATCGCGAAGCATTGGGCCGACGTGGCGGAGCCCTGGTACAACGCGCTGTGCCCGCAAACGCCCACGCATGTGATGGGCGGCCATCTGATGGCGGCGCAGTATCCGTGCGAATTCAACGCGCGGCTCGAGGAATTCCTGGCAACGCTGTAGGCGGGTCCCGCGTGACGCACGACAACTCATAGGGGGTTGCGGCGATGCTTTTTTAGCGCGCCTTCCAATCGTTGGGGATGGGGCGCCGGTGACGTAGCTCGGCAGATGCGCCGGGCGCGATGACGTCAACGCGTTTGGATTCCGCGGAAGGGAGGTGCGCGATGGGCGACAAGGGCATGAT
>SUUF01000163.1:0-2241 GCA_015062635.1 Coriobacteriaceae bacterium | reverse complement strand
GAACGCGGCCAGCGGGTGTGCAGCACGGGTCCTTACGCGTTCGTGCGGCACCCGATGTACTCCGCCATCATCATGTGGTGCGTGGCCGTGGCGATGGTGTTGCCAAGCGTGCAGGTGGCGATCGTCTCGGGCGCGGTTGCCGTGGTCATCGTCGTGCGCACCGTCTTGGAGGACACGATGCTCGCGCGCGAATTGGCCGGGTATGCGGAATACCGGCGCAGCGTTCGCTGGCGGCTCGTGCCCTACATCTGGTAGGGCGTGCCCTGCACTCCGTTGCCGGCTATTGGGGTGCTGGACGGGGCGAGCGCCATTCAACTCAAACGGCCCCGGTTGCGCCTTGTCCTCAGAGTTCCACCAGGCCGCAGCTGTTCCCGAAGGCGTACACCTTGCAGGGTCCCTGCATCCAGAACTCGGCGCGGGCTTCCTGTTCGGGGTAGAGCCGCTTGATGCGCACGAGGTCGTCGCCGACGGCCGCGATGAACAGCAGGTAGTCGTCTTTGGTCATGGGGTGGGCCACGTGCACGTGCTGGCACCCTTCCGCCACCCCCACGTTAGCGTCCAGGACGCCGTCATTCTTCTTCGCCGCAAGCGGCTCCAGCGTGTTGCCGCAGCAGGTGGCCGCCACCTCGCCCGACGACCACGCGACGTTTCCGCAGCTTGGACACACGTAGAAGGAGCTCCGCTTGAGGTTTGCCGCCGCATTGCGGTTCTCCATGCCGCTCCACCGCTTGAGCGTGGGCAGGACCGCCCCCATGAACGAGACCGCTTCTTCAGCCGAGTATCCAGTGGCCTGCATCAGGTAGGGAACGTTGCGTTCGATTATCTCGTCGAGTCCTTGGCTGGTGAATTCGCCATCGTTGTAGCACCATCCGCAGTAGTCGGGGTTCTCCGTGCCGTCGGCGTTCGTGCCGAAAGGCATGTCCGGAACGTCGAAAGGCGTGCCGCAGCACTGGCACGCGGGGGCGTCGGGCAGGTCGAGCAGGCTGGCAACCGGCACGTCGAGCACGCGCGCCAACAACTTGCGCATGTCGATGCCAGGCTCGCTATCCCCGTTTTCCCAGCGGCTCACGGCCTGTCGCGTCACGAACACCTTGGCCGCGAGCTGCTCCTGCGTGAGTCCGGCCTTCTTCCGCGCGTTTTGAATCGTCTCGCCAATGCTCATGGAGCCTCCCTTCCTTTGCTGTATGGAAACAGCGTAAGGGCGATGGCTGCTGTTGTCACGCAATAGGCAATTGCATCCTTTGCGCTAGGTCGATTGCGTGCCATTGGGGTCAGGCCAAATGACTCATAGCGGACGGCTTGGTCATTTGTCATCGTTTGACAAACAGCCCGGGCATTTGTCATTGGGCGTGCCATTGGGGTCAGGCCAAATGACTCGTGGCGTGGGCAAGAGGGGGAGAACCCCGATTCACTTGGCGAGCAGCGCCTCGAAGTGGGCGATGAGCTCCTCGAGGGGAAGGTCGCCATATTCGCCGGCGAGCCAGTCGAGGTAGGCGTACGTTACACCCGAGGCTACCATGTCGGCAGCTATTGTCAGGCGCGGTTCTTTCCTCGTTCGCCCAGGCGGGCAACGCCCGCATCCTGAACATCGTGTTCATCTGCGTGGCCGTGGTGTCGTTCAACCCCTGGTGCAACATGTGGATGGCCATCGCGCCCGATTTCTTCTCGCTCGAGGTGAACCCCTGGTACTACCTCATGGGCATCGTGTGCACGTTCTTCGCGCTGCGCGGCGTGGTGATTTACGAGAAGCTGCCCGAGAAGCCCGCCATCGTGGAGGCTACCGGCAAGAAGCCGCTGCTGAAGTAGGGGTTCCCGCTAGCGCCCGGCTGCCGCGAATCAGATGGCGGTTTCGGCCACCGAGTACAGCACGGCCGTTCCCGCCAGGAACACTCTTTCTCCTTCGCAGCGGCACTGCAGCGTGCCACCCCGGCGTGATGCCTGGTAAGCCGTAAGCTCGTGCTTGCCTAACCGCTTCGCCCAATATGGCGCGATATGGCAGTGGCCGCTTCCGCATACCGGGTCTTCGGGAATGGCCAGCTTGGGCGCGAAGCTGCGCGAGACGCAGTCGGTGCCGGTAACGTCGCCCGGCGCGGTGGCGTGCTGGAGCGCCCCGTCGAGCTCCGCGAGCTTCGCCTGGTCGGGGTTCATCTTGCTCACGGTTGCCGCGTCGTCGAACACGCACAGCAGGTCGCGTCCCATGAAGGCGCGTGTCGGCCTTGCGCCGAACGCGTCGGCCATGGC
>SUUF01000039.1 GCA_015062635.1 Coriobacteriaceae bacterium | reverse complement strand
TCCAGTGGACATTCCCGAGGAGCAGCGGAGCGTGGCCCCGAGCACCTGCCTATGCGGCGGCCCGCAAGCCGTTTGGCACGACCGGCAAGGTGTTCCAGTCTTGCGTTACCGGTTTCGGCACACGACAAGGCCTATTGCGAGGATTACCGCCATGCAGGCAAGGGCGGTGGCGAATACGGCATCGAAGCCGCCGAGGTTGTCGGCCATCCACGGCCAGACGATGTTGCCCACCGCCCCACCGAGCGTCGGTGCAACCGACACGCGCGAATACAGCAACGGGTACACCGGCCCGCTTCCATACAGATACCGCACCACCATGGGCACCAACACGAGCACCCCCGCAAGGAAGAAGCCGAACACGAGACCGCCGACGGCCAGACCCGGCGTGGCCGGCAACTGCCACACCAACAAAGTGCCGCCCATTCCCGCGCCAACCAGCAGCACGATAGCCTGCCGCACCGAGAAATCGGAATAAGCTCCGAGCCCGATTTTGCCCAAGGCGTTGCCCGCCTGGGCGAACGAGGAAAGAACCGCGCCGGCGAGAAACGCCATGGGCACCAAGCCCGCTGCCGCCTGCTCGTTCACCCAGTTCACATATTTGGGGAAATAGCCATTCGTCTGGCATACCAAATTGATGAGGAACCCGAATGCGATGACCGCCCAAAACAGGGAAGTGCGGTAGGCGGCGCGCACCTCCAAGCGGATAGACGCCCGATCGGATTCAGAAACCATATCGGGCGAGGCGGGCTGAGCGCCGGCTCCTGCATGCGCTCCATAAGGCAGCAAGCCGCACGACTCGGGCGTCTCGCGCACAAACGCAAGCACCAGCGGCACGCATACCACCAGCGTGATGACCGCAAACAGCTGGTAGGTTGCCCGCCACCCAACGGCATCGATTGCCGCTTGGCCCACAAGCAGGAACACGACCCCGCCGATGCCCGTAAATGCCGTATACAAGCCCAAGAGGAATCCCACATGCCGGGCGAACCAACGGTTCACCAGAATGGCGGGCACCAATGACAAGCACCCCACCAGGGAGTATCCCGCCGCAACACCGGCGAGCCAGAACAACCACGAAGCGGTGGCCACCGAAAACGCGAGCATCGCGATGGCGGCGGCGATAACGCACGACAGGGCAAGCGGGCGAAGATTCACCCGCCCGATGACATTGCCCATCAGGGGCGAGAAAAGGGCACTCGAGAGCATGGCCACCGACATCCACGCCGATATCTCGGCCGTCTGCACGCCGAGTTCGTCGGCCACGACCGGATAAAAAATGCCCGGCGTGCTGACGATCATCGCGGCGGGAATGCCAGCCGTCGCGCAGCAGCAGGCAATGAGCCCCACATGCCGTATGCTCAAGCCCGCAGTCACGGCCCCCTCTTCGAGCGAGCTACCGCCTGTTCAGCCGGCAGCATTCCAATTCCCGCCCTATTATATGAAATCGAACAGGGAATCCGGCAGAATGACGCGAGGTCATCCGGGCGCGAACGATGCCCGATCGGGGCGGTATAATCCCGTTTACGCAATTGAACGAAAGGGAGGTCATGGCGCAACAGGAACTCGATGCAGCGGAGCGCGAGAAGGTCATCGTACGCACAAGCGTCATCGGCATCGCGGCAAATGTGCTGCTCGCGGCATTCAAGGCAGCGGTGGGATTGGCGGCAAACTCCATCGCCGTCGTGCTCGACGCGGTCAACAACCTCACCGATGCGCTGTCATCGGTCATCACAATCATCGGCGCCAAGCTCGGCGGCAAGGCCCCCGACAAGGAGCACCCGCTGGGACACGGGCGCTATGAATACCTATCGGCGCTGGTCATCGCCGCAATCGTGCTGTATGCCGGCATCACCGCGCTGGTCGAGTCGGTGAAGAAGATCATCGAACCCGAAGCGGCCGATTATTCCACGGTCGCGCTCGTGATAATCGCGGCGGCCGTGATCGTGAAGATTATCCTGGGCCGCTACGTGAGCGCGAAAGGACGGCAGGTGAACTCGGGATCGCTCGTGGCATCGGGCAAAGATGCCCTCTTCGACGCCGTGCTTTCGGCATCGGTGCTTGCCGCAGCCCTCATCTACCTGACAACGGGCATCGGGCTCGAGGCATATGTGGGCGTGGCCATCTCCATCGTCATCATCAAAGCCGGCTTCGAGATGCTGCGCGAAACGCTCGACGACATCTTGGGCAAGCGCCCCGACCCCGAGGTGTCCCGCGGCATCAAGCGCACCGTCTGCGCCGACCCGGAAGTGCTCGGAGCGTACGACCTGCTGATGGAATCATACGGGCCGAACCTCACCGTCGCCTCCATCCATGTGGAAGTGGCCGATACGATGACGGCCCTGCAGATCGACGAGCTCACGCGGCGCTTGCAGCAAGCCGTGATGAGCGAGCATGGCATCGCGCTTGCCACCGTGGGCATCTATGCGCGCAACACTTCGAGCGACGCGGTTCGGGAAATGCGCTCGCGCATCACGCGCACCGTCGCCGCGCACGACGGCGTCATACAGATTCACGGCTTCTTCGTGAACGAGAACGCACGCACGTGCTCGTTCGACGTCGTGCTCGACTTCGCGGTGCCCGACGGCGATGCGCTCTACCGCACCATCTGCGATGAGGTGCAGGCGCTCTACCCCGACTACACGTTCCTCATCACGAACGACCGAGACGTGAGCGATTAAACGCGACGGGGCGCACCGATTGGCGCGCCCCGTTCGTCTTTCTGCGGCAAAACCGTTACGACTGGCTCCAGCCTTCCTGCAGATACTGCAGGTTTCCATACCAGTACGCCGCCGTGCAGCCGCCGTCGGCAAGGATGTCAGAACCGGTGATGAATGACGCATTCGGTCCCAGCAGGAATTCGCACAGGCGGCCGATTTCATCAACCGTGCCCGCGCGTCCTGCGGGCATCTTCTGCAGCATCGTGCGATACCCTTCGCCACGGGGGCCATTGATCTCGTCAAATGCGAGCGGCGTCATGATGATGCCGGGGCTCACGGAATTCACGCGGGCACCACGCTCGCCCCACTTCGTGGCCTCGTACGCCACGCGCAGCACGTTCGTGCGCTTGGCAAATTGGTAGGCGCGAAGCGTCGTGCGGATCTGCTCTTCCTGCAGCATGTCAAGGGCGAGAAGCTCTTCGGTGGGCGTGGTTGCCAGCAACTTGTTCTCTTCGGGCGAAAGCGCGGGCAGCCGGTGCCCCGACTGGCTCGAGATGACCACACCCGAGCCACCGGGTGCGATGACCTTCCCGAATTCCTCGAGCAGCACCGACGTGCCATACAGGTCGACCGCCAAGATGGTCTTGATGGGAGCCTGCGAGGGGCTCACGCCGCCAGCGCAGATCACATGCACGATCGGTCCGTGCTCCTGCGCATGCGCAATCACGGCCAAGACGTCCTCGCGGCTTGCAAGGTCGCATTTCAGGCCGGTCACCTCGAAGCCGTCCTTGGCGAACCGCTCGACGGCGGCATCGGTTTCGTCTTGGGAATATCCCGTTACCACCAGGTGCTTGCCGAATGCCACGCGCCGCGCGACCGCCGACCCGATGCCGCCCGCCCCAACGAGGACGACGACATCTTTCTTTCCTTCGTATGGCATAAAACCCTCCCTTACTGAGACGCCTAACTGTCCCTGAGCCTGATTACGCGAACTTCTTAGCCCAAGCAGCCACCTTGGCCTGGGAATTCGCCGCCTCATGGCCCAGGATGGACAGGCCGCGCTCGACGGTGGCGCCCGTGCAGATGCGCTTCAGATGGCGCTCGGAGCCGCCCATGCCCGAGCCTTCGTTCGTGCAGAACGGCACGATGCGCTTGCCGGCAAGGTCGTAATGCTCGAGGAACGTGAACACGCACATCGGGCAGGTGCCCCACCAATTGGGATATCCCAGGAAGATAGTGTCGTAATCGTCCAAGTTGTCGACATATGCGCGGATCTCGGGGCGCGCATCGGCCTGCAGCTCGGCTTTCGCATCGTCGATGCACTCGTAGTAGTCGGCCGCATAATCCTTTACCGTCTCGATCTCGAACAGGTCGCCGCCCACGGCCTGCTGGATGAATTCGGCCACGCGCTCGGTGTTGCCCTTGGCGATGTTCTTCACGCCGCCAGCCCAATAGTTTTCGCCCTTGCGGGAGTAATACACGATGAGGTTCGCCATCTCTGTTCCCTTCCCTGATGGTATTTACGTGACAATGTGTCGCTAACGTGAAGTATAGGAGACATCTTGTCGCTTATTAGAGAGGTTTGCTAGAATTCACAAGGCGAACAAAAACCGAGAGGAATCGACATAATGGCCAATTATCAACGGGCGCGTACGCCCGAACGCAAACGCGAGCGCATGGATACGATCATGGCAGCAGCCGACGAGCTGTTCCAGACACGTCCCTACCACCAGGTGAACATGGGCGCCATCGCCGAACGCCTCGGATGGTCGCGATCGAACCTCTACAAGTATGCTGCCACGCAGGAGGAAATCTTCCTCGAGCTGCATTCCGCGAAGAACCGCGCATGGCTCGACGACCTTGCCGCTTCGCTTGCCGATGCCCCGCTGCCCACGGATGACTTCGCCCGCATATGGGCGCAGGTCACCGAACAGCATGCCGATTTCCTGCGATATCAAGAGATCCTGACCTCGATTATCGAATCGAATGTCACGCTCGAGCGGCTCACCGAGTTCAAGAAGGCCTTTGCCGAGATGCTCGCCCCCGTCGTTGCGGTGCTCGCCCGGCAATGCGCCGCAAACGAGGCCACGGCAAACGCGCTGTACCTGCGCCTTCTGTACCAAGCACCCGGCTTGTGGAGCCATTTCCATTGCGCCGAGCTCACCCGCGAGGCAATGCGCGCCGCCGGCTTGCCTGAAGTCGAGGGCACCTTCGTCGACGCCTACGCCGACTTCGTCGCCCTGTGCATACAGCACGTGTAGCGGCCAGGCGGGAAAACAAACGCCATGGAAGGACCCCGCTCGCACACCACGCGCGAGCGGGGTCCTTTGATTGCGCCCGACAACAGAGCGTGGCCCCACTATGTGAGCGTGGACTGCTTTGCAGTCGCGATGATGGCGACAACTGCGAATGCAATGGCCGCGGCAAGATAGGCAAACAGCCACGCAGACGAGGTTCCGGCGATATCGAACACGCCGTGAAGGCAGCTCGCAATGGTGAGGCAGGCAATGGCGAGCGCCCATGCCTGACGGGTTGCGCGCGGAACGGGGCGTGCCTTCGCCGCCCGCAGCGCCAACGCCGGAACAGCGCCTGCCACCAGGGGAATGAGGAACATGAAGGTCATGAAGGCGCTCGAAATCCCATGCGCGAACTGCGCGTAAATGAAGTTGAACGCCATACACCCGAGCGCCGCTATGCCGTAGCGCGCTGCCATGCGCATCCATGCATTACCCGAAGTAGACAATGTCGCTCACCTCTCGTTCTCCATCCCTGTTTCCGCTCGAGGGGTCGTTCAGCACCTGCCCCTGGAACCATATCGTGCTCGATCCGCCGCCATCGAGGTTGTAGGCGTAGGTCGCCCCGTTGTCGATGCACACTTGCGCCAGCTGGTAGAGCGTGAGCCCGGCATTGTCGCCGGTGCGCCCGCCCGAGACCACGACGATATAGTGCAACGGGTCGATCATGCCGATCGCCGTACGCGGGTTGCTGCCCATCGCCTGCGAAACCTCGGAATCGGCCGTCACCGCGAGCTCGCCGTCTTCGACGAGGGTGGGCCCGAATGACAGCACCTGCCAGGCGCCGTCGTCGACAAGTTGCTGCGCGGTCTTCTCGTCTTGGCTCACCGAAGCCATCGTGCCGTCACCGTACACCACCAGCGCGTCTGTGCCTGCCGCCGCTTCGTCGCGGTACAGCACGCCATTGCGCACCACATATCCGTCGTCGCGAAAGCCGTAATAGTCGCCGTTGATCGCGAGGATGGCATCGGCCGCCTCGGCCATGTTCGACGTGCTGTCCTTCACGTTGCGACCGAAGGCGTTTTGCGCGAGCGCCGTCTTCAGATATTCGGCGCTGCTCACCTGGATGTCAGCCACATAGATGTCGGTGTCGTACGCCCGCACCTGCGAAACCTGAATCGAGATGTTGTCATCTGAATAGCTGCCCACGCTCGTGCCTGCCGTCGAGGCCGAACCGGCACCCTCATCGAGCGTTCCATCGTTCGAGCTGGCGGTTTTGCCCGAGCCACCCGAGCTGCCGCCGGCATGGCCCGCGTCCTTGCCGCCCGGTCCGCCATGGGCACCGTGGCGACGGCCGCTTTCCGCTTGCGAATCGGAATCACCGGTCGTAGATGCGGCCTCCGAGTCGTCCTCATCGTTTTCATCAGCTGCGGCGCCAAGCGCGCCATCGGATGAGTCGCCCGAACCCGAACCGGTACCGGCATCGCCCGACGAAGCCCCGGCATCCGTTTCAGCCGAAGCGCCGGTTTCGCTTTGGGCGGCGAGGACGCTTGAAAGGTCGGCCTCCCGCACCGATTGCTGCACACGCTCGATGGCGAACGCATCGAGCAGCACGAACACCGTGAACATCGCGATCAGGCATGACGACACGATCACCCATGCATCATTCCGGCGCCGCCGCACGCGGGTGGCTGGAACGGCCGAGGCCCTGTGCGCGGGGCCGCCAAAAGCCCCCGCCTCTGAGGCAGGCGCACCCTGCATGCTAGGCGGCACGGTAGCCATGCGCTGGAAGCTTCCTTGCATGTGCGCCCCCCTTCAACAGGGCGGGACGCAAGCCCCGCGCTTTCGGCTCGAACACCCAATTGCGCTGGATGAAATGGCTCACAAAGAACAACCCGCCATCTACCAGCGCCTTTATCGCCACAAGCGGTACGGGCAGGAACGACAGCAGCGTCACCAAGCCCATGCTCGCCACCATCTGCACCACGAAAAGCGTGCTATAGCGCATCGCCTGGATGCGGGCCTTGCCCTCGAGGCTGCCGGTTTCCGCAAAGCTCCAACCGCGGTTCAAATCGAAGTTCAACATGCCCGAGAACATGCGCGCCACCACGGTCGCAATTGCGACCGTGGCCGCCGTGTCGAGCCCCACTAGTGCCGTAAGCAGCGCAAACATCGAAAGATCCACCACCGAGCAGGCGATAGAGCTCATCGAGAAACGCACGAATTGCCGGTATATGATGAGCGAATCACGCACCGTGCTGAAATGCGAGCCGGCATTGCCCTTCTCGTAGACGGTGCGTATCGGCACCACGCGCACGCTATGGCCGTCTTTCACCACACGCGTCAGGAAGTTCATCTCGAAATCGTAGCGCGAGCCCGGCGTACGCGCCGCAAGCGAGAACAATGTGCGCGGTATCACGCGCAAACCCGTTTGCGTGTCGTGGCACCGCATACCGGTATCCATCTTGAAGTACAGGCTGCTGAACCCATTGCCGATGCGGCTGCGCAGGGGCACGCCCCGCGCCTGCAAGTCGCGCGTTCCCAGCACGAGCACCCCCGGCTGTTCCCGCGCTTCCCGGCATACCCGCAGCACGTCGTCGGGCTGATGCTGGCCATCGGCGTCGACGGTCACCAGGCAGGGCGCTCCGGGATACGCAAACCGCATCTGGGCGATGGCGGTCTTGATCGCGCTTCCCTTCCCCAGGTTCCGCGGGTGCCGCACCACCCGCACGCCACGATGCTCCAACGCGGCGAACACCGGCTGGAATTCTTCGCCGCTTCCATCGTCCACGACGATGAAATGTTTAAAACCCCGTTCATGCAATCCGTCTACCAGGCCAATCAGGCGGGTATCCGGATCTAACGCGGGGATAGCCACTACGGCTTCCATCGTTCGACCTCGCTTTCATACTCGCCCTCCCCCAAAGACAAGTCCAGTATGAGAAACGGGCCTGAAAGCAGTCTGAAAAGCGCCCAACCCCGCACGAGCCCTTCATATGGCCTGGCAACGCCGCCAATCGGGCGGCGCAACACGGGAATGCAGGCGGCTATCGAGTATACTTCCTGATGAAAATGCCACATGGAGGTTGGAGGCGCAGATGGCTCAGAAACCGAGCGAGCAGGTATGGAGATCGGGCGAGCGGCTGACGGCGAAAGTGCAGCCGCGGCAGATTCCCGCAATCGACAAATGGCTGGCCGAGCGTGACAACGGGTTCGTGCCGGCTACGCCTCTGAAAGCATCAACCGTGATGCTCGTACGCCCCGTCGACCCGAACAATCCCGCACCCTTCCAAGGCCGCACGCCCATCGACCAGCGGGTGGCGCCGCCGAATGGAATCGAGCTGTTCATGATTCGCCGGCAAAAGAGCATGTCGTTCGCACCGGATGCCGTCGTGTTCCCCGGCGGGCGCGTCGACCAGAAAGACGCCGACCCGGCGCTGCCATGGGCCGGCCCCACGCCTGCCGAATGGGCAGCCAAGCTGCATCAGAGCGAAGACGACGCCCGTCGCATCATCGTGGCGGCGGTGCGCGAGGTATTCGAGGAATGCGGCGTGCTGCTGGCTGGCCACGATGCCCATACCGTGGTACGCGACGTGAGCACGCCGGAATGGGGCGAGGAACGCGACAAGCTCATCGCACATGAGCAGAGCCTCGCCGAAGTGCTCATCCGCCACAACCTGTACATCCGCAGCGACCTGCTGTCGTACTGCGCGAACTGGGTGACCCCGGAATTCTCGCCCAAGCGCTTCGACACGTTCTTCTTCGCCGCGCTGTGCCCCGAAGGCCAAACGCCCGACGATTGCTCGACCGAAGCCTCCATCGCCGACTGGGTCGACCCGCAATGGGCCTTCGACCTGGGCGATGCCGGCGAGATCATCCTGTTGCCGCCCACGATTTACAACTTGAACTTCGTGTACCACGCAAAGGACCTCGACGACCTGCTGCACACCGACCGGCCGCATATCCAATTCATGGAGGAGGGGGCCATCGACGAGAACGGCGACCACGTGGTAACCGGCGTATTGCCGTAAGGCGAGAAGGCAGCAGACATGAAGACCAATGTGAAACTGCGCAAGGCGCTGTGGGAAAGCGGCCATGTGACGCCATCGTTGTTCGGCGTGCGGGCCGACAACATCACGCCGATGACGGTGGTGGGCACGAACACGTTCATCGTGAATGCGCCCGGTTCGCCGAAGGCGCTGGTGGTCGACCCCGGCCCACCCGACGTGCTTCACCTGCGCAAGGTGATGGCCGCTTGCGCCGACCGCAATGCCGAGATCGCCGGCATCCTGGTGACGCACCATCACCTCGACCATATCGCGGGCACCGACCTGCTGCGGCATCTCATCGCCCATGGCCCCGAAAGCATCGACCCCGATAACGTACCCGCGACGATGGACGGCACACGCTTCCGTTTCAATGCGTTCGGCAACTACCCGCTGGTCGTGTTTCCCGAAGAGGGCGTGCCGGTATACCATACGGAGCTCGGCAACCTGCCGGAAGGACCGTTCGCGCCCTTCGAAGGCTGCCCGGCCATGGAGATCGTCGCGCTGCCCGGGCACAGCTACGACATGGTGGGGCTTATCCTGAACGACGAGCAGGTTATCCTCACCGGCGACCTCATCTTCCGGTATTGGTCGACCGTCATCCCCTATGGCGATGGCAACCTGGGCGATTATTTCAGGTCGCTCAACCGGCTGCAGCGACTGGTGCGCGCCGGCGTGGTCACCCAATTCGTACCCGCGCACGGATTCCCCATCGACCAGCCCATCAAGGCGCTCGAAGGCTACCGGGCACATCGCAAGGAACGTTTAGCCGAGGTGACGCGCATCGTCGACGGTGGCGCCGGCTTCGACCCCGATGCCGTGGTAGCCGGCGTCTACGGCAACATCGACGACCCGATGCTGTTGCGCGCCTCGCTCGCAAGCACCGTCACCCAGCTGGAATATCTTGCAGAACAACGCGGGGGCGAATTCTCTTTCGACCCGCGGGAATTCAATCGCCGTTTCCCCAACCTCGGGCAAACGTAAGGGCGCGCGCAGCCGATTGCACAGGCGCTTGTTCCGCCGCAATGAAAAGCCCCCGGCCAGCACATGGTGACTGACCGGGGGCTTCGTTGTTTTCGCGCGCCGTTACAGGTAGCTGATGATATCGTCAACCGACTTCTTGGCGTCGCCGAGCAGCATGCGCGTGTTCTCGTTGAAGAACAGCGGGTTCTGCACGCCGGAATAGCCGGCGTTGCCCATCGAGCGTTTGAACACGATGACCTTCTTGGCTTCCCACACGCGCAGCACGGGCATGCCGGCGATGGGAGAGCCCGGGTCGGTCTCGGCCGACGGGTTCACCGTGTCGTTTGCGCCGATGACCAAGACGGTATCGACATCACCGAAGTCGTCGTTGATCTCGTCGAGCTCGAACACCTTGTCGTAAGGCACCTTGGCCTCGGCCAGCAGCACGTTCATATGACCCGGCATGCGGCCCGCCACCGGATGGATGCCGAACTTCACATCGATGCCGCGATCGGTGAGCTTGCGGGTGAGGTCGGCCACCGGGAACTGCGCCTGAGCCACGGCCATGCCGAAGCCCGGCGTGATGACGACCTTCTTGGAATCGAGCAGGATCTCGGCCACGCGCTGGGCCGTGGTCTCGACGTGCGCGCCGTGCTCGTAGGTCTCGGAGCTGGCCCCCGAGGTATCGGAACCGAAACCGCCGAGGATAACCGAGATGAACGAACGGTTCATGCCCTTGCACATGATGTACGACAGGTAGGCGCCCGAGGAACCCACCAGCGCGCCGGCGATGATGAGCAGGTCGTTATTCAGCGTGAAGCCGGCCATGGCCGCCGCCCAGCCGGAATAGGAATTGAGCATCGACACGACCACCGGCATGTCGCCACCGCCGATGGCAGCAACCAAGTGCAGGCCGAGCACGAGCGAAATCACCGTCAAGATGACGAGCGGCACCAGGCCTTCCTCCACGCCATTCGTGTTCACGAGCCAGGCGATGAGCAGGATGGACACGATGACCGCGCACAGGTTCATGATGTTGCGCCCGGGCAACGTGAGCGGCTTGCCGGAAATCTTCGCCGAGAGCTTGAGGTAGGCGATGATGGAGCCGGTGAATGTGACCGCGCCGATGAAGACGGCGAGGCCGACCTCGCCCATGTGGAAGCCGTTCACGCCGGCAATGCCCGGTTCGGTGAAGAACGACTCGAAGCCGACAAGCACGGCCGCGGCGCCGACGAACGAATGCAGCATGGCCACGAGCTGGGGCATTTCCGTCATCTGGACGCTGCGCGCCTTGTGGATGCCGAACAGGGCGCCGACGAGGATGGCGGCCGCGATGAGCACCAGCGTGAGCACCGCCCCGCGGTCGTCTTTGCCGACAACGAGGATGATGGTTGCCACGAGGGCAAACGCCATGCCGGCGATGCCGAACTTGTTGCCGCGCTGGGCGGTTTTCTGCTTCGACAGGCCCGCGAGCGCGAGGATGAACAGGATCGCCGCGCCCAGATAGGCCATCGACTCGAAACGGCCGAGGTAATCGAGCACCTCGGGGCTGGCGTTGAAAGCAAAATCGAGAGCGCCCATGTTACTCAGAGCTCCTCTCGAACATCTTCAGCATGCGGTCGGTAACCAGGAAGCCGCCGAAGATGTTGATGGCCGCGATGGCCATGGCGATAACCGAAAGCACGACGACAACGATGTTGTCGGACCCCACCAGCAGCAATGCACCCACGATGATGATGCCCGAAATGGCATTCGTCACCGACATCAGCGGCGTATGCAAGGTGTGCGTCACGTTCGTGATGACGTAGAAGCCCACGACGCAGGCAAGCGCGAACACGAAGAAGTGCCCCGCCATTTCGGCGGGCGCCGTCATCATCAGCAACACCACGAGCGCGGCAAGCAGCACCTTCCACCAGATGCCCTTGAGCTTGCTGTCTTCCTTCGCCTGCGCAGCCGCCTCTTCTTTGGCCACCTCGGCGGGAACGACGTTTTCCTTCTCGGGCATCACGGCCGAAACGCTCACCGGCGGGGGCGGCCACATGATGTCGCGGCCGAGCGTGACGGTGACGCCGCGCACGACCACGTCCTCTTGGTTCAGGACGAGCTCGCCGTCCTTTTCGGGCGTGCACAGCTTGATAAAGTTCACGATATTCTGGCCATAGAGCTGCGATGCTTGCGCGGGAAGGCGGTTATACAGCTCGGTATAGCCGATGATGGTCACGTCGTTGTCGGTGACCACGATGTCATCGTGCTTGGAAAGCGTGCAGTTGCCGCCGAATTCGGACGCGCCCATGTCCACGACGACCGAACCCGGCTTCATGCCGGCGATGGCCTCTTCGGTGAGCAAGATGGGCGCGGGGCGACCGGGCACCTGCGCGGTCGTGATGACCACATCGCACTTGGCGGCCTGCTTGGTATACACCTCGAGCACGCGCGCCTGTTCCTCGAGGTCGAGGGCTCGGGCGTATCCGTCGGTGGATTCCTGCTTGACGGGAATCTCAACGAATTTCGCGCCGAGCGAAACCACCTGGTCGGCGACGTCGGAGCGCACGTCGGTGGCATACACCTCGGCGCCCATCGCGCTCGCCTGGCCGATGGCCGCAAGACCCGCCACGCCAACGCCGATGACATACACCTTGGAGGGGTTGACCTTGCCGGCGGCGGTGACCTGGCCGCCAAACGTGCGGCCGAGATGGCTTGCCGCCTCGATTACCGCACGGTAACCGGCGACGTTCGCCATCGACGAACGCACGTCGAGCGACTGCGCGCGCGAAATGCGCGGCACGGCATCGAGCGCGAGCGCGGTGATGCCGCGCTTCGCATAGCGCTCGGGCAGCTCCTTGTCGGCCCACGGATTCAGGCGCGCGATAAGGGTCGCGCCGTCTTTCATCAGGGCGATATGGTTTTCGTTGGGCGAGTCGAAGCACAGGACGATGTCAGCCGCCCAAGCCTCATCGGTGCCCACGATCTGGGCGCCCATCTTCTCGTACAGTTCATCTGAAAAGCTCGCGAATACGCCGGCGCCCCGTTCGACGCACACCTCGTACCCGAGCTTTATCAACGCGGCCACGTTGAAGGGCGAACCGGCAACCACCGGCTGGCCCACGGCCGCTTCTCTGGGTATTCCTATTTTCACGGTCATACTCCTTTACAAACACAATGGCTAACCATACCAAAAAGCTGGCTATTCGAAAGGCACTTAACGGGTTCTTTACTCTTCCCCCATGTTTGCGGTAGCCACGAAGCGGTTACCGTCGCCCCATGTCATCGAAGGGCCATGCCAGCAGCTCATGCGTTTCGAGATGCTTCAGCATATGGTCGATGAACGCGCTTGCCACTGCGCGCTGCGAGGCCTTCAGGTAGGCGAAATACACGAGGTGGCAGGCATCGGAACCGATTCCCTCAAGCGGAACGATCACGACATCGCGGATGGCTTCGACGACAAGCGAATAGCAGAACACCGCGAGCGTTCGGGAATCGGCTTGCACCAGCGACGCCATCGTCATCTCGTCGAGAAACGTCTCATGGGCAATCGCGCGGCTCCGCCTCAGCACGTTCACCGCCGTGGGTGCCGCCGGATTCGAGCTATCGTAGGTAAGGACCTCGCACCCATCCAGCTCGTGAAGGGCGATGCTCTTCCTCTGCGCCCACGGATGATTCCGATGCACGCACAAGACCACCGGTTGGCGCCCGCACAGATGGTAGCTGATGCGCGAATCGTCGCCGACCTTGCTTATGAACGCGGCGTCGATCTCGCCTTTCAGCAGCCATGCGGTTAATTCGGGGGAATGCGCCTGGCGAATGGAGAATGTGGGGTTCAACGGCGATGCGACGCGGAAATCGTTCAGGGTACGCGACCATGCTGCGCTCTGCACGCACGGGACGGCGCCGATGCGCAACGTCGAATTGCGCGCGCCGTATTCGATTTCACGCGCAATCTGAATGCCGTTGTCGATATCGGCCAAGGCAAGGCACGCATGCTCGTAGAAGCGCTCGCCCGCCTCGGTGAGCGTCGCCTTGCCGGAACGGTTGCGCACGAGCAGCTTCACGCCCACCTCGCGCTCAAGCCGCGTGATGGCCGACGACAGCGCTGGCTGCGAGATGAACAGGCTGCTGGCCGCCTGCGTGTAATTGAGCGTTTCGGCGAGTACCTTGAAATAATGCAGCTGATCCGACGTCACGGCTATCCCTTGCTGAACAGGTGCGGGCGCCCGATGCGCCCGCCCGCATTGCATCAGTTTCGGCGCTTAGGCTATTTCCACCACCTGGTGGGTATTGGCCGACTCGATAATCGCATTCACCATCTTGAGGGTCTTCAGGCCTTGTTCGCCGGTACAGCGCGGCACGGTTTCGCGGCCCAAGCACAAATCGATGAAGTGGTCGACCTCCGACTGCATCGGGTCGTTGAGTTCCACTTCGATGCGCTCCTGCGTAAGCGGCTGGAACCAGCCCCAGTGCTCCTCGTCGGGATACGTGTAGAACGTGAAGCTCGGAAAGCCGATCGAGCCCTTCGTGCCGAAGATATGCATGCTGTCTTGCCCATCTTCCCAGCACATGCGCTCGTCGGCATGGGCGAGCAGGTCGTAGTTCCACGGGCTCGGCGTGCCATCGGAAAGGAAATACGTGGCCGTGGGGCCTTCGGCGAATTCGATGAGCGCCGAGCACGAATCCTCAGACTCGTTCCCGCGAATCGTGCTGCGCTTCGCGGCATACACGCGCGTGGGAGTCATGTCGAGCACGTTGTTCAGGTCGTCGATGTCGTGGATCGCGTTCACCAGAAGCGGTCCGCCGCTGGGCACTTGGCGCCACTCGTCGTCCCAGTACCCGGGATTCTTGCAGATGGCGTAATAGCTCTGCACGCTCACGATGTCGCCCAAACGCCCGCTTGCCAAGAAGTCCTTCAGGGCGAGGAACAGGTTCGCGGAGCGGCGATGATGGCCGATGAGCAATGTCGTTCCCGCTTCCTTGCAGATATCGATAATCTCCTGGCCGTCCTCCGGCGTGCTCGCGATGGGCTTTTCAAGCAGGATGTATTTCACGCCGGCATCCACGCACGCCTTCGTTGCGGGCAGATGCAGCTGGTTGGGCAGCGCGATGGCAACGGCATCCACATCCACCTGGGCAAGCAAGTCGGTATAGTCGGCATACAACGGCACGTCGAATTCCTTCGCGGCATCCTCGGCCTGCTGGCCGAAACCGGCAAGCGCCACGAAATCGCATGCGGGATTCAACACGGCACGATGCCCGATGCGCGCGCCCTGGTTCGCACCGAAGATTGCAAGCCGTACCTTATTCATAGATGCTCCTTTCAAGCACTGCTGTTAGCCATACCGATTATGCACCCTATCTCGTGCTTTCCCTCATTCATTACGGTTTCGATTCACGTCATCTTATAACATTGCATTATAAGATAGGCCTTCGCGGACCAGCGGGACGGAGCGCGCTATGCCTCATCGGCTTCGTCTGGCACTCGTTTCGCCTGGAAGAACAGGATGAGGAAACCGGCGATGCCCGCCACCAGCGATGCCGTGAGAATGGCGGCTTTCGCGATGGTGACGGTCGCGGCATCGGCAAAGGCGAGGTTCGCGACGAAAATCGCCATGGTGAAGCCCACGCCCGCGAGAACGGCTGCGCCGAGCATATGGCCCCAAGTCGTGTTCTCGGGCAACCCCACGACACCCGACTTCACCATGATGAAGCTCACGAGCATGATGCCGATGGGCTTGCCCAACACGAGCCCGAAGAACACGCCGAACAGGGCCGGGTTCGAAAACGGGTCGCCCAGGGTTCCATCTACCAGGCACACATCGGCATTGGTGAGCGCAAACAGCGGCAGGATGAGGAAGTACACCCATGGGTGCAAACGCAGTTCGAGCCGCGTTGCCGGAGGCACCACGTGGCGCGTGACCTTCGAGATCTCCCTCACGGTTTCGAGGAACTCATGCTGTCCCACGACCATCGAATCGGGATCGAACGCCTCTTCAGCCTCACGCAGCTTGCGCAAGCTCCACTGATGGAAATGCGCCATGTTCACGTTCGTCTGGCAGGGAATGGTGAACGCCAGCAACACGCCGGCAATGGTGGAATGCACGCCCGACATGAACACGCACAGCCAGAGCAGCACGCCCAGGCCCAGATACGGCACGAGCGAATACACGTGCCGGCGATTCACCAACGCCAACACGACCAGGATGGCCGCGGCGCCGCCAAGCCACAGGAAATCGGGGGCCTCGCCGTAGAAAATCGCGATGACCAAGATGGCGATGATGTCATCGACGACGGCAAGCGTGCTCAGAAACACCTTGAGCCCCGTGGGGACGCGGCTGCCCAGCAGCGCAAGGATGCCCAAGGCGAATGCGATGTCGGTCGCCGTGGGAACTCCCCAGCCGCTCGCCGCTTCGCTTCCGCCGGTGAACAGCAGGAAGATGACGATCGGCGCCGCCACGCCGCCCGCTGCAGCCGCAGCCGGCAAAAGCGCCTGCCGCCAATCGGTAAGCGCACCCGCCGTCATCTCGTACTTTATCTCCAAGCCCACAAGCAGGAAGAACACGGCCATGAGCACGTCGTTCACGATATGGGCGAGCGACATCGTGTGCACGCTTTGCCCCACGCCGAAGGTCACGTCGGCATGCCAGAAATGCAGGAATTCGGGATACACCGGCGAATTCGCGATGGCGAAGGCCGCGATGGCCGCGAGAAGCATCACGCCTGCGGCTTTTGTGGTGGAATGCGTGAAATGCACGATGCGCGTAAGCCGACGATGGTGCCTCTCGGATTCCCGGATGTAAGGACGGTTGC
>SUUF01000038.1:4767-16832 GCA_015062635.1 Coriobacteriaceae bacterium | reverse complement strand
ATAACGGCCGACGACCTCGAGCATGCGACGGTTCGCGACGGCAAGGGCTATCTGACGAAGCGCGTGGAATTCGTGCCATACGACACCACGTATTACTACGTGTACCTGCTGCAGGACCTCGATGGTCAAGGCTATTCCGAGGTATCGCGCACCGAGATGCAGGGCGTGCGCGGCGCCACGGTGACCCCGCCGCGCAAGGAAGTGGAAGGCGGCGTGTTCGACCATGCCGTCACCGCCACGATCACGTCCGAGAACCAGGAAGTGCCGGCGTATTACCAGCGTGCGCAATACAAGGTGACGTTCGACGTGAACGGCGGCAACTATGTGGATGCGCAGATGGCCGCCTACGGTTCGAGCGTGAGCCTCCCCACCCCCACACGTACCGGCTACGATTTCGCGGGTTGGTACAGCGATGCCGACTTGAAGAGCCGTGTGACCGGTTCCATCACGGTGACATCCCCGACCACGCTCTATGCGAAATGGACGCCGAGCCAGGTGAACTACACCATCGTGTACCTGAAGGAGAAGTTCGACAACTCCACCGGCACGACGAGCTATGTGTATGACAGCACGACCACCGCGCAAGCTGAGGTTGGCTCCACCGTGAAGGCTTCGGGCGTGAGGGTGCCGAGCCAGAACGGCTACGAAGCCGACACCTCGCGCAATGCCGAGTCGAGCGTGAAAATCGCCGCCGACGGCAGTTCGGTGCTGCGCGTGTATTCCAAGCTCATCCGCTACACGTTGGTGTTCAACATCAACAATGCCAATGCGCGCATCACGATGAACGGGCAAACCTACACCGGTTCGAACTATCGTATAACCGACGTCGTGCTCGGCCAGGACATCTCGTCGATGTGGCCGTCCTCTTCTACCGAGGTGTACGACACCGCCACGAGCAAGAAGAAATATTTCAACTACTGGACCGGTGCTGCCGAGGGCAACTACGTAACCAAGCGCTACGAGCTCATCTGGGGCAACGTGTCGAACGCGAATAGCAGCCACGTCATGACGTATAAGGGCTACTGGACCTCGAGCTCGTATAGCCGAAACGCGGAATACTGGCTGCAGCAGCCCGATGGCACCTACCAGGTGGAAGATGCCTACACGCAAATCGGCCTGAACACGAACAACCTGGGCGCGAAGGATATCGACGGCTACAGCAAGCATTCCGGCACCCCGTATGGGTATTACGGTTCGGGATATGTAGGCAGCACCTACGTGTACCGCTTCTACTATGACCGCAATTCTTACCGCATCGACTATTACTATGGCGGCCAGAAGCTCTCCACGGCATCGAACATCTTCTTCGACGCCGACATCACGGGCGATACCTACAACTACGAGCCGCCTATGCCGGCTGGCTTGCAGGACGCCACCTGGGGCGGCTGGTATGCCGATTCCAATTTGGAAACCCCCTATACCTTCAACAAGATGCCGGGCAACAACCTGGCGCTGTATGCAAAGTGGGCGCTGCCCGACCGTACTATCACCTTTGTCGACGAGTCGTCGGGTGCCGAACCGCAGAGCGAGACCTATCCCTACGGCGCGCAGGCGGAATCCATCGCGCCTGAAAAACGCGTCGGATATACGTTCCAGGGTTGGTACGCCGATGCCGCCTGCACGCGCATCTACGACTTCGAGAAGCCGCTGACCGAAGACACGACCGTCTATGCCAAGTGGGCGGCGGACATCCTGTCGTACACGGTGCGGTATGTGGATGCGTCTGACGAGTCGGTCGAGGTGCTGCCTGCGAAGACCGTGAGCAGCCCGGCGCTCGCGTTGGGAAGCAGCATCACCGAGAAGGCGGCCGTGGTCGCGGGCATGCTGCCCGACGTGAGCTTGCAGACCATTGACCTGGCGCTTTCCGGCAACGAGATCACCTTCCGCTATACGCACAAGCGCAACGTCATCACCTACGACGTGCGCTACGTGCTGGCGAGCGACGAATCCATCGAGGTTGCACCCGCAAAGACGGGCATCCAGGTGTCGGGCGACATCGTCTCGGTGAAGGAATCGGCGGCAACCGTCGACTACGCGTTGCTGCAGAGCCAGGGTGTCACCGGTCAGGTGCTGCATCCCGAAAGCGAGGTCATCGATTACACGTTCTCGATGGGCGATAACACGATCGTCTTCAAGTATGTGCCCTATCAGAGCTCGACGTTCACGGTGAATTACCGCGATATGGACGGCAACCTCATCGAGGGCGTGCAGTCGCAGCAGGAATCGGTGAAGGTGGGCGGCGGATTCGCGGTTCCCACGGGGTTGGCGGGCTACACGCTCGACCATGTGGAGAAAAATGGCGCCGACCAGGGAAAGCGCGTCTACTATGTGGCGACCGACGGCCATGCGGTTACCATCGACGTGTATTACCGCACGAAGCTCACGGTTACCGCCCAGAACAAGTCGAAGGTGTATGACGGCACCGCGTTGAAGTCGTCGGGCGTCGGCGACGTGACCGTTTCGGGCTTGCAGCCCGGCCATGAACTCGCGGGCATCGAGTTCACCGGCGAGCAGACGGCGGTGGGTTCGAGCGCCACGACTCCGAAGAACGCCCGCATCGCGGGACCGGCGAATGCCAACTACTATGACATCGAATATATCTCCGGCAACCTTACCGTGACGGCCCCGGCGGTGGTCGTGACCATCGCGGGCGATGTGGTCGAGGCCACCTACGATGGCCTGCCGCATACGGCGGGTTATACGGTGGAGAGCATCTCGAACCCCGATTTCGATGCCTCGTTCATCGTGTTCAACGGCGCGGCCGCTGAAGTCGAGCGCACGCATGCGGGTACGACGACGTTGCCGCTGCAGGGCCAGTTCGGCGTCGTCGATGAGCAGGCGGGCAATTTCGACGTGACGTTCGTGGTGAGCGACGGTTCCGTTGCCATCAACCCCGCCCCGTTGACGATTGCATCGGGTTCGGCGAAGCGCGCCTACGACGGCACGCCGCTCACGAATGCCGATGTGACGGTGGAAGGCCTGGTGAATGGCGAGACCCTGCCGGTGAAGGCGACGGGTGCGCGCACCGATGCGGGTACCGCCGAGAATACGGTCGAACCTGATTGGGCGGCTGCGTCGGCGCAACAAGGCGATTACGAGATAACCGTCGAGGCGGGCACGCTTGAGGTTACCCCGGCCAAGCTTACGATAACCGCGCTCGATCAAACCTATATCTACAACGGCAACGCCCAGGGCGAGGCGGCTGCAACCTACACCGACGCCACGCAGATTGGCGGGAAGGTCGCGGTTTCCGGTTTGGCGGCGGGCGATACCCTCGCGAGCATCGCGCTTGACGGCCAGCAAACCAAGGTTGGCGTGTACGAGGAAGCGATCGTTCCGAGTGCCGCTCAGGTGGCGTCGGGACATGCACCTGATGCCGACGATGAGGGCAATCTGGTCGACCCGCGTGCGAACTATACGGTTGATTACGTTGCCGGCACGCTTACCATCAGCGAAAACGCCGATGACCTCACGCTTACGGCGGAAAGCGGCGGCGGCGTGTACAACGGCAATGCCTATGGCTTGAACAACGTGAGCGCGTCGCTTGCAAACGCTGCCATCGAATACAAGGTGGGCGATGGCGAGTGGACTTCCACCGCGCCGACGGCTACCGATGTCGCGCAAAGCATCGAGGGCATCTCGGTGCGTGCGGTGCTCGAAGGTTACACCACCGCGCAGGTGGACGGCCTGAGCATCGTCGTGACGCCGAAGCCGGTGACGGTGACGGCTGTTAACGACGGCAAGACCTATGGTGCGGCAGACCCCGAGGAATTCCATGCGACGGCCGAGGGCCTGCTCGGCGACGACACCGTTGCCTTCACGGTGACGCGTGACGAGGGCGAGGATGTCGGCGGATACGCCATCGTGCCTGCGGGCGACGAGCTTCAGGGCAACTACGCCGTTTCGTATGTGCCGGCGCTGTTCACCATCTCGCCGGCCGCGATAACCGTGCGCGCGCAGGATGCTGGCAAGGTGTATGGCGAGGCCGACCCCGTGCTTTCGGCCGAGGTCGAGGGCGTGGTCGACGGCTTCAAGCCTGCCTATACGTTGGAGCGCGTCGCCGGCGAAGATGCGGGCACCTACGTGATAACCGCATCGGGTGCGACGGTGCAGGGCAATTACACGGTGAGCTTCGTGCCCGCGACCTTCGAGATTTCCCGGGCAGCGGTTACCGTCACCGCGCTCGATGCGACCAAGGTGTACGGCCAGGCCGACCCGGTATTCCAAGCCGAAGTGGAAGGCGTGCTGCCGGGCGACGAGGGCGTCATCCGCTATGACTTCGACCGCGCCGCCGGCCGTGACGTGGGCGAATACGCCATCACGCCGGTGGGTGCCGCGGTGCAGGGCAATTATACGGTGACGTATGCGCCGGCGCTGCTGAGCATCACCCCGGCTGCCGTGACCGTGGTGGCCGACGATGCGACCAAGGTGTACGGCCAAGCCGACCCCGACGCTTTCGGGGCGCGGGTGACCGGGTTGCAGTATGACGATGCCGACGATGTCATCGTATGGACAGCCACCCGCGAAGCGGGAGAAAACGTGGGCGAGTACGCCATCACGCCCGCCGGCGACGAAAGCCAAGGCAACTACACCGTTACCTATCTTCCCGGCACGTTCGAGATCACCCCAGCATCGGTCGTGGTGCGCGCACAGGATGCCGGCAAGGTGTACGGCCAGGCCGATCCCGTGCTTTCCGCCCAGGTGGAAGGCCTCATCGGCGATGACACCGTGGAGTATGCGGTTACGCGTGTCGAAGGCGAACATGCCGGCGTCTATGCGATAACCGCCACGGGCAGCACCGCGCAGGGCAACTACACCGTGAGTTACGAGGATGCGACCTTCACCATCTCGAAGGCGAAGCTCTCGGTGGCCGTGGCCGATGCCACGAAGGTGTATGGCGACCCCGACCCGGCGTTCACCGTCGAGGTTTCCGGCTTGCAGTTCGAAGATGCTGCGGGCCTGATCAGCTACACCCTCACACGCGAACCGGGCAAGGACGTGGGCGAATACACGCTCGCGCTGGCCGGTGCCGACGTGCAGGGCGACTACGAGGTCTCGTATGTTCCCGCGAAACTCACCATCACCCCTGCGCCGGTGACCGTGAGGGTCGATGACGCGCAGAAGACCTATGGCGACGTCGACCCCGCATTCTCGGCTCAGGTCGAGGGCTTGAAGCTTGGCGATCCCGCGAGCTCGATCGCCTACACGTTGTCGCGTTCCGCAGGCGAAGATGTGGGCACCTACCCGATTACCGCCACGGGCCGCGCCGACCAAGGCAATTACACGGTCGCTTTCGAGGCCGGCACGCTCACCATCGGCCAGGCCGAGGTCGTCGTGACGCCGGTCAACGCGGTGAAGACCTATGGCGAGGCCGACCCCGCGCTCACCGCCACGGTATCGGGGTTGCGCAACGGCGATACCGCCGCTGTGTTGGCATACGAGCTCTCGCGCGCCGCCGGCGAGGATGTGGGAACCTATGCCATAACCGCAAATGGCGAACCTGAACAGGGTAATTACCGCGTGACATATGGCGAGGGGACCTTCGAGATCGTCGCGGCCGGCACGCTCACGGTTGCCGGGCAGGACATTCAGGCCGTCTATAGCGGCATGGCCATCGGCGTTGCCGCCACCCCGAGCGTCGAGTCGGGCACGACGGTGGAATACAGCGTTGATGACGGCAAGACCTGGAGCGCCGACGTGCCGACCCGTATCGATGTCGGCACCACGACGGTGCAGGTGCGCGCCACGAACCCGAATTACACCGCAGCAACCGCCACGTACACGTTGGAAGTGCAGCCCAAGGATGTGACGGTTACAGCCGTCAATGCGGGCAAGGTGTATGGCGAAGATGACCCCGAAGCCTTTGAGTATTCGGTTTCGGGCCTCGTGAACGGCGAGGACGAGACGCTTATCACGGTGACGGGCGTCACGCGCGCATCCGGCGAGGATGTGGGCGAGTATGCAATCACGCCCGCCGGCGAGGCTACGCAGGGCAACTACCGCGTCACCTTCGAGCCAGGCGTGTTCACCATCAGCGCGAAGGGCGTCACCGTCACGGGCAACGACGCTTCCAAGGTATATGGCACGGCCGACCCCGAGCTTTCCGCCACCGCCGAAGGCCTGGTCGGAGACGATACCATCGAGTACACGGTGTCGCGTTCCGAAGGCGAGAACGTCGGAACCTATGCCGTCATACCGAAGGGCGCCGAAGTTCAGGGCAATTACCTGGTGTCATACGTAACCGGCCACTTCAACATCACGAAGGCGCAGGCCACGGTTACCGCCCAGCCCGCCAGCAAGACCTACGGCGATGCCGATCCCGCGTGGCATGCCACCGTCGACGGCCTCGTGGGCCTCGACACGCTGGCATACACGTTGTCGCGCACGCCGGGCGAAGACGCCGGCAGCTACGAGATAATGCCCGCCGGCGATGCCACGCAAGACAACTACGAGGTGACCTTCGTGCCGGCGGAGTTCACGATCGAGCCGGCCTTGGCCGTGGTGACTGCCGACGACAAGGTGCAAACCTACGGCGGCACCCCGAAGGCCCTTACCGCAACGGTTACCGGGTTGAAGCGCGGCGACGATGCGAGCGTCATCGCCTACGAGCTTTCGCGTGTCGCGGGCACCGATGCGGGCGATTACGAGATAACGCCCGCCGGCGAGGCCGCACAGGGCAACTACCGCGTCGCATTCGAACGCGGCACCTATACCATCGTGCCGGCAACGGCGACGGTTGCCGCCCGCGATGCCTCGAAGGTGTACGGCCAGGACGACCCGGCGCTCTCCGCCGCGGTTTCCGGCGTGCTCTTCGATGATGAGATTTCCTACGAGCTCGTCCGTACGCCGGGCGAGGACGCTGGCAGCTATGCCATTTCGGCTATGGGCGATGCGCGCCAGGGCAACTACCGGGTGGTGTTCGCACCGGCGACCTTCACCATCGAGAAGGCGCACCTCGTGGTCGCCGCCGATGCGAAGACGCAGGTCTATGGCGACGCCGAACTGCCGCTTACCGCCACCGTCACCGGCTTGGCCAACGGCGACGCCGCCACCGTGGTTTCCTACACGCTGGCACGCGCAGCCGGCACCGACGTGGGATCCTACGCCATCACCCCGACGCTTTCCGCCGATCCGGCGAACTATACGGTGAGCCTGGAGCCGGCGACCTACGCCATCACCCCGGCTACAGCTACCGTGGTCGCCCTCGATTCCGGTAAGACCTACGGCGACGCCGATCCGGCACTTTCCGCCGTCGTCCGCGGGCTGAAGAACGGCGACGGCGCCTCGACGGTGGCCTACACGGTCGAGCGCGCGGCCGGCGAGAACGCCGGCACCTATGCCATCGTGCCGTCCGGTGCGGTGGAACAAGGCAATTACCTGGTGGAATACCAGCCGGCTACCTTCACCATCGACCGCGCGGCAGTGACTGTCGCCGCCGATGCCGCAGTCAAGGAATACGGCGCGGCCGACCCGGCGTTCACCGCCACGGTTTCGGGCCTGGTGGCGGGTGATACCGCCGTGGTGCTCGATTACGAGCTCTCCCGTGAAGAGGGCGAGGATGCCGGCACCTATGCCATCGCCGTTTCCGGCGAGGTCGTGCAGGGCAACTACATGGTTTCGTACGCGCCCTCGACGCTGACGATTGCCCGTTCGGGCGCGTTGGCGGTGGCGGGTTCCGACGTGAACGTCGTGTACGACGGCATGGCCCACGGCGGCCCCGCGGTGGCGAGCGTGACCGAGGGAACGACCGTCGAGTACAGCGTCGACGGTGGCGCAACCTGGCAGGATGAGGTTCCCACCCGTACCGATGCGGGCGAGACCGCCGTGCAGGTGCGCGCGACGAACCCGAACTACGAGGATGCCACCGCGAACTACACGATCACCGTGACCCCGCGGCCCGTGACGGTCGCAGCGCAAGCGGCATCCAAGACCTATGGCGAAGACGATCCCGAATTCACCGCGACGGTGACGGGCGTCGTGGGCGACGATGCCCTCACCTACACGCTTTCGCGCGAAGAGGGCGAAGATGTGGGCGCCTATGCGATAACGGCAACCGGCGAAGAGGCGCAGGGCAACTATCTCGTGACGTACCTGCCGGCGACCTTCACCATCGAGCGCTCGGGCGCGTTGGCGGTGTTCGCGCTGGGCACGCAAGCCGTCTACGACGGTGAGTCGCATGCCATCTCCGCGGCCATTCCCACGGTCACCGAAGGCACGACGCTGCTCTACCGGGTGGGCGATGCAGGCGAATGGAGCGAGGATCTGCCGAGCGCCATCGATGCAGGCGTCTACGACATCCGTGTGCGTGCGACGAATCCGAACTACCATGACGCCGCCACCACCTGCCAGCTCGTGATCGAGCGTGCGCCGATAACGGTTTCGGCCGTTGCCAGCTCGAAGGTCTACGGCGACGCCGACCCGGCGCTTTCCGCCACCATCGAAGGCCTGGTCGACGGCGATGATCCCGCCGGCATCACGTACACGCTTGCGCGCGATGCGGGTGAAAACGCCGGCGCTTATGCCATTACCCCGGCCGGCGCTGCCGAGCAGGGCAACTACCGGGTGTCCTTCACCCCCGCCGTCTTCACCATCAACCAGGCACCCGCCACGGTCGTGGTGCAGCCCGCCAACAAGGTCTACGGCGATGCCGACCCGGCATTCACGGCGACCGTCTCGGGTTTGAAGGCCGATGACGATGCGAGCGCTATCCGCTACAGCATCTCTCGCGAGGCCGGCGAAGACGTGGGCACGTACGTGCTTGCGGCTGTGGGCGGCGTGAGCCAGGGCAACTATGCCGTGACGTATCAGGCGTCCGACCTGACCATCGAACGTGCTGCTGCCATGGTGACGCCGGTGTCGGTTTCGAAGATCTACGGCGATGCCGACCCGGTTTACACCGCGGCGGTAACCGGCTTGAAGAACGGCGATGACGCATCGGTGCTGTCGTACCAGTTCACACGTGAATCTGGCGAGGATGTCGGCGAATACGCCATCGAGGCTGCCGGGCCGCAGGTCCAAGGCAACTACGAAGTGAGCTACGCGACCGGAACGCTCACGATCGTCCGCGCCGGCACGCTCGCCGTTTCGGGCACGAGCCTGGAAGGCGTGTACACGGGCGAGGCGTATGGCGTGCCCGCTGTGCCGAGCGTTTCCGCCGGCACCACGGTGGAATACCGGGTGAACGGCCAGGCGTGGACGAAGATCGTCCCGACCCGCACCGATGTGGGCGAAGACCGCATCACCGTGCGTGCGGTGAACCCGAACTACGAGACCGCAACCGCGGCCTACACGCTGAGCGTGAGCCCCGCCGAAGCCGTGGTGAGCGCCACCGATGCCTCCAAGATCTACGGCGAGGCCGACCCGGTGTCGCTGGGCTACACGGTAAGCGGCCTGGTGGCGGGCGAACCCGAGAGCTTGATTTCCGTTGATGGCGTCACGCGTGCTGCTGGCGAGGATGCGGGCGACTACCGCATCACGCCGGAGGGCTCGGCGTCGCAGGGCAATTACCGGGTGACGTACCAGCCTGGCACATTCACCATCGCGCCGAAGGCCGTCACGGTTGCGGCGCAGCCGGCGGAAAAGGTCTACGGCGAATCTGACCCAGCCTTTACGGCCCGGGTGACGGGCCTGGTGGCTGGTGACGATGCCGACGTGCTGCGGTACACGATCTCGCGCACACCGGGAGAAGACGTCGGCGCGTATGCCATCGTGCCAAGCGGCACGGCCGCGCAAGGCAACTACTCGGTTACCTACACTGCTGCCGACCTCACGATTACGCGCGCCCCGCTGACGGTGGCCGCCCAGGATGCGACGCAGGTGTACGGAGCAGCCGAGATGCCGCTTGCCGCCCAGGTGACGGGCCTGGTGGCTGGAGACACGGCCGACGTGGTCTCGTACACCCTGGGACGTGAGCCCGGCACCGCGGTCGGCACCTACGCCATCGCACCGAGCGGCGCAGCCGTCCAGGGCAACTACACGGTGAGCTACGAATCGGCCTCCTACACGATTACGCCCGCCGAAGCCACGGTGTTCGTCCAGAACGCCGCGAAGGCCTACGCGACGCCCGACCCGGCGTTCACGGCGCGGGTCACCGGCCTGGTTGCCGGCGACGACGAGTCTGTCGTGAACTACACGCTTTCACGTGAACCCGGCGAGGATGTCGGAACGTATGCCCTTACCGCAACTGGCGTGCAAAGCCAGGGCAACTACACCGTCTCCTTCGCGCCCGCCACGTTCGAGATCGTGAACTCCGGCGAACTTGCCGTCGTGGGCACCGATACCCGCGCAACCTATCGCGGTGAGCCGATTTCCGCTGCCGAGGCGATGGCCAATGTGGCCGGCGCCGTGGTGGAATACCGCCTGGACGATGCGGCGCAATGGTCGACCGAAGTGCCGGCTGCCACGGATGCCGGCACGTACACGGTGCATGCACGGGCGACCGCTCCGGGCTACGACCCGGCAGAAACCTCGTATGCGCTGGTCATCGACCGGGCAGAGGTGACCGTCGCGGCTGACGGCGCGCAGAAGACCTATGGCGAAGCCGACCCGGCCTTCACCGCGCAGGTGCTCGGCTTGCAGGGCGATGACGCCGAAGACGTCATCGTGTTCACTGTGACGCGCAGCGACGCCGACGACCAGTCGGCGGGCGACCACGCGACCGTCGTGCCGGCGGGAGAGGCGACGCAGGGCAACTACACCGTTTCCTATCGCAACGGAACGCTTCATATCGCGCCCGCGCAGGCGACGGTGACCGCCGCCGATGCGTCTAAGGTCTACGGTGAGCCCGACCCCGAATTCACGGCAACGGTCGATGGTCTGGTGGCAGGCGATTCCGCCGATGCCATTGCGTTCACCATGGCACGGAGTGCCGGCGAAGACGCTTCCGCATCCGATGCGGGCTATGCGATCACGCCCGCCGGCGAAACCATCCAGGGCAATTACCGCATCACGTACGTTCCGGGCACGCTCGGCATCGAGCCGCGTCCGGTCGAGGTCACGTCGGGTAGTGCCGAGAAGGCGTATGACGGATTGCCGCTTTACGCCCGCACCGCCGAGGTGACGGGAGGCGAGGGCTTCCTCGATGGCGAGGAGCCGGCGTACCTGTTCACCGGCGTGCAGACGTATGTGGGCAGCAGCGAGAACACGTTCGCGGTTGACCCCGCATCCTCGACGCGTTTGGGCAATTACCGCATCACGTTGGTTCCGGGCACGCTCACGGTCACCGATGAGGATGTGAACCAGGGCCAGGTCGTGACGAAGTCGCATGGCGACGCGACCGTCGCGTTGGGTCAGCGGGCCACGTTCGACATCGAGGCGACGAATATCTACGCCGAGCCCAAGACAATCACGCTCGAGGAGCAACCGGGCGTTGAGCTGGCGCAATCGGTATTCCCCGACGTGGCGCCTGGGGCGACCGTACGCACCACCGCAACCTACGAGGTCACCGACGCCGACGTTGCGGCGGGCAGCTTCCAGAACAAGGTGCAGGTGCGCTTCGACGGCGTGGACGATACGTATGAAGGCGAAGACACCGTCCATGTGGTGGAAGGCCGCGTGGATGTGAGCAAGGTCATCCTGAACCCGCAGGAGCGCTACTTCGTGGGCGACCAGATCCTGTATCTGGTGACCATCACGAACGCGACCGGCAAGACGTTGCGCGACGTGACGGTGGAAGACGTCCTGGGTAACGGAGCCTCGGTTGAGGTGACCTCGTCTGGCGATGGCGTGGTGAACGGCAGCAATGTGACGTTCGCCGAACTCGAGCCTGAAGCCACGCGCACGATAACGCTGGCCTACACGGTGCAGGATTCCGATGTGGGCACGCGCATTGCGAACACCGCGGTGGTCGAGCTTGATGACGACCCCGGTGCCGGCGATTCCGATACCGCGGAATCGAACCCGGTGACAGGGTTGTACCGCCTGCTCATCCACTATGTGTACGAGAACGGCGCCGAGGCTGCGCCCGATTACGACGTGCAGCTTGAAGCTGGTACGGCGTTTGACGTTGCCACGCCCGACGTCGCCGGCTACACGCCCGATTACAGCCGCATTGCCAGCGGTGATGC
>SUUF01000038.1:0-4667 GCA_015062635.1 Coriobacteriaceae bacterium | reverse complement strand
CAGCCCACGCCGGGTACTCCTTCCGAAAGCACCCCCGAGCCGCCCGAACAGCCGGCGAGCTCGAGTGCTTCCGCTCCTCGCACCTATACCGAAACCACGCCTGCGCCCGCTACTCCGAGCACGCCCGCCGCAGCGCCGCGTCCGAGCGGCACCCCGGGTGCCAGCGTGATCACGAACCGCACGCCGGTGCCGCCGGCAGGCATCGTGACCATCGCCGACGATGGAACCCCGCAGGTTGAAGCGTTGTACGACGATACGACCCCGCTTGCTTCCGTCGAGGGCTCGTGGTCGCTGTTCGACCTGTTGGCCACGCTGCTGATGCTTATCGTGGCAATCGTGCTCGCCATTGGCGCCATCGGTCGCAAGCGCAAGGGCGACGAGGAAGAAGACGAAGAAGAGAACGCCGCCGAAAGCGAGGCTGCGGCCGCATCTGACGTCAGCCAGGATCAGGCGCCGGCAACCGAACCCGCGTCCGTGACCGCATATGCCGCGACCGAGGAGCAAGCGGAAGCCGACGAGGAAGAAGACGAAGATCCGCAGGTCGTGAAGCGGCACCGGGTGAAGCGCCTGGTTGCGATTATCCTGGCCATCCTGGCGGTCGTGCTGCTGCTGTTGACGCAAGACTTCACGCAGCCGATGACATGGTTCGACCAGTGGACCATCGTGTTTGCCATCATGCTGCTGGTGCAGCTGGTGGTGGCGCTGTTGGCCCGCAAGAAGAAGCGCGATGACGAGCAGGAAGACGAGCAAGAAGAGGAGCCGCAGCCGGCTACCGATGCGGCTGCGGTACCCACGCCTGCCTAATCGGGTGATGGCGCAAATGCGCCCGGGCCAAGGGGAGGCTCGCTATAATGGGAGCCGGTGAGCGAACCGGCAGCCGGCTCCCGACACGAATGAGTGAGGGAAGGGAAACCGATGGAAGAGCGGAAGACGCCAGAAACGGGGCGAAGGTACGAGAATGCGTCGCTCATTGCAGGGGTTGTTGCCGTCATTCTTGCGGCGTTCGTCTTGGTGTTCGCCGTTACGGCGGGCAATACGGTGTCGCCCACTGCAACGGCGGGTGATGTGGCCCCCGTCGCCGCGCAAGAGGCGGCGACCGTGGTGTCGGGCCAGACGACGAACCAGGTGGTGGCAGCGGGTTCCGCCATTGCTGCACAAGCGGAGGAGACAGTCGGCGAGGTTATCGCCGACGAGGAAAACCCCCTGGGCGCCTACCCGTTCGAGACCAACCCGCTTGAAGGGTTCACTTGGCTGCTGCTTGCCGCCATCATCGGCGCGTCGGTATTCTTCGTACTGAGTATGCGGCGTGCGAATAAAGATATAAGTCGTATGGAAGCTTTGATTCGATAGAATAGAGTCGGTTCTATACACGAGTTCTTTCGGAGTGTGACGTGGGTAAGGGGATACGAGCAGGTATCGTCGTGGGAGCGGCCGTTTTGGTCGTTGCCATCGTCTATTCCACGCTGTATTTTCAGCGGGGGTTGTTCCGTTTCGAAAACGGCGGCCTGAGCATTATTCTCGTCCTGGTGTGGGCGTTGGTTGTCGCGGTGCTGCTCATCGCGCTGTGGCAGCGCATGCTCGTGCGCGAGGAATACCTGCGGCGCTTCTACATCTCGGATGAAACCCTCTTCAATTTCGAGTTGGGAGCAGTTGCGCGCAGCGCAGCGCTTCCCGCGCAAGACACCAATGGCCTGATGGAATACCTGCGCGATTCTCTGGCGAAGCTCACCTACGATGGGTCGCCGCTCGAACCGCCCGAGGGATTCACGCCGACATACTGCGTGTCCACGCGCCGGTTCGCCCCCAACAAGCCCGGCAACGATTGGCGCGGATCCATCCAGCGTATCCAGCAGCGTGACGACGGACGCCGCACGTTCGTCGAGGTGGCTGCATTCGACAACGATGAGCAACTACGCGAGGCCTTGGCCAAATTCCTCTAGCCGTTTCTTACACGGTTCTCGTCCCGCAACGTTTGATTCGGGAATCGCAACAAATGCGGCAATCTGGGACATGGTAACCTGTTACACTCTATTCTAATATCGCTACAGAACTGACAGATGCAGCGAAATCGTGGAAGGCAGTTTTGATGAGGGGCGAAATCTCTGGCATTGCAATGGGAAGGGCAGCTGGCTTGTTTGCCGGCTTTCTTGCCGTGGCCGCCGCCTTCCTCGTGGCCACCGGCCTTTCGTTGAGCCTCGCGCTTGCCGCGCCCGCGCCCGCCTTCGCCGCCGATATCGACCCGCAGACGCAAGCCGCCTTGCAAGAGCTCGAGCAGGCGTTCGCCGAGGCGTATGAGGAAGCCCAGGAAGAAGATGCCGCGGGATCCGCGCGGTCGTCTTCCGCCGCCTCGGTCGAGGCCATTGATGACGAAGATACTCCGCTCGCCGCGTATCCGGGCGCCGAAGAGGAGATCCTCGACGAGGAGAACCCCTTGGCGGCCAGCCCGTATGCCGCTCCGGTGAACGATTTCGTCTGGGTGCTGCTGGCGGCCATCGTCGTCGTGGCGGTGTATTTCTTCGTCTCCACCCGCCGTCTCGACAAGAACATCGACCAGATGCGCCGCTTCGTCGATTAGGCGACGCGGTTTGCGCATGTTGGCATATGGCGAGCTGCTCGCGCCGTCGCCGATTGCTCGTCTTTGACGCCATTTTCACCTTCTGCATCGGGGAAAACGCCCGGTTGACTTACAATCGGTGAGTAGGAGGTACCGCTGCAAGATGGCCAAAACCCAGGACAACGCCGCAACTGGCACGCAAAAGATGAAGGGCGTGCGCATCCGCGTCTTGAACGTGGTGATGATATGCCTCGCTGCCTTGGTGGCGCTTGTGTTCCTGCAGGCCGTGAAGCAGACCAACGATGCCTACGGCGAGTTGGAAGACGCCACGAACCGCTATATCGCCAGCGCAAGCGCCTGCAACAGCATGAAAGAGGCCTCGAATTACCTCACCATCCAGGTGCGCACCTTCGCGGCGACGCAGAATCCCGTGTACATGGAGCGCTATTTCGAGGAAGCGGTCGAAACCCAGCGGCGCGAGAAGGCCATCGCGACCATCCGCGACAACCTGCTGCCCAATTCCCGCGCGAGCGAATATCTCGATAAATCGCTCGAGTATTCCATCGACCTGATGAACCGCGAATATTACTCGATGAAGCTCGTCGTGGAGGCCAAGGGCATCGAGGTCGGGCGGAATGAGCAGGTGCTGAACGAGGTCGTTCTGAGCGACAAGGACGCGGCGCTTTCCCCCGAGGAAAAGATCGAGCTCGCCACTTCGATGCTCTATGACGAGGTTTATGCCGACGAGGTGTCGAACATCGAGGGCAACGTCGTGCAATGCCGTCGCGAGTTGGTGTCGAGCCTCGAGCATATCCAGGATGAGAACTCCGCCTTGCTCCATAAGCTGCTCAACCGGCAGGAAGTATTCACATGGATGATGTTTGCCGTGGTTATCGGGCTTATCCTGTCGTTCATCGTGATGCTGTTGTGGCCCATCCAGCATTACATCGTGCGCATCCGCGCCAACGAACCCCTGCCCTTGGCCGGCGCCTACGAGTTGCGGTACCTGGCCCAGGCCTACAACACGATGTACGACGAGAACCTGCGCAGCCGCAGCCAGCTGCAGAAGGAAGCCGACCACGACCACCTGACGGGTTTGTACAACCGTGCCGTGTTCGAGAAGCTGCTGTATGCCTACCGCGAGCAGCCGATTGCACTGCTGCTGGTTGATGCCGACTACTTCAAGAACGTGAATGACACGCTCGGCCACGACGGCGGCGATGCGATGCTGCAGAAGCTCGGGAAACAGCTGCAGCAGACCTTCCGCCAAAGCGACTATGCCTGCCGCATCGGCGGCGACGAGTTTGCCGTGATCATGACCGATATCGGGCCCGAGTTGAAGAGCGTCGTTGAGATGCGCATCAACGCGGTTGCCGCGGGCATGCGCGATACCTCCGATGGCCTGCCCGAAATGACGCTTTCCATCGGCGTCGCGTTCAGCGGGAAGGGCATGGAAGGCGACAAGCTGTTCAAGTGCGCTGACAATGCCCTGTATGCCGTGAAGGAAGCCGGCCGTAACGGCCATGGCTTCTACGAGGGCGAATAACGCGCGGAATGCCTGGGGAGACGGGCTGGGGCGTTTTCCGGCTCGGGGCATGCCCTCCCCGGAGCTCTACCGCAAGATGCCGAGCGGGTCGTCGAAATCGTTGGGCATGTCGTTGATGCTGGTGACATTCGCCTGGTAGGTGGGCGTGTAGAAGTTCACGCCCAGCACGATCCATGCGACGAGCAGCACGTACGAGCTCATGTCGAGGGTGCTGTTGATGATGGGTATGGGAATGAGCAGCACCGCGATGAACGCAGCCGAGAACACCGCGCCTATCAGGCCGGCGATGCTCCAGGCGATTTTACCCTCTGCTTTCGCCTGCCGCATCGTTGCGAGCGAGGTGTACAGGAAGGCGATGGCGGCGCCGACGGACGACATGTCGAGAATCCACCCGAGCACCGAGCGCCCGAGCAGGATGAGGGTGAGCGATGCGAGCAGGATCGCGATGAGGGCATTCGACGGCGTGCCGTATTTCGGGTGCAGGCGCATGAACCAGTGCGGCATGATGTTCTCGCGTGCCATGGCGTAGACGAGGCGGCTGGTGGCCAGCGTGAAGCCGACCACGCC
>SUUF01000162.1:2727-3833 GCA_015062635.1 Coriobacteriaceae bacterium | reverse complement strand
CTTTTTGGAGCGCGTGGACTACCGGGAGGTTCCCCCGCGCGTCGAGTACCGGCTGACGCGCCGGGGCGAGAGCTTCAGGCCGCTCCTGCAGGCCATGTGGGACTGGAGTGAGGCCGAGTTCGAGTTCAGCCAGGCGGAGGCGGAGCAGATGCGCGAGGCTCGCGAGCGGCTCGGCGTGGCCCAGGTCCGCTGAACCGGCCTTCCGCGTTACCTGTCCTCGTATGCCCTACGCACATCGTCGTAGAGCTCGAAGATCGGTATGAGCGGCAGCAAAACGACCAGCAGGAACAGACACCCTAGGATTCCGAGAAACCACTCGACCTGCCTTTCGGGATGATTCGTACCGGGATTCGCGCCAAAACGCCTGCCATCAATGTCGTCATGGGCTCCATGGCATGCAGGTTCGCAGCGGATCAGCCCCGCATGCGTTTTGTATCCAAGAACCATGATGATATAATTCAGATAAAACTTGCCAGAAGGAGGTCATGATGCAGATCATGCCGGTGTCGGAGCTGCGCAATCACTATGCTTCGGTTGAGGAAGCGGTGGCTACGGGTGGCCCTGTGTTCCTCACAAAGAATGGCTACGGCTCCATGGTCGTGATGAGCATGGAACAATATGAGAGCCTCACGGGCAACGTCGAGTCGATGCTGGACGCGGCCGACCGCCAGGCGGCATCGACCACGATGCGCTACACCCACGACGAGGTGTTTGGCGCCCTGAGGGAGGAGCTGCATCGTGTCGAGGCAGTATAGGCTGCAGTATCTTCCGCTCTTCTGGGACGACCTCGAGCAGGCCGTCTTCTACGTCCGCGACGTGCTCAAGAACCCTGCTGCGGCGGAGCGCCTGCTCGATCGCACCGAGGAGGCCATCCTCGAGCACGCCAAGGCGCCCACCATAGCGCAGGTCCACAAGACGACGCGGAACCGTCCTCTGCCGTACCACTGGTTCGCCGTGGGCAACTACATGGTCTTCTACGTGGTGATGGGCGACGTCATGGAGGTGCGGCGCTTCATATACGGCGCGCGCGACCTCACCAAGATGCTGCCTTAGCATCTCAAGACAGTCTGCTTCCACGAGGTGCATCATAGAATATGAGGTCAGAA
>SUUF01000162.1:0-2627 GCA_015062635.1 Coriobacteriaceae bacterium | reverse complement strand
TTCCGCGACTACCTCAACGACCATCCCCAAACCGCCAAGGAGTATGAAGCGCTGAAGCTGCGCCTATGGAAGCGGTTCGAGCATGACCGGGACGCATACACCGAGGCAAGGACCGAATTCATCGGGGATGTCACCGCGAAAGCCCGCGAAGAGTACGGGGAACGGTACCAAGGGCCAACACCCCGCCTGTAACGACCCCGATGCCGAACGGGCGAGGAGGGGCTGTCGCAGCATGAATGGTAAAAACGCCGCAAACGTCACGTGCCCATCACCAGGGGCGATGGGCACGTGACGTACAGGCCTCGCATTCGCGCAAGGAGCGCGGAGTCTGAAGCCCGGTATTCCGGAGTTTTGCCGGTTAGCGGAAATTGCGGCAGAACCGGTCGTGTTTGTTGCCGGTATAGGTGTCGCATTCGTCCCAGCCGCCGGCCATGGCCTCGAGCTGCTCGTCGGTGAGCTCGATGCCGTCTTCCTTCGCAAGCGCAAGCACGTCCTCGGGCGTCTTGCAAGCCCGCGCCTTTTTCTGCTGTTCAGGGGTCAAATCGTTGAAATCCACAATCGCTCCTCTTCTCGAATCGCTTTCGTTCCCGCATTCATTATATGAAATCGAAGCCTTCCCCGTCTCACCGCGTGGCGCCGATGATCCAGAGGATGAGTTGGAAGACGCTCCTTTGACTCATCGTGCGCGACGGGTGCATCCCGGAAAGGAGTTGCCGGGTTACGCGACCCCGCCATGCCAACTACGCCCAAGCGCGAACGGTCCTTCAGGCATCCAACGCAATCCGTGCCAGCCAGCCGCTCCGTTTCGCCAAAAATTCGCCATCGTGAGGCCAATAATTCGCCATCGTGAACGATTTCCCCAGGTAGAAAGCCAATAATTCGCTATCGTGAACGATTCTCGCCCGATCGAACCGTTCACGATGGCGAATTATTGGCGAATCCTGCCAGGCTCGTGGCACGGCCCTGCCGCCCACCTCATGTCGCGCGCGATGAATCGGAGGGCGTTCCTTTGACTCATCGCGCACAAGGTGGCGTTTCCCACGGCCTTCGCGCCGCCGTCCTCTCTTGCCAACAAGGTGCCGGCAACGCTCACGGGTGCCTCACGCTCCTTGAGCAGGCGGAATACGGCACCCATCGACTGTTCTTGCCTGACAGATGCCCTGCATGATCGGCTTTCGGGCCGCCTCCTTGCCGCCTCCCACCCATCTCGCGCTCCTTCCGCATCTATTCGCATCCTCTGAGTGCCGCTTCGCGCCGAATCCGCACTCGCTCGAGGCGAAGAGCGCCTCGAACATGCTGCCGCCAGGCAACCATCATCAAATCGAAACTTTTGGGAAAGCCCCTTGACCCTTACGTAACGTCATGGTTTAGAGTGGGCTTCGGACGAGGGAAAGGAGGCTTCATGAGGACCGTCCACGAGGTGAGCGAGCTGGCGCATGTGAGCGTGCGGACGCTGCACCATTACGACCAGATCGGGCTGCTCAAACCGAGCGCCCGCAGCAAGTCGGGCTATCGGCTCTACAGCGACGACGACCTGATGCGCCTGCAGCAGATCATGCTGTTCCGCGAACTGGAATTCCCGCTCGCCGACATCAAGGCCATCCTCGAGAGCCCCGACTTCGACCAGGGCAAGGCGCTCGAGCAGCAAATCGAGCTCCTCGAGCTGCGCCGCGAGCATATAAGCAACGTTATCGACCTGGCCAAGGCCATGAAAGCGATGGGAGTGAGGGCATTGAGCTTCAAGCCGTTTGACACAAGCAAGATCGACGAGTACGCCGCGCAGGCGAAGGCGTCGTGGGGAGACACGCCCCAGTGGACCGAGTACCAGCGCAAATGGGCTGGCAAGACCAAGGAGGACGAGGCGGCTATGGGCGCGCGCTTGATGGAACTGTTCGCGCCGTTCGGCCGGATGGCCGCCGCTGGCGCCGACCCCTCGTGCGAGGAGGCGCAGGCGCAAGTCGCGAGGATCCAGGCGTTCATCACCGAGAACGCCTATACCTGCACGAACGAGATCCTCGCCGGCCTTGGGCGGGCCTACGGCAGCGGTGGGGACTTCACGCGCAACATCAACGAGGCGGCCGGCCCGGGAGCCGCCGAGTTCGCGGCCGCAGCGGTTGAGGCATATTGCTCCCAGCGCTGACGGCGCACCAAGGGCGAGGGCCGGTCGCGGCATCCGGTTCCCCGGCCTGAGCACGGGAAGGCGCGGGGAACCGCGACGCGCCCTCCCCCATTCCGCGGCAGCGCTTTCCCGGCGCCTCTTGCGTCCCATCAACGCCCGCATCCCGCAAGACAGCCCGCCCGACAGCTGCGCCCCATTCCGCTACAATGGTGCAAAACGCCAGACCATCACACGATTCCCGTCTTAGGAGGACACCATGGCGGAACAGTTCAACGCAGATTGGGCGCGCGGCATTCTCGAGAACGGCAAGCAGAAGGCCGAAAGCCTCATCGGCGATCCGGGCCAAGTCGATGCGCTTCTCGAACAGCTTCAGGAAAAGCTCAAGGGTTTGCCGGGCGATGCGGTGAAGCAGTTCGCCAACGTGCCGCTGATGGCCTCGATGGTCAAAAGCTACGTGTCGAAGGAATACACCGCGGTATCGCCCAAGGTCGTCATCGCCCTGGTCAGC
>SUUF01000161.1 GCA_015062635.1 Coriobacteriaceae bacterium | reverse complement strand
TTCATCTGCGGAAGCTGCATGATGTGCATCGGCACGTCGGTTGCCAGGATCTCGTACATCTTCTTCTTGCCGTCGCAGGTGGTCTCGCCCACAATCTGGTCGACGATGCGGAAGAACGGGCACGTCTTGCCGAAGCGCGCGCCGAGCGATGCCTTGATGAGCGGGCACATGTCGGCCGGCAGGTACTTCTCGCCATCGGGCACCCAGAACTGGCTGCCGCCGCACAGGCCGGTGACGATGCCGTCGCAGGCGATGACGACCTCGTCGGGCACGTACGTGCAGAAGGTGCCAAACACCTTCTTGCCCTTCTTCTGCTCCTCGATGAGCTCAGCCGGGCGGATGCCATGAACATCGGCAACCACCATGTCCCAAAACGCCATTCCCTCGGGACGGTTCTCCTGCGACAGGAACGTGTCGCTGAAGGCCGTCGGCAACACCGCGCACAACGCGTCGTGCGTCTCGAGGTCCATTCCCAGTTCTTCCCACATCGGATGACGATCGACAGGCATGGTCTCCTACCTTCCCTCGTGGGCGCCGCAGGCAAGCGCAGCGCCCAGCGCCTCTCCTAAAGCGCCTGGTTTTTTGCATGCGTGCAGAATGCGTATTCGGTTTTCGCAGAATGGATTATTCGGTTGTGCGGTGGGGGAACGCGCAGAAGCGCCATCCCGTGCAGAATTCGGGAAGGCACATCCCCCGTATCGCTATGCAATATCTTACCCTTGTCATTTTGCGCCGACAGATGCAATCGGGACAAACTGTCGGGGAACGGTGAGGGCATCACGCACTACACCGGTTCGGGGAAAGCGCTTCCGCCGCCCTCACGCAAGCTCGAGAGCTCGGCATGCCAGGGCATCCCACGACAAGCCGGTCACGTCGCAGCACGTGCGCGGCGCCGCAAGCGCTGCGGAAATCGCCGCTGCGAGCCGGGCCTCGAACGCCGGCAGGGCATCGGGCTCGGGCTCGTCGACGTTGCGCATCGCCGGCGGTTCCACGTACCACACCGGGGCATCGGGCACATTGGCCGCAAGCCACGGCCGTATTCCCGGCAAGTCGGTCACGACCACCTTGCAGCCGCAGGCGAGCGCCTCGATGACCACGAGCGGCAAGCCCTCGTAGAACGACGGCAGCACGAACACGTCGGCCGCGCGGTAGGCCGCTGCGAGCTGCGCCTGCGGCAGGCGTCCGGGGAATTCCACCTGGCAGGGGCACTCCCCCGCCTGCGCGACGATGGCATCGTATTCGTCCTGCGTGCTGTACCCGCCTGCCAGCACCAGGCGCGTTGACGCAGCGTCGGGCAACGCGCATGCCGCCCGCAGCAAGCTGGGCACGCCCTTGGCCTGGGTGATCTTGCCCGCGAACACGAGCGTGCGCCCCCGAGCGCGCAGCTCATCGCCCGGTTCGCAGCAGAACACCCCGCTGTTGTAGCCCGTTCCCGTTACCGTCACGAGCGACTCGGGCACGCCGTATTCGGCCACGATGTCGGCCTTCTGCGCCTCGTGCAGCGCCATGATGGCGGAAAGCCCGCGCACGCCCGCGCGGATGGCATCGCGCTCGAGCCGGTTCTTGCGAATCTGGCGGATCTCGGAGCCGTGGCACATGCCCACCACGGGAATGCCCAGGTCGCGGGCCACAATATGCGCGGTGAGCGTGTAGAGGTGGTTGCTGAAGACGGCATCGGGGCGCGCGGCGGCGAGCACCTCGTCGAGCGCGGCATCGAACGCCGCGTAGATGCGGGCCAGCATGTCGAGCGTGAGGTCGCGGTAGCGCGTGGCCGTATAGGGCATCTCGTCTGACATCCCCACCACGGGAAACGGCAGTTCCGGCGTCTCGAAGCGCACGGGGCGAAAGCCGATGCCTGCGGGAAACGCGTATTCGTCTTCCGCCGCCACGCCGGCGACCACCTGTACGCCATGTCCCATGCGCGCAAACGACCGCGCAAGCTCTTTCAGGAACACGCCGCTGCCCGTGTCGTCGGGTTTCTGCGCGCTTATCAGCAGGATGTTCGCCATTTCGGCACCACCTTTCGAAAACCCCGCCTATCGTAGCGCGGAAACGCCCGCGGGCACAGCCCGCGGTGCGCCTGTCGGTCGATGAGCCGGGATTTCGGCGAACACTCACGCCAAGGCAAACACGCTAACCACCGGGCGCATGCGCCACCGAGCCACCGGGCAATAAGCAGAGAGCATGTAATCACTTTTCGAATTTCAAGCAGTTTTGCGAGGTATTCAGAAGATTATTATGCTGCCTTGGAATTAGTAAGACCTAACCACCCAGTCTGACCTGGTACGATAGTGGTGCACTCTTGCGCGGGTGACGAAATAAGACCCTATATCTTCTGAATACCTCGCAAAACTGCTTGAAATTCGAAAAGTGATTACAACGATGGCGTTCCAGGGCCGCTTCCCGGCTTTTTTAGGCCCTAAAACACAATATATGGTGCATTAATGCCTCGACACAAATACAGAGCCGCTATTTGATTCAACCGATACCATATATTGTGCTTTTAGCGCAAGTCCATATGTTTTGAAACGATCCCGGCTGGCCAAGACCCGTAAAGCGCCCTCCAACCCAAGGCCGGAAGGGTGTCTTTAGTCGGCAGCGCTCAACGAGCCACCCGCGATTCCCGCGACACACCGTGCCAACACGCACGTCAAAGAACCCACGAACACATCAGCATCCCGCAACAGCAGCAACGTGAAATCAGCCGCTTTCCATGTTGTCGGTGTCGCGAGGGAGAAGAGGGGGTATCGTTATCGCGTGTAGAACGCCCGAACGAGCTCAGGCGCCAAGGGAGGAAGCATCATGAGGAGCAAACCCGATACCGCACTGCTGCGCCAATTGCCGCAGGTCGAGGAAGTGCTGAAGAGCACGGCCATCCAAGAGCTGGCGAGCGCGCTTCCCCATGAGGTGCTCGCCGAAGCCGTCCGCGGCGAGATTGCCCGGCTGCGCGCCGAGATCCTCGCCGGCGGCAAGCCCGCCTTCACCACCGCGGGCATCGCGCGGCGGGCCGCCGCAGCCGCCACCGGGCTCACCCGCCCGTCGCTGCGCCGCGTCATCAACGCATCGGGCGTCATCATCCACACGAACTTGGGACGCAGCGTGCTCGCCCCCGAAGCCGTCGAGGCCGTAAACGATGTCATCACCGGCTATTCAACCTTGGAATATGACACCGAAAAGATGGCGCGCGGCAGCCGCCATGCGCACTGCGAGTCGCTCATCTGCGCGCTCACCGGCGCCGAGGCGGCCATCGCGGTGAACAACAACGCCGCTGCCGTGATGATGGTGCTGCGCGAATTCGCGAGCGGGCACGAGGCCATCGTGAGCCGCGGCGAGCTCGTCGAGATCGGCGGGGCCTTCCGCATCCCCGACATCATGGAGCTCTCCGACGCGGCGATGGTGGAAGTGGGCACCACGAACAAGACCCATCCGCGCGATTACGAGCGCGCCATCACCCCGGAAACCGCAATGCTGCTGAAGGTGCACCAATCGAATTACCGCATGCTCGGGTTCACCGAAAGCGTGAGCATCGCCGAGCTGCGCCGCATCGCCGACGCGGCGAACGAGCGAAACGCCATGGCCGGCGGCGAGCACATCCTGGTGTACGAGGACCAGGGCTCGGGCGCGTTCGAGCGACTCGAGGTGTTCGGGGAATATGCCGAGCCCACCATCGCGGAATCGCTGGCCGCCGGCGCCGACCTCGTGTCGTTTTCCGGCGACAAGCTGCTCGGCGGACCGCAGGCCGGCATCATCGTGGGACGCAAGAAGCTCATCGACCGGCTGAAGGCGAACCCGATGGCCCGCGCGCTGCGCCTGGACAAGATGACGCTCGCCGCGCTCGAAGCCACGATGCGCGT
>SUUF01000160.1 GCA_015062635.1 Coriobacteriaceae bacterium | reverse complement strand
CTGAAGGCGAACCCGATGGCCCGCGCGCTGCGCCTGGACAAGATGACGCTCGCCGCGCTCGAAGCCACGATGCGCGTGTACCTGCAGGGCGGCCGCGATGGCGACGCCCGCGCCAGCATCCCCACGCTGCGCATGCTCACGGAAAGCGCCGACGAGGTGAAGGTGCGTGCGGAATCGCTGCTCGCCCAGCTGCGGGAAATGGTTCCCGCCGACGCCGCAACGCTCTCGCTCGTGCCCGAAATCTCACGCGCCGGCGGCGGCGCACTGCCCATGTGCGACATCCCCACGTATGCGGTGCGCCTGGAGCCGAAACAGGCAACCGCCCAGGAATGCGCCCGCTACCTGGAACAGCAGTGCGAGCCGCCCATCATCGCGCGCATCCATGACGAGGCGCTGTTGTTCGACGCCCGCACGCTGCTCGATGGCGAAAACGAGATCGTGGCGCAGGCCGTGGCGCGCGCCCTTTCATAGCGAGCGGCCTTTGAGCTAAAGGGGCTGCCCCTTTGGCTCAATCCGTTGTCCATCTCGCTATAATTTGGAAAACTTTCTGGCGGATTGGGGGAACCATCGTGAACGCACCTGCACCCGATTTGGTATTGGGAACGGCCGGGCATATCGACCATGGGAAATCTTCGCTCGTGCTGGCGCTCACCGGCACCGACCCCGACCGCCTGGCCGAGGAAAAGAAGCGCGGCATCACGATCGAGCTGGGCTTCGCGCAGCTGAAGCTGCCGAATGGGCGCACCATGGGCGTGGTGGACGTGCCCGGGCACGAACGCTTCGTACGCCAGATGATTGCCGGTTCCACCGGCATCGACGTGGCGTTGCTCGTCATCGCCGCCGACGACGGCATCATGCCGCAGACCATCGAGCACGTGGCCGTGCTGCAGACGCTCGGCGTTCCGCGCTGCGTGGTCGCGCTCACGAAAACCGATCTCGTCGACGAGGAGTGGCTCGCCTTCATGGAGGACGAGGTGCGCGCCTGGCTGACCGACACGCCCTATGCCGACGCGGCCATCGTGCCGGTTTCGAACCGCACGGGCGAAGGCGTGGAAGACGTGCGGCAAGCTATCCAGGACGCCTGCGCGGGCGCCACCCACCTGCGCCAGGGCACGCAGCTGCGCATGCCGGTCGACCGCGTGTTCACCATCAAGGGCGCCGGCACCGTGGTGACGGGAACGCTTTGGAGCGGCGTCGCCGAGCCGGGCCAAACCGTCGAGGTGCTGCCGCAGGGTAAGACGAGCCGCATCCGGTCGGTGCAGATGCACGGCAGCGAGGCCAAGGCCGCACCCGCCGGCAACCGCGTGGCGCTGAACCTGCCCGACCTTTCCACCGACGAGCTGCAACCCGGTGACTTCCTGGCCACGCCCGGGACGCTCACGCCATCCGACCGCTTCGACGCGCGGCTCACCTACCTCGACACCATCGGGCGCGGCAAGCCGTTCCTCACGGGCACGCGCGTGCACATCGCGCACGGCACCCGCGAGGTGCTCGGCCGCGTGCTGTTCGCCGACGGGCTGCCGAGCCTCATGCCCGGCCAAAGCGCAATCGCGCAAATCCGCCTGGAAGAGGACCTCCCGCTTTCCACCGGCGACCGCTTCATCATGCGCACGTACTCGCCGGTGAGCGTGGCGGGCGGCGGCCAGGTGCTGCAGGCCCACCCGCGGCGCCGCACGAACCTGCGCGCAGGCGAGCAGGAACAGCTGCAGGCGCTCGAGCGTGGCAACCTGCAGGAAGCGGTGGAATCGAAGGTGCGGCAGGCAAACGCGCCCATCACCGCCGCCGACATCGCCCGCGCCATCGGCGTGGCCGAAGACGAGGCCCGCACCTGCCTGGGCGCCGCCGTGCGTGCGCGGCGCCTCGCCGAGCTCGGGCAAACCGAACCTGCGCTGTTCACCACGCAATCGGTCGTGCAGAAGACGGTGGCGGCCATCGAGCGCACGCTCATCGCGTTCCACGCCGCCAACCCCAAGGCCGTCGGCGTCGGGAAAGCCGAGCTCGCCCGCAGCTGCGCGCCGCATATGGACGCGGCACAGTTCGACCTGCTGCTCGACGAGGCGGTGCGCGCCGGGAAGGCCGTCGTGGTGGGCGGCCTGGTGGGACACCCAAGCGCCGTCGGCGCTGCGCAAGCCGCGAAAGACCAGGAGGCCGACCAGCTGCTCGCCGAGATGCTGCGCGTGGGAACGACTCCCCCGCCGCTGAAATACCTGTTCAAGCAGGCGGGCTTGGGGCAGGCCGAGGGCCGGCAAGCGCTTACCGCGCTCGTGCGCGCCGGCCGCGCCCAGCGCGTCTCGGAAGACCTGTTCCTGGCAACCGAAACCGTCGACGCCTGCGAGGCGGCCATCCGCGCGCACCTAGATGCGGGCGGCGAAGGCACCGTGGCCGCGCTGAAGGACGCCATGGGAACGAGCCGCAAGTTCGCCGTGCCCATTCTGGAATACTTCGATGCCCACGGCGTGACGAAACGCGACGGCGACCTGCGCCGCTTGGCGTAGCGGGAGGCTGCCTCGGCGGATGCCGCGCGCTGGGCAATGCGCCCGCACGTCGCGCATCCATGCGTGCGCTGTTTTGACCGCTGGCCAGTTTCGCCTGCCACCCTGCGGCATGAACGGGTAAGCTAACAACGCATCATGCGGAGACGGATGGAGCCCTGGTGGGTCCCGCGGCCTTCAAAGCCGTTGCGAGGCGCGCAGAACGTCTTGGGTGTGTTCGATTCGCACACGTCTCCGCCACTTCCCCTTCCCCATGAAAAGCAACCGGCCAAAGGGATAGACCCCGTTGGCCGGTTTTCCTTTCGGCATCCGGCAAAACCAAAAGGCGGAGAGAACGAACGCCGGACGCCTGGGAGAAGCGGACTATGCGGCCGTGCCGAAACTCGCGGCCACCAGCTCCTTGTCTTGCTCGGCATTCAGCCAGCCATCGGGCACGGGCTCGTTCTCGTGCTCATGGCAGGCGGTGCACTGCATCACGCTCGCACGGTGCCCCTTATGGCAGTTCGTGCATTCCATCTGCTGCGCGGCATGATACGTGTCATGCGGGTTGAAATCGCGGTTCGCCGTCGCATGCTCGAGCTTCTTGCGGTCTACCAGGCCATCTTCGCCCAACAGGTACGCATGGCAATTCTCGTTGGCGCAGAACGCCGTGGAATCCACCCCGCGCCAGTGCGTCAGCCCATCGCCGATGCGTTCGTCGAGCGGGTCATAGTAGTTGCCCGTCACCATCTTGATGCCCTCGTCCATCTGCTCGGGAATGGTGGGCACATGGCACATCAGGCAGGTGATCGTCGGCAGTGCGGTCGTCTGGTTCGTCCGATGCAGCGTCGACATCATCGCGTTCGTGTTGGAGACCTCGTTGCCGTATTTATCGGTGCCAGCCACACCCTGTTCCTCGGAGTAAGTGAACAGGTACTCATCCATGTTGTGGCAGAACGACGCGCAGAAGCTCGGTTGCTCATGCCACTGGTAGAATCCGAATCCGGCTACCGCCACCACCAGGGCCACCACGCCGACCGTCGTCCACAAACGCTTGGGGCTGCGCTCCCGTTTCTTCTTCTCTTCACTCATCGTAATCGCCTCTTTCACATGCCAGAAGCGCTAGGAAACGCCGCCAACGCTATGCTCGGCCGGGAGCTCCTTGGCTTCGGAGGTCATCCCCAGAAGCTTGTCGCCCTCATCCAGCAGCTCGTTCCCCTTGTCGATGCAGTAGTTGTACAGGCTCGGGTTATGGGCGCCCTCGGAATTCTCCGCGGCGATGAAATTCCAGTAGTAGGCGCTCGCACGCTGGATCCACTGCAGGCGCTCGAGTGTCTTGCCCTCGATGCCGTTGCCCTTGGCGAACGCCTCGTCGAAGATCAGCGCCTTCTCGCCCGGGTTGTTCGGATCGTCCTGCTCGGTCGCGACCTTGGACTCGAAGTTCTTGATGAAATCGGCAGCGCGCAGGCCGAGCTCGTGGGTGCGGCCGTCGAT
>SUUF01000037.1 GCA_015062635.1 Coriobacteriaceae bacterium | reverse complement strand
GCAAACCGGTATTACCCAATTCGCGATACTTCATGGAATCCCCCTTCTTTCGTCTCCTCGGCGGTATTCTAGTCGAACCGATACCAACGTGGAAAGGAAGACCGGACGAAATGCCTGTACCCCGGCTCATAGCCTGCGATGTCGATGGCACGCTCCTCTCGTTGGGGCAAACGCAGCTGAACCCATCGACCATCGAGCTCATCAAGCGCCTGCGGGAAGCGGGCATCGTGTTCGCGCCCGCAAGCGGGCGGCAGCGCCCCAGCTTGCGTCGGCTCTTCACGCCGGTATCGAATTCACTGCCCGCCGTGGCCGAAAACGGCACGATCGTCACCGTGGATGACGAGGTCATCTTCCGCGCGACGATGGAGCGTGCGCTCGGCGACGAGATCATATGCGCGATATTGGCGCGCGATGAATGCGAGGCGCTCGTCTCGGGAGTGGAAGTCTCCTATCTGCAGCCGAAGACCCCCGAATTCACCGAGCTGCTGCGCGATGCCATCAAGTACAAGATCGTGCTCGTCGATGACGCAACCGCCATCCCCGAGCCCTATTCGAAAATCGCGGTGTATCACCCCGATGCGGAAACCGAGCAGAAATACTGGCAGCAGCGCTTCGGCTCCCGCTGCACGGTAGCCGTGTCGGGCATCACGTGGATCGACCTCATGCCGCTCGGCATCAGCAAGGCCACGGGGCTGAAAGCGCTCTGCACGCATCTGGGCATCGACCCGGCAGACTGCCTCGCCCTCGGCGATGCCGACAACGACATCGAGATGCTCGATTTCGCCGGCGATTCGGTGGCCATGGAGCACGGCAGCGCCCAGGCAAAGGCGCACGCCAAACGCACGGCGCGCACCGCGGATGACGTGTTCAGGCAGATACTGGCCGAACTCGACGCGTAACAGCCACCGACTGCACCAAACCGCGCCTCAGGCAACCCGCATCGCGGTATTCCCGCAGGGTATTACCGCGTCAGGGACGAATAGAGCTCGGGGAGCCGATGCTCGAGTATCGGCATGTTCTTGCGCGTCTCATCCATCGTCTCGCGATCGATCTCGCACACGACCAGCGAGTCCCTGCCCTCGGCCTCGGTCCCGGGAGCGCCTTTCGCCAGCACGCGCCCCATCGGGTCGGCCACCAAGCTGCGGCCGACAAAGCCCCGTCCCGACCGTCCGGCTCCGGCGACGAACAGCTCGTTCTCGATGGCCCGGGCGCACAGGAGCGTCTCCCATTGCTCGGGCTTGCAGCGCCCCACATGCCACGCCGCGGGATACACGAGCAAATCGCATCCCGCAAGCGCCGCGGAACGAGCGGGCTCGGGAAAGCGCAAGTCATAGCATATCTGCAGGCCAATCGTGCAGAACGGCGTGACGACCGGCGCGGGCAACTGCGAGCCCGCCGTCAGGCGGTCCGACTCGCGCACGCCCAGGGCATCGTATAGATGGCACTTCCGATAGCTCGCCACCAGCTGGCCTGCGTCGTTCACCACCACGGCGGTGTTGTACGGCAGGCCGCCTTCGCCGTTACGCTCGTTCATCGTGAATACCGCCCACAAGCCGTGCGCACGCATGATTTCGGCCACGCCTTGCGCGAAGGGACCGTCGACCGGCTCGGCCATCGCCACCAGCTCGTCGAGCTTCAACTTGTGCGGCCACATGAAATTCTCGGGGAACACCGCCAGCTGGCATCCCGCCGCCGCAGCCCGATCGGCATAGGAGCGCGCCTGCGCAAGCACATCGCCATCGGCCGGATACCCGCTTTGCGCAAGTCCGATCGTGTATCCCATGGCATCCCTCCGTTCGCTCGTTTTCGCCGCTTACCAGCTTATCGGATATCCCCGGAATGGCACGCGGGTTTCACCAAACCGAAATGAGGCAGGCGGGGAATTAGCGGGCCGCGTCGAGAAGCGCTTGCAATTCTTCGGGGGAAAAGCGATGCCGACGGCCGCAGAAATGGCAATAGGCCTCGGCCGTCTCGCCAGTGCGGATCATCTCCTCGAGTTCGGCGGCGCCGAGCGCCAGCATCACGCGGCCTGCCCGCTCGGTGTTGCACCCGCAGTAAAAACTCACGGGGCGCGTTTCCAGCACCTCGAAATCCATGCCGCGCAGCACCTGCTGCAGCATGTCGACCGGCCCCATGCCGTCCTCGAGCAGCTGGGTCACCGAGCTCACGCCCGACAAGTTCTCCTCGAGCTCGTCCACCAGGTATTCGTAGTGCCCCGGCATGAGCTGGATGATGAACCCGCCGGCCTGCCGCACGGTCAAATCGCGGTCGACGAGCACGCCCACGCCCACCGAGGTCGGAATCTGGTCGCTCATCACGAAGTATTGCGCCAGGTCGTCGCCGATTTCACCCGAAACCAGCTCCACCTGGCTCACATAGGGCTCCATATGGGGCAGGTCATGCACCACGGAAAGCGTTCCCGCCCCCACGGCACCGCCCACATCGAGCTTGCCGCGTCCATTCAGCGGAAGCCAGACATTCGGATGGTTCGCAAAGCCCTTCACATGCCCCAAAGCATCAGCCGTCACCGTCAGGCCGCCCAGCGGGCCGTCGCCACGCACCGTCAGCGTCACAAGCTCCTCGGGGTTCTTCATCATCGCGCCCATCATCTGCGCGCCCATCATCAAGCGCCCGAGCGCCGCCGTGGCCACCGGGCTCGTATGATGCGCATCGCGGGCAGCTTGCACGGTCTCGCGCCCATCGAGCGCAAATGCGCGGATCATCCCATCGGCGGCGATTCCCCGCACCAGATGATCTCGCTGCTTCAGCTTGTATTCCGCAAAGTCGATAAGGCGTTCGGCCATGCGCGCTTCCTCCTTGCCGCCACTCCAACCGCATCGAGCACATAACCTACCACGAACTCCGCCCGCCTCCATGGCGAAACCGCGGGGAAACACCGCATCGCATTCCGATATGCATGATGCATGCAGTACCCTGATGGGATACCGACGGCACCGCACGTTACCGGCATGCGCTCGCGCAAACGCATACCGCATGGCGACGGAACGCGAAATGGAGGATACGGTGGAACTCGTGCTGATACGACACGGCGAAACGCCGGGCAACGCCGAGCGGCGCTATGTGGGCGCCCTCGACCAACCGCTCAGCGAACGGGGGCGGCGGCAGGCACGGGAAGCGGGCGTTCATCCCGATGAGGAGCTTGTCTACGTATCGTCCATGACCCGTTCCCAACAGACGGCGGCCATCATGTTCCCGAACGCGCGCCAAGTCGTCGTCCCCGGCGTTCAGGAAATGGACTTCGGGACGTTCGCCGGCCGCACCGCCGACGAAATGGCCGATGACGACGCATATCGCGCCTGGGTGGCGGGCAATTGCGAGGGAACCTGCCCCAACGGCGAATCGCGCGCGGAATTCATCGAACGCATCTGCGCCGCCATGACCGCATTTTGCCATGCACTGCGCGAACAGGACGAGCGCCGGGCGATTCTCGTCGCGCATGGCGGCACGATGATGGCCTCCCTCTATCGCATGGCAGACACGCGGCGCGACTATTACGATTGGCTCACCGGCAACTGCGGCGGATACCGCATGGACGTCGCGTTTCCCAACGGCAGCGTGGAGTTTCGCAACATCGAGTCGTGGGGCCCGGCAACCCAACACGGACGCGCCGCCGGCCCGTTCGGCGGCAACGCATAAACGCCAGCGCGCAACGCTTCGGTTTGCCCACGCGAATGAAGTCGCCAAACGCGATTGTCAACGTTGTGATGTAAGCCCGGAGAATCGGGCGACGCGCGGGGCCTATGGTATGATGCCTTGGTTGACCGAAACCCATTTGAAGGAGCTTTCCTTGCAAGCCATATCCCGTTTCACCTTCACCATTCTGCTGGCCATCGTCACCTCGCTCGGCGCCTTCGCGCTTGCGGGTTGCACTGACGGCGGGCAGCAGAGCCAGAGCGCCTCGACCGAGGCCGCCCAGAGCGAATCCACGGCTTCCGACGCCGCAGACAGCAGCAGCGCCGATGACGAAGAGCAGGACAATTGCTACGGCAACGACCTGCCCGCGGTGAAGAAGTAACCGCAATGGAAATCGACTTCATCGATGCCGTCGACGAGCAGGCTCGTCGCACCCCTGACGCCATCGCCTTCCGCAACAGCCGCGGAGAATCGATAACGTATGCCGCGCTGAAGCGCGAATCGGACGCCCTGGCCTGCTGGATTGCGGGCAACGAGGATATCCCCGCCCGCGCGCCGCTCGTGGTGTACGGGCACAAGGCGCCGATCATGTTGGCATGCTTCTTGGGCTGCTTGAAGAGCGGACATGCCTATGTCCCCGTCGACGTGGTGTTCCCGCGCGAGCGCATCGCGAGCATCATCGACCAGCTCGGGCCCACGGTCGTGTTCGACACGCTGGGCACGATTCCCGCAATGCTGGGCGACGACCTCGCCGTCCCATGCTTCGATGAAGCCGAACTCTCCGATGCCGCGCGGCAACCAGCCGCCGAGGAGGCGCTCGACGCGCTTGTTCGCGTGCAGCCGGACGACACGTTCTACATCCTGTTCACCTCGGGAAGCACCGGTACGCCGAAGGGCGTGCAGATCACCCGCGAATGCATCGACAATTTCACCGGCTGGCTATGCGGCAGCGTCTATGCGCAGGCTGCAAACGGCGAACCGCGCATTTGGTTCAACCGCTCGCCGTTCACGTTCGACGTGAGCATCACCGACCTCTGCGCCGGCCTGACCCAAGGCGACACGATGTTCGCGCTCGAGGATGAAGCGGAAAAGAGCCTCGCGCTCGCGTTCGAATCGTTCACCGAAAGCGGTGTCACCGATTGGGTATCGACCCCCTCGTTCGTCGACCAGTGCCTGGCCGACGAGGCTTTCAGCGCCGCGCTTCTGCCCAACCTGAAGCGCATGCTGCTGGCCGGCGAGGTGCTGCGCCCCGAGACGGTGCGCCTGGCCCAGCGGCGTTTCCCCGGCCTGCGCGTTTTCAACGCCTACGGCCCCACCGAGTCGACGAACCTCGTCACGATGTGCGAGATTCTGCCGAGCATGCTCGAGCAAGACCGTTCGCTGCCCATCGGGTACGCGAAGGAAGGCTCGACCCTGCTTGTGCTCGACCCGCAGACAATGCGTCCCGTCCCCGATGGCGAACACGGCGAGCTCGTCGTGGTGGGCAACACGGTGGCGTTGGGCTATTGGAAACGCGAAGACCTCACCGAGGCGGCATTCCACGCCTGCCCTGCCGACCTGGCCAATGGCATGCGCACCTATCGCACCGGCGACGAGGTGACGCGCGATCCCGACGGCCTGTATTACTACCATGGTCGATACGACCTGCAGATCAAGCTCCACGGCTACCGCATCGAGCTTGGCGACATCGAGGCCACGCTCTGCGCGCTGCCCGAGGTGCATATGGCCTGCGTGCTGCCCGCGTGGCGCGACGGCTCCATCTCGCATCTCGTCGCGCTCGTCGTTCCCGCCGACCTTGACGCACCCCGCGGTTTCGCGCTCACGAAGAAGCTGAAGCGCGACATGCGCGAGGTCGTACCCACCTACATGGTGCCGCGCGCCTTCAAGTACGTCGACTCCTTCCCCCTGAACCCCAGCGGAAAGGCCGACCGCAAGGCGCTCGCCGCGCTCGTGGAAGAGCGGTAGCCGGCGCATGGGCTTTTACACCGAACCCGCATTCTTCCTCCTGCTGGTTCCCATCGTGGCCATCGCCGCGGTGCTCGGCCTTCGCGAGAAACCGATGGCCCGCTTCGGATGCGCGGCTTCCATCGTCATGCTGTTGCTGCTGTTCGGCCGCTCGCTGGCAAGCCTCGCCTTCTTCGTGGGCTACCTGGCCTATTCGTTCGTGCTGGCACGCTACGTCGCCGTGCTTTTCGAGAAGGAGCGGCCCGGCGCCGTCGCGCGTTACCGCGTGGCGCTCGCGCTGCAGATAGCCCCATTGGCCGTATACAAGGTCGGCGTGGCGGTCGAACCCGATTTCCTGGGATTCATCGGCATCTCGTACATCACCTTCAAGACCATCCAGGTGCTCATCGAGACGCGCGACGGGCTCATCAAAAACATGGGCGCTTTCGAGTACCTGTATTTCCTCGTGTTCTTCCCGTCATTCACGTCGGGGCCCATCCTGCGCAGCAGGAAGTTCGTCGAAGACATGAACGCCCGGCGCACGCGCGACGAATACCTCGCGCTGCTCTACCGCGGCGCCGGCTGGTTCATCTTGGGCGCGGTGTACAAGTTCGTCGGCGCGAGCCTCGCCGAGTGGGCCATGTGGTTCTTGCCGAGCGTCATCGGCACCGCCACCGTGGGCACCGCCATCGCCGCGAACATCGTATATGCCCTCGGCTACACGTTCTACCTGTTCTTCGACTTCGCCGGGTACTCCCATATGGCCGTCGGCCTGGGGTTCGCGCTCGGCATCGAGGTGCCCCGCAACTTCCGCGCGCCATTCCTCGCCATCGACATCAAAGACTTCTGGAACCGCTGGCACATCACGCTTTCCACCTGGCTGCGCGACTTCGTATTCATGCGCTTCACCTCGGCGGCCTTCGCGCATAAATGGTTCGAGTCGCCGGTCACCGCCGCCTGCATCGGCTTCTTCATCAACTTCACGCTCATGGGCATCTGGCATGGCATCACCTTCGACTACCTGGTATATGGCATGTACCACGGATTCTTGCTGGCCAGCTGCGAATTCATCCAGCGCAAGTGGGGCTTCTACAAGAAGCACAAGCGCGAGCGCTGGTTCCGCATTTGCACCTGGGCGGTTACCATGGTAGCCGTGATATTCGGCTTGGCCCTCTTCAGCGGCCAGGTCTTCCACAACCCGCTGTAAGCCTACGAGAAGGGAACCGCAATGAACGACCTCGACCAGCGCATCATCGACCTCATCATCGACATCACCGAAGAGCCCGAAATCGGCGATTACCGCGACGACGACCTCTTCGAAGAGGAGGTTCTCGACTCGCTCGGCGCCATCGAGCTGCTCGTGAGCATCAAGGAGGAGTTCGGCGTGAGCATCGCCCCCACCGAGCTCGAGCGTTCCGAGATGAACACCGTGAACAAGATCATCGCCCGCGTGCAGGAGCGCCTGTAAGCAATGGAAAACCGCACGTTGCATACCCGCTTTGCCGCCCTCGCCATCGGCGTGGCGGTGGCGGTGTGCGCGATTGCGGCCATCTGCCTGCTCTTTCCGGCGCAATCGCAGGTGCGCGACGGCATGGAATACGGCTATGTGTATTCCGGCGTGAAATCGTCGAGCGTCGACTTCGCCGAAGCCGCGATGTCGGACGAATCGCTCGTGGTTTTCGGATCGTCCGAACTCTCGACCCCTCGCCGACTCGTGCCCCAAGTGCCCGCGGCGGTGTTCGGGGAAGCGGACTACGGCCTGCGCCTGATGCTTGTGGGCGAGGCGTTCGACCAGAGCCTCTGGCATGCCATCGCGCTCGGCGCCTATGACAGCGCCGGGCTACCGGGCGACAAAGCGGTCATCATCGTGACCCCCGGCTGGTTCGCCGATGGCGGGCAAGACGCCGAGACGTTCAAGACGCGCTTCTCGTTCTCGCTCTACCAGCGCTTCTGCGCGAATTCCGACGTTCCCGCCGAAGCGAAAGACTACATTCGCACCCGGCTCGCGGAAAGCGGCATCGATGCGACGCAGCTCGATGCGGCAACGCCCACGCTCCCGCAGGATTACCTGAACGGGCTGACATTCGGCGTCCTCGACGACCTGAAGCTGCGTCAGGGCTTGCTGGAAGTGCGCGACAAGGGCACCAACCTCGTGACGTCCGACGCGCCAGCCACCCCCGATTTCACCGCGCTGCGTGCCGAAGCCGAGAAAACCGCCGCCGAGATGAGCACGAACAACGACTGGGGCTTGGAAGACGCGTTCTACGCCGAACAGCTCGAGCCGGCGCTTGCCGACCTCGCCGGCAGCCGCGCCGACGAAACCTATTCCGACACGCCCGAATACGATGACCTCTCGTGCTTCCTCGACATTGCCGATGCCTGCGGCATCGAGACGCTCGTCGTGCTCTCGCCCGAAATGGGGCCGTATTACGACTACATCGGCATCGGAAAGGACGTCCGCACCGCGTGCTACGACCGCGTGCGCTCGATCGTGGCGTCGCATTCCGGGGTGACGCTCGCCGACTTCTCGGATCGCGAGTACGAGAAATACTTCCTGTACGACATCGTCCATTTCGGCTGGACCGGATGGGTCGACGTGGAACAGAGCATCTACCAGTTCGCGAAAGGCGGTGCCTGATGGCGCTCGGACGCAAGAAGCCGACGATGAGCAAGAAGCTCCAGCTGTGGATGGACGGGCATAACGCCTTGGCCTGCACCGGCATCGGAGCGCTGTCTGCCGCGGCAATCATCGGGTTGTTCCTGTTCGTCGCCTTCTCGGGCTTCGGCGCCTCGGCAGATTTCATCTACAACCAATTCTAGGATGGCCATGGATACCAGAGACTACCGCGATTACCCCGACGATTACCGCCCCGCCCGCCGCAGCGCATCTGGCAGCGGCGCCAGCCGGCAAGAAGCGCGCGGCGCCTACGAAGCCAAAGAGCGCCGGCAAGGCGATGTCTCATACCGTCCAGCCGGCTCTGCCGGACGGTCTTCGTACCAGACGAACCGCACTCGGTCGACCGGCACGCATTACGGCACCGACCAGCGTGCCACCCGGCCTTCGAGCCGGCCGGCATATCGCGACGACGGCTACCAACGCCAAGCTCGCCCGTCATACGAACGGGACTACGCCCCGCGCTCGTATGACCATACCTCCACCGCTTCCCGGCAGCGCCCAACGCGCCAACCCGAGGCAAACCGCGCGCCGCTCTACGATGACCGCTACGACTACGATGACTATCGGCCGAGCGACGATTACGCCCCCCGCACCGCACGCTCGCGCGCTACGCGCTCATCCGCGCCACGCACGCCTAACCGCGGCAACCGCGGTGGTGCATCGATTGTCGACAACCCCTGGTTCCAGCGCGGCATTCTGCTCGTCGCCCTTTTGCTCGTGGTATTCCTGCTGGTGAACGTCGTGTCCTGCATCGGCGGGGCCATCGCCCCGCAGGAAGCCCAGAGCAGTTCCGAAACCACCGCAGCCGAGAGCGCCGATGCCTCCTCCTCGTCTTCCGAATCGGCATCGGCCTCCGAAAGCACCACCGCATCCCAGGAAGGCGTCGAGAGTCCCTGGACCGATAACGGCCGCTTCAGCACGGGAGACGCGACCCTCGACAGCTACATCAAGAAGGTGTGCGACGAGCATTCCACCGAAGGCGCCACTTTTGACAAGAACGCGTATGACACGAATATCTACGTCTCGCAAACCGATTACGTCGAGCGCGAGAACAACCAGAGCCCCTGGGGACCCGATTGGGATGTGGAATATGCCAAGCAGTATTTCGAGGCGAATAACTCGGGCAACTGCTATAACTTCGCCGCCGTCACGCAATTCGTGCTGCAGTACTTCGGGTATTCCGATGCCGAAGCGCAGCCGTGCATCGTCGAACTCGAAAGCGGGAATTGGGGCGACCACGGCCTCGTGTTCGTAACGAACAAGGTGGATGGGAAGCGCGCCATCGTCGATGACGCCCTTTCGGCCAATGGCTGGATGCTCGACATCGATGCCTACAACTACGATGTGCGCAACATCGCCCAAAACGCCACGGTCAAGGGTAACACCGACGCCCTCGACGATGACGACAACCCGACGCCCATCGCTCCAGGCGAACTCACCGAATAACGGTTGCACGGCCTTCGGGCCCGTTCATTTCCGATATCGCGACGTCCCGTGCCGGACGATTCCGACACGGGGCGTCTTCATTGCGGTATTCACCGATCGCCTTCGGCAGCCGTTAGCGCGCCTTCTTCCACTGGGCATAGAGTTTCACGGTCTTACCGGCCTTGGCGAGGTTCTTCACCTTCTGGCCGTTCGCGTACGCCTTCCCCGAGCCGTCCTTCTTCGTGTTCCACCCGGCGAAGACGTAGCCCGCGCGCGTGAAGGCGTTCGCCTTGAGCGACTTTGACTGGCCTCGCTTGAACTTCTGCGATCCCATCGCTCCCGAGCCACCGTTTGCCTTGAATGCGACCTTGTAGGGAGCCTTCTGCCATTGGGCGTAGAGCTTCACGGTCTTACCGGCCTTGGCGAGGTTCTTCACCTTCTGGCCGTTCGCGTACGCCTTCCCCGAGCCGTCCTTCTTCGTGTTCCACCCGGCGAAGACGTAGCCCGCGCGCGTGAAGGCGTTCGCCTTGAGCGACTTAGCCTTGTCGCGCTTCATCGTCTGCGTGGCCATCTTGCCGGTGCCGCCATTCGCGTTGAACGCGATTGCGTACCTGCTTGCCCCGTACGCCGGCCGCACATACACGACGCTCGCACCCGAGATGACCCAGGCAACCTTGCAGGTCTTCACCGCACTCGGATTCGACCCCATGTTGCCGCTGATGCAATTCTTCGCATCGACCATGATGCCCACGTGGTCGTTTCCGTTGAAGAACACGAGGTCGCCCGGCTGGGGCGAGCTCACCTCGATGCCGCCCGCCTTTATGACGGCGTCATGCAGGCTCGAAACCATTCCATTGAACGGTATGGCCGCGCTTTGGCCGAGCACCTTCGCGCAATCGCAGACGAAATCGGCACACCAGCCCTCGGTATAGCCCAAGCTCGATTGCGAGCGACCTTCCTGCGCCTTCGCAACGGCGAGCATATCCTGAGCACCGTTGCCCGTAATGGCGAAATCGGTATTGAAGCTGCTCGAGCGCGATTGCATGGCCGATGCCGTTCCCGGCGCCGCGAGCGCCAGGCATGCGGCCAAGGCCAGCACGATGAGGATGCCGGCCCGATTCACGATGGTCTTTGCGTGCACCCACGGTCCCTTCTGTCGATGGCACGTTGCGCGCCATCGTACCGGAACGGGCGAGGCAACACCGAGGAGCTGGCAAGTTGCGGCAAGAGTTCCATAGGTCGGCAACCCCGGTGGGGTATGAATCGCGGGCCAGCCGGGAACGCTCCACACCCAACGCATATCTGCATGGGTGAACCCGAGAGACCAGCGGGCACGCGCTCACCGCGCCCGGGATGCCCTATGGGCTTACAGCTCGACGCGCTCGAACATCTCGCGGCCCATGCCGCAGATAGGGCAGGTGAAGTCTTCGGGGAGTTCATCCATCTCGACCACGTAACCGCAAATCTTGCACTTCCAGCCCACCTTCTTCGCGGGAGCCGCTTCGGCGGCAGGCGCAGAGGCCGGTTCGTCGGGCACGTAGCCTGAAGCCTTCGGCGGCGTCTTACCGCCCTTCACCTCGTGGTAATACGCATAGGTCATCGGCGGTTCGTCCGACAGCACCGCGGCTTCATCCACTTCGCCCACGAAGAGGATATGCGTGCCCACGTCCAAGGTTTGGACGATGCGCGCCCCGAAATGGGCGACTGCATGCTCGGTGACATACGGGGTACCCGCCGCATCGAGCGCATGCGCGGTCTCGGCGAACTTGTCGATGTCGGCGCTCGACTGGAATCCGAAACGCCCGATAAGCTCCATCGGGGCACTCTCGGCGAGCACCGTCGCCTCGAAGCGCCCGGAAGCCAGCATCACGCCCGTCGTGTGGTTCTCTTTGTTCACCGCAACGCTCACCTGGGCCGGCATCGACGTCACCTGGTTGAACGTATTGACGATGCAGCCCGCCTTCTTCCGCCCGTCGCATGCCGAGATAACGTACACGCCATAACTCAAGCTGAAAAACGCTTTCCGGTCCACCATGGCCGCCTCCTTCGCGCAAAGAATCCGTTGCGTCCATGATGCCAGAAATCGCGTGCCACGAAAATGCGGCAAATCGCCCGGAGCGTTTACCGCATTCTGCGCGCTAACCCAAATCGGGCGCGTTCTCGGAAATCGCGTGAATGACGTTTCGGCGCGAGAGCGTGCCGACCAGCTTGTCTCCCTCTACCACGGGGAGCTTCTTTATCTGCTTGCTCGCCAGCATATGGCACGCCTCGTCGATGGGCGTGTCGGCATCCACGGTGATGACCTTGCCCTCGGTGGCGATCTGCATCACGTTCAGGTTCAGCAGCGTGTCGAGGCGCCCGATGATGTCGTCGTCATCGGGCAACCGGTAAAGCGTTGACATCGGCGTGACGAACGAAGAGTCGTTGCGGCCAATGTATTTCATCACGTCGCCATCCGAGACAAAGCCCACCACCCGGTTCGCATCGTCCACCACGGGAATGCCGCTCGTCTCGCTTTGCGCGAACAGGGCGATGGCCTCTCGAATCGTCGCCGTCTGGGGAATGGCCTGCGGATTCGCATCCATGATGTGACGCGTGCGCACCGTGGCGGCTTCACCGGCGGCACGAGCCTGCATCTCTTGCTCGCGGCGGGCATCCTGGGTGGCGACGATATCGGTGGCGCGGTCGCGGGCCAGGAAAATGACGCTGAGCATGACCAGGAAGATCATCGCGCAAATGCACACGAAGCCGATGTGCTCACCGAGGTACAGCTGCTCTGCCGGGCTCGCATTGGGGGCGAACAGGGGCGAGAGGGCCGTCATCGAGACCACCGCCGCCGTACCGAACGAGATGAACACCTGGCCGACGGTGCTGTTGAGCGCATTCGCATGCTGGATGACCCGGTTGGAAAGCGAATTGACGCCCCAAGTGTTCAGAGGCGTAACCACCGCCTGCATGCCGAGCGACATGACGAGGTTGAAGAACATGACGAGCAGCACATCGACCGTCGGTCCCATGAGCGCCATGCCGAGCGTGCCGGCGAACATCGTGACGATGCCCGGAACGGCGATGCGACGCATGCCGAAGCGGTCGAACAACCGGCCGGCAAACAACGACATGAACGCTCCGAGCAAGGCGCCCGGCAGAATGACGAGGCCCGAAACCGTCGCGCTATACCCGAGCACCTGCTGCACGAAGATGGGCATGATGACCGAGCAGCCGATGAGGCCGCCCTGCATGAAGCCGACGGTGAAGATGGCGACCGCATACCGGCGTGATTTCAGCACGTCCACCCGCAGCAATGGGGTTTCCAGCGCCAGCTGACGGCGCACGAAGAAATACACGAGCACCGCGCCGACCGCGATGAGGCCGATCGTCAGCGCGATATTATCGCTCGTGCTGAACGTCGAGAAACCGTACAGGATGCAGAGCAGGCCAACCGAAGACAGCGCCACCGATGGCACGTCGAAGCTCGCCGGCTCGAAATTCCCGTAATTGGTGAGCTTGAATATTCCGACGAGCAGCACCGCCGCGCCGATGCAGGCGATGATGACGAACATCATGTGCCAGCCGACCGTGTCGATGAGCACACCTGAAAGGGTGGGGCCGATGGTGGGCGCGAACCCGATGATGAGCGAAACCAGGCCCATGCCGGCACCCCGGCTCTCGCGCGGGAAGATGAGCAATATGAGCGTGAACGTCATGGGCATGACCACGCCCGTCGCGAACGCCTGCAGCACGCGGCCCGCCAGCAGCACGGGGAACGCCGGCGCCCATGCAGCCAGAAGCGTGCCGGCCGTGAAGCAGCTGAACCCGGCGATGAACAGCTTGCGCGTCGAGAACCGTCCGACGAAGAACGCGGAAAGCGGAACGACGACGGCCTCGACCAGGGAATAGCCGCTGGTAAGCCACTGGACGGTCGGCGCGTCGATGCCGAACTCGACCATCATCGCCGGGAAAGCCGGCGAGAGCAGCGTCTGGTTCAGCACCACCATGAAGGTTCCGAACAGCAAGATCGCGATAATCGTCCTCTGCTGCTTGTTTATGCCGAGGTCCATAGCCATATGCATCACCTAATTCCAATTCACCACATGAAAAAGCGGCATCGAAGGACGCCGCCGGTCGTTTGCTCGGCTTGGGATTGTATTGCAGGCAGGCACCTGGGTAAACAGTTTCACGAAGCACGGGGAACTGTTTCACAATCGCTCCACCATCGTAAAGCCGGAAGCGGCAGGCGCGCACGTGCCCGTCGCCAACCCAAGATTATGGGAAGAAGCGAAAAACAACGGTATCAGGATGGCCCATTTCGCTCATAATGGAGCAGGGCAAATAGCTTGAATTCGCGGAAAACCAAAGGAGCGATATCATGGCCAAGGAATACGAACGCGTCACCATCGTCGACCATCCGCTGGTGCAAGACAAGCTTGCGCGGCTTCGCGATAAGGATACCGCCAGTCCGATGTTCCGCATGCTCGTCCGCGAACTCGCCATGCTCGAAGGGTATGAAGCAGCCCGGTACCTTCCGCTGAAGCAAGTCGATGTGGAAACGCCGCTGGCCACGGCCCACTGCCAGAAGCTCGCCATCAAACCCGTCATCGTCCCCATCCTGCGTGCCGGACTCGGCTTGCTCGAGGGCATGCTCGACCTGATGCCGTACGCTTCGGTGGGCCATTTGGGCATGGAACGCGACGAGGTCACGCATCTTCCCCGCGCGTATTACGCAAAGATGCCGTCTGACCTGGCTCAGCGTCCCGTCATCGTGGTCGACCCGATGCTCGCGACCGGCGGTTCCGCCATCGCATCCATCGAGTACCTGCGCAAGCAGGGCGTTACCTACCTCACCCTGATGGTGATGGTCGCCGCCCCCGAGGGCATCGAGGCCGTTCTAGCCGCCGACGAGAACGTGCGCATCATCACCTGCGCCATCGACGATCGCCTCAACGATGCCGCCTACATCCTTCCCGGTCTCGGCGACGCCGGCGACCGCATTTTCGGCACGGTCTAGACCGCACGCACACAGGCCAAAGGAGATGCCCCTCCTTTGGCCCAATTCCTTCACATCACCTGCATAAACACGGTTATACTGGTGCGCATCCGCATTCGCGGCAGCACCGGCATCCCAGCCAAGATGCCCGTGCATCGGTGTAATACGATGGAAGGAATTCGATGAACATTGGCTTCATAGGCGCCGGTAACATGGCGCGTGCGATTATCGGCGGCATCCTGGCGAACCAGGTGGTGACCACGGCCGAGGTACACGCAAGCGCACCGAGCGAGAGCACCCGCGTGAAGGTGGCCGAGGAATTCGGCATCGCGACCTTTGCAAGCAATGCCGAAGTCGCCGCATGGGCCGACATGGTGGTGCTGGCTGTGAAGCCCTACATGATGGAAACCGCCATCGACGATATCGTCGATGTCATTTCGTCCGACACCGTCGTCGTGTCCATCGCCGCCGGCAAGACGCTCGAGTGGATCGACCAGGCCTTCGGCATGGAGATGAAGCTCGTGCGCGCGATGCCGAGCACGCCGGCCCTCGTGGGCGAGGGCGTCACGGGCATCTGCGCCAACGAACGCGTGTCGGACGAAGAGCTCCATGCCGTAACCTCGATGTTCCGCAGCATCGGCATCGTCGAGCTCCTCACCGAGCCCATGATCGACGTCATCGGCGCCGTGGCCGGCTCGACCCCCGCCTATGTCGCGATGTTCATCGAGGCGCTCGCAGACGCCGCCGTCGCCGAGGGCATGCCCCGCGCGCAGGCCTACAAGGTTGCCGCTCAGGCAGTCGCCGGCAGCGGCAAGCTCGCCGTCGAAACCGGCAGGCACCCCGGCGAGCTGAAGGATATGGTGTGCTCGCCTGGCGGCACGACCATCGAGGGCGTGCAGGTTCTTGAATCGCGCGGCATGCGTGCCGCCGTCATGGAAGCCATCCGCGCCGCCATCGCGAAAACCCGTCGCCTGTAACGTTCGCCCATGTTTCAAGCAACACTTGATCCGATAGCGGGAAGCTTGGGGCTTTCCGCCCTGGTGGCTTGCGTGCCGCTCCTCACGTTCTTCGTCATGCTGCTCGGCGTGAAGGCACGCGCCCACGTGTCGGCAATCGTGGCGCTCTGCGTCGCGGTGATCGTCGCCTGCGTGGGCTTCCAGATGCCGCTTCACCTGGCCGTCGCCTCGGCAACGCAAGGAGCCGCCTTCGGCGCCATACCCATCGTGTTCATCATCCTCATGGCGGTATGGTTTTACCAGGTGACGGTTGTCTCGGGCCGCGCGGATGACCTGCGCGCCTTCTTCGACGTGGTCGGCGCGGGCGATGTTCGCATTCAGGCCATGATGATCGCCTTCTGCTTCGGCGCGTTGCTTGAAGCGCTCGCGGGCTTCGGCGCACCGGTCGCCATCACCGCGACGATGATCCTCGCGCTCGGCGTGAAACCGCGCAAAGCGGCACTTGTCGTACTGCTCGCGAACACCGCGCCCGTTGCGTTCGGCCCGGTCGGCACCCCCATCACCACCGCCGGCGCGATGGTTTCGGGAGGCGACGCCTCCGTCGCCGTGCAAACCGCCCAACATGTGGCCGCCATCGCCGGCCACCAGGCACCTGTGCTCGCCTTCGTCGTGCCCATCCTGCTCATCATCATCCTCGATGGCGCCCGTGGCCTGCGCGATTGCTGGGCACCCACACTCGTCGTAAGTGCCTCGTTCGCCCTTGCGCAATGGTGGTGCTCCAACCATTTCGCCTACGAGCTCACCGATGTCGTGGCCTCGCTGTTCTCGCTCGGCGCCATCGTCGTGTTCATGCGCGTCTGGAAACCGAAAAACGTCGCGGCCGCCCGCGTGCGCCTGGGCTTGCCAGAGCAGGTTGCGCGCGCGGAATCGCAGCTCACGGCTCAGCGCACCGTCATGGCGCTCGTGCCCTACCTCATCATCGTCATCGTTTTCTCAATCGGAAAGCTCGGCATCCCCGGCCTGCTCTCGAGCGTCGACATCAAGATTCCCTGGCCCCTCATTTCGGGCGGGGCGGTGCTCAACGCCGCCGGTGCCGACCCGGGCACTACGTTCACGCTCGGCCTGCTTTCGACGCCCGGCACGTCCATCCTTGTCGCCGGCATCATCACGACACTGGTGCTCATGCTCTTCACCGAGAACGGCCGCTATTCCATCACGCTCGGCGCCGCTATTCGCGAAATCGGGGCGACCGTCTACCGCATGCGGTTTTCGGCCCTCACCATCGTGCTCGTGCTCGCATTGGCCTACGTGATGAACTTCTCGGGCCAGACGATGAGCATCGGGCAGTTCCTCGCCGGGTCTGGGCCGGCCTTCGCATTCATCAGCCCGGTCCTCGGCTGGGTCGGCACGGCGGTCACCGGCTCCGACACGTCCTCGAATGCCCTGTTCGCCAGCTTGCAGTATTCGGCTGCACAGGCGAACCCAACCTTCAGCGGCATCACACCCGACCTGTTCTTGGCCGCCAACACGATGGGCGGCGTCATCGCCAAGATGGTGAGCCCGCAATCGCTTGCCATCGCCGCCGTGGCCACGCAAGTGCGCGAGGCCGATATCATGAAGTCGACCTTGCCCTGGAGCATCGGCCTGCTCGCCGGTCTCAGCTGCCTTGTGGCCCTTCAGGCCGGCCCGCTCAGCTTCATCTTGCCATAATGCAATAAACGGGCCGAGGAACGCCCCTCGGCCCGTTTTCGCGTCTAACGGTTCTTCCAGTTAGGCGTTCGCTTTTGGGCAAATGCATTCGCGCCTTCCTTGGCGTCCTCCGTTTCCTTGATATTCAGGTCGGCGGCGATGACGGCATCCCATGCCGGGTTGCCCTCGCTCAGCCAGCCGGAGTTCAAATGCTCGTACACGAAGCGCTTCGTA
>SUUF01000159.1 GCA_015062635.1 Coriobacteriaceae bacterium | reverse complement strand
GCGGGTAGACGAGCAGCGTGAGGGCGACGGCGCCGGCAGCGAACAACAGCACCCGGCCCATGTCGGCGTAGGCGACGGCCAGATTGCCGCCGCTGAGGATCTCGCGGAAGGCGTCGATGCCGTAGGTGAAGGGCAGGAATCCGGTGATGACTTGGGCGTAATCAGCACCAAGAATGACGGGGAAGGTGCCCGAGCCGCAGCAGATCTGGAAGATGAGGATGAGGATGGCCACGGCTTTGCCCGGGATGTCGAAGAGGTTCAGCAGCTGCATGATGCACATGAAGCTGAAACCGAGAACGCAGAAGTTCGCGATGTAGGCGGCGAGGTCGGCGTGCGGTACGCCGAGCGCTATCGAGCCGCCGCATACCGCCGCAAGCTCGAGCGCGAGCATGAGCAGGTACACCGGCCAGCGGCCGAACACCGCCGCGAACCGGCTGACGCCGATGTGCCGGTACGAGGGGAAGGGCTCGAAGACGAAGAAGATGAGCAGCGTTCCGAGCCACAGGCACAGCGTCATGAAAAACGGCGCGAACCCATACCCGAAATACTCCATCTCTGCAACGAGGCCATGGTGCGGCGCTCGACGTTCTACAAGCATTTCGATGACAAGGAGGCGTTCCTAAGGTTCTTTCTCGACGAGATCCGGCGTGATTTCGAGCGTCATGCGGCGCTGCGCCCCGATGAGCCTCTCGAGGAATACCTGCCGCGTATGAATGCGGAGCTGCTTTCGTTCCTCGATGGGAACGATGCCCTGGTCCGCTCGTTTCTGCAGGGCAGCCAGGCGGGGCTGGTCGTGCAATCGGTGTCGCTGACGATCGCGCAGAACATCAACCGGCGGCTGAAAGCCGCCGGCGAATGCGATGACGTGCGCACATCGGTGCAAGCTGGGTTCCTAGCCGGCGGCATCGTGAACGTCGTGCAACGCGAGTGGCTTGGCGCTTCCGATGACCCGGCGCGCCGCGAACGCGTTGCCACGGCCCTCTTCGCGTGCGAACGCTCGGTGGTGGGGGCTTAGGCGCTTTCGCGCGGGACGCTAGGAGGTGAAGCGCCGTTCCGCGGCGTGCTGCTGCGCGAGCTTATCGAGGGTCGCCTCGTCGCGTTTGCCCCGGTAGAACGCGTCGAGCACCTGGCCGAAGGGCGCCCAGCGCGCGTCGCCCGCGCCCGCCGCCTCGAACAGCGTCATCGACGAGCGCAGCTTCATCGAGTCGATGTACCCGAAGATGCTCTCGGCATCGCGCGCGGTCTGGCCCAGCAGCGTTTGGGCGCATTCGAGCAGGCGCCCGCCGAGCAGCGGGTCGGCGAGGTAGGCCTGCGCCTCCTCGATGTTCGCGATGGCGTAGAGCTTCGCCTTCGCGCTGCGCCCGAGCCCGTCGATTTGCGGGAAGATGTACCACATCCAATGCGTGCGCTTTTGCCCGCCCGCCAATTCCGCGAGCACGGTCGGGTAACAGCTTGCTTGCGCTTGCTTGAATCTGTCGAGATCGTATGCCGTCATCGTCGCACCTGCTTTCTCGTGTGTTCCCGTTCGGTTGCCCGCCCGCTATTCGAACGCCTCGACGCAGCGCTGCAGCTGGTCGATGATATCGATATGCTGCGGGCACATGTCCTCGCACGAGCCGCACTGGATGCACTCGCTCGCGTGGCCGGCGCGCGTGCGCCAGGTGTAATTGTGCTTCACGAACGCATGGTCGTCCATCATCGCGTCCATGTTCAGAAGCTGTAGGCATTCGGGAATCAGCACGCCCTGCGGGCATTCCTTCACGCAGTACCGGCAATTCGTGCAGGGTATGGTGGGAACGCTGCGCAGCGCTGCAACGGCCGCCCGCAGCGCCTCTTCCTCTTCGGGCGTGAAGGGCGCGTCGGCCTTCCAGTCGGCCAGGTTTTGGCGCATCTGATCGAGGTCCGACATGCCCGAGAGCACGCACATCACGCCGGGTATGTGGTAACAGAAGCGGTATGCCCAGCTCGCGAGGCTTGCGTCGGGGCTGCAGGCGCGCAACGGCGCCGCCGCCCGCTCGGGCAGGCGCACGAGGTTGCCGCCGCGGGCGGGCTCCATCACGACGACGGGCTTGCCGTGCTTGCGGGCCACCTCGACGCAACGCCGGCTCTCGTTCACCGGGTCGTCCCAGTCCAGGTAGTTCACCTGCAGCTGCACGAACTCCATCTCGGGGTGGGCGGTGAGCAGCTTGTCGAGGCAATCGGCGCCGTCGTGCATCGAGAAGCCGATGTGGTGGATCTTGCCTGCGGCCTTCTGCTCCAGGATGTAATCCCACATGCCGTATTCGTCGAACACCGCGGTGCGCGGGTCGCCCACGTTGTGCAGGAGGTAGAAGTCGATGTAATCGGTACCCAGCCGCTCGAGCGAGATGTCGAGGCACGCCTTCGCCGTGGTCTCGTCGGGGAGCGCCCAGGCCAGGCATTTCGTGGCCAGCGTGAAGCTCTCGCGCGGGTGCCGCTCGACCAACGCCTTGCGCAGCGCCACTTCCGATTCGCCCTCGTGGTAGACGAAAGCGGTGTCGAAATAGGTGCCGCCCGCCTCGAGGAACGCATCGACCATCTGCTCGAACTGCGGGATGTCGATGCTCTTCACGTCATCGGGATCGAGCAGCGGCAAGCGCATGCATCCGAATCCCAGCTTGGCAACGGAATCAAACGGGTTCTCCATGGTCTCCTCCATCCTTGCTCCATTGCCATTATCCCATAGGATGCGGGGTGGGTTTCTCGTTGTTGCCCGCATTCGTCTTGAACGTGGCGTCACCTGCGGGGCCCCGCTTCCGTCTTGGGCGTTGGCGTCGCTTGCGGATTCCCCGCATTCGTCTGGGGTGTGGTGTTTTCCTTGGCGAGGGTGGCGGGCCGGGTTCCCAGCCCGGGTTTGCTGGTGCGGACATGCCAATTTCGTGTCATATGCAGTTCGAACGAGATTTTAAGGGGGGTAAACACAACATATAGGCGTGATGCGATATAAACGCGGTTCATCATTCGCGTTATCTTGCTTGCATATCATATGTTGTGGATTGTGACCAAAAATGGGCAGTTGGGGGCATTTTTCGTCCGCCGTTGTAGAGAGCTTTAGCGATTACTCCATAATTCCTGATTTTTCTGAAGATTTCCGGTGCGACGACAAGTAAGTCGGATTATGGCGCCCCTAACCACCCCATATGACCTGGGCTTATAGCGGTGCGGTCTCCGCACGGTGGCGGTATCGCACCGAAAAACTTCAGAAAAATCAGGAATTATGGCATTATTTACAAAAATTCTCTGCAAGCCCGAACGAAAGCGAGCCGGAAACGCGTTCAGGGGGCTACCACGGCTGCATGTGCACGCTCATGTCGATGGGCTTGGCGGTGAAGGGGGCGGTGGTGGCCAGGCCATCGACCCCGGTCGCGGCATAATCGGCGGCGTTTTCCCCGTTCACGCCCCCGGCGGCGATAATCGTCAGATGCGGGTCGATGGCCCGCAGCGCGGGCACCAGGCGCGCGAGCATTTCCGGGCTGGCCTTGTCCAGCTGGATGCCGTCGACGCCGGCGCGTGCGATGCGCTCCGCCTCGTCGGGCGTCGCTTCGACGAAGAGCTTCTTCTCGCAGCAGCGCGAGCGTATCTCGGGCAGCTGTTCGAGGAATCCGTCGAGGCCGCCGATGAACGCGAGGTGCTGCCCGAACACGAGCACGGTCTCGGAGAGCCCGAGCCGGTGGGGGAAGGCTCCGCCGATCATGACGGCCTCGGTGAGCAGGTCCTTCACGCCGGGCATGCTCTTGCGGGTGGTCAGGATCTCGCAGTGCGGGTTCACCGCGTGCGCGGCATCGACCATCGCGCGTGTTTTCGTGGCCACGGCCGACGTGTGGTCGAACGTGTTGAGCCCCACCTTCCACAGCTCGTGCAGCGCCGACGCTGGGCCCTCCACGGTCATGAAGGTCGCATCGGCTTCGAGGCGCGCGCCGTCATCGGCGGCGAACACGACGCGGCAGCCGAGGGTTTCGGCCATGCGGCTCACGAC
>SUUF01000158.1 GCA_015062635.1 Coriobacteriaceae bacterium | reverse complement strand
ACCTGGAACGCGACATTCTCGACCTTCATCAACACCAGCTGCGCGACGCGATCGCCCGGTTCGATGACGATCGGCTCATGGGCGTCGAGGTTCACGGCGATCACGCCGAGCTCGCCACGGTAATTGCTGTCGATGAGCCCCGGCGTGTTAACCAGCGACAGGCCTTTCTTCAGCGCGGAACCGGAACGCGGCATCACGAACCCCGCATAGCCTTCGGGTATCGCAATCGCCAAACCGGTATGGATGAGCCTGCGCTCGAACGGCTCGAGCGTGCAGCCCTCAAGCGCATGCAAATCGACGCCGGCATCGCCGCGGTACGCATTGGCCGGCACTACCGCCGCATCATCGAGCTTTTTCAGCGGTACGTACAGGTGTTCGGTTTCTGGCATTAGCGGTAATCCTCCAAGGCCTGTTTGAATTCCTCGATGCTCTTGAAGTCCTTGTAGACGCTCGCGAAACGGATGTATGCCACGTCATCCAAGCCGGCGAGACGCTCCAGCGCCATGTCGCCGAGCCGCTTCGAGGCTATCTGGTTCGTGTTGCTCGCGCGCAGCTCCGATTCGATATCGTCGATGAGCGCGTTGATCTGGTCGGAGGTAATCGGGCGCTTCGCGCAGGCCGTCAGCATGCCGCGGAACAGCTTGTGGCGGTTGTACACCTCGGAAGAGCCATCGCTCTTCGTGACGGTGAGCGGAGACTCACCCAAACGCTCGTACGTGGTGAAACGGCGGCCGCACGAAAGGCATTCGCGGCGGCGGCGGATGGTCATGCCGTCATCGGAGGGACGGCTGTCGACGACTTTGGAATCGAGATAGCTGCAATTCGGGCAACGCATGCTTGCACTCCTTTAGGATCTTGCTTCAATTAGGTTACTTTTGACCCTTGTTGGGCATCTTAGCATGTAACCACTAGATGTAGTAGTAGGATTAGCAAAGAATATTTGCCGAAACTAAATATATGGAAGGAAGGCCGACATCATGAGCGGAACCAAGCTGAGGGTTGCCATCGCGCAGATGGAAGTGGTGGCAGGACAGCCGCGCAAGAACCTCGAGACGATGAAACGCTTCGTCGACCTGGCAAAACAGCAGCAAGCAGACCTCGTCGTGTTCCCCGAATTCTGCCTGAGCGGTCGCTATTTGGGAAATCGCTGGCACGATGCGGCGTTCATCGGCGATATCGCCTACTTCGACGACGAGGTGCTCGCGCTTTCCGACGGCATCGGCATCATTTTCGGGAATGCGTCCGATATCTATTGCAACGTGCCCGACCTTCCCGCGGGCGAGATCGAGTCGTATTTCAGCGAGGCCCGGTTCTGTCGTAATGGCGCTTGGGTTCCATTTGAGAAGTCATGCGACTGCGACGACGATTGCGACTGCGGGGACGATTGCCATGGCGGGGACGAATGCGACTGCGACGACGATTGCCAGTGCCACGAAAGCCCGTATTACATGTTCGAATGCGACGGACGCGAGGTTCGTATTGCCATTTGCCTCGGCGACCTGTCTGGTGCCGGTTATTCGATTTCGGGCGTTATGAAAGAATTCGCGTGCATGGCCGACGATTGCGACATCATTTTCGACCTGTGTTCGTCACCCTGGAGCCTTCACGCGATGGACCAAGACGTTGAATATGAGGAACTCGACGAACGTGCGGACGACGAATTCGATGACGAGTTTTACGACGACACTCCCCTGCCGCCAATCGTCCGCGTCAACTGCGTGGGCATGCAGAACACCGACAAGGCCATCCTGTGCTTCGACGGCGCATCGACGGTGTACGGCGACGGGTACCGTTCATTCGCTTGCCGCGACGATTTCCAAGAGGACTTCCTGCTTTTCGAACTCGACCTGCAGACGGGCGACATGTCGAGTTACAGCGAGTTCACACGGCCGTTCTACGACGATGTTGACGAGAAGGTTCTCGATGGCATCATCTGGGGCCTGCGGCGCTTCGACGAGCAGGTCTTCCCCTTCCACCCGAAATGGGTTATCGGGCTTTCCGGCGGACTCGACAGCAGCGTGACGGCCGCGCTGATGTGCCAAGCGTTCGGCGGTCCCGAGCGCATCGTCGGGTACAACCTCGCCACCCGTTACAACAGCGACACGACGAAGATGAATGCCTACGACCTTGCACAGGCGCTCGGCATCCGCCTGGTGAACGGCTCGATCGAGCAGCTCGTGCAGGCCACCGACAACGTGGTTTCGCTGTATGGCTACCCGGATGGCGCGACAGACGGCCTCGTGCAGGAGAACATACAGGCGCGTCTGCGCGGGCACCTGCTTTCGACCTTCGCGGCCATCGAGGGCGGTGTCATCATGAACAACGGGAACAAAGTGGAGGCCACGTTCGGATACGCGACGCTCTACGGTGATGCCGTTGGCGCCATCTCGCCGATCGGCGACATCACGAAGGTGCGACTGTTCAATATCGCCCGCCTGCTGAACAAGCGGTTCGGCAAGACAGTCATTCCCGAGAACCTGCTTCCCGTCGAGACCGACGACGGATACACGTGGGAGACGATGCCCTCCGCCGAGCTGAAGGACGCCCAGAAAGACCCGATGAAGTGGTTCTACCACGACTGGATCGTCGAGCATCTGGTCGATGACCCCGATTTCACCATTGAAATGCTGTTGGCCGCATATCGTGCCGATAAGCTCGAGAGTTCGCCCGTGGGCAAATGGGTCGCGTTCTATGGCCTCGATGACCCGAAAGCGTTCATCGAGGATGTCGAATGGATAGAGCGGCAGGTGAACAACTCCGTGTTCAAGCGCGTCCAAATGCCCCCGACGATTGCGGTCGTGCGGGATACGGCCGGCTTTGACTACCGCGAAAACCAGATGAAGTGCGAGCACACGCACCGTTACGAGCAGCTGAAGGCGGCAATTCTCAACAATGCGCGCCGATGATGCGCTGAAGCGTTCCCGGCACACCTAATTCGAAGGCCCCTGCGAGGTCATAGACACGCAGGGGCCTTCCGTTTCCTCATGCACCGACGAAAATCATGACCATCGACAGGGCCAAGCAGGCAGTAGCTGAGTGAATGGCCTGGCGATACGTGATGCCATGCAGTTCCTCGCCGGAAAGCGACCCATGACGGAACTGCTCGAAGAAGGGGTGCGCGGCAATGGCATGGCATGCATTTCGCAACGTGTTGCCGACGGATTCCGCCATGCCCATGTGCGGCGTATACGTGCTTTCGACGACATCTTGCATGCGCAAGGCATTGCGCTCAGAACGGGAATCGGCACGATGCGAATGCTGCGAAACTTCGAGATTGCGGCGCTCTTGGCGGGCAGCAAGCCGTACGCGCGCCTCGTAGCTGCGGCGGGCGATATCGTAGTCGATGACGTTTGCGTGGCCCTCCCCTTCGACTCGACAAGCCAGAGCAGCGGTTCCACGGGTTTCGAAGCGGCGATTCTCGTTCATTTCAATTCCTCACTTGCATAGAACCTTTGTTCGTGTTAATAATAATGCGAACATAAGTTCCCCGTCAATAGGTAATCGTACATTTGTTCGGAGGTTATAGATGGCAGACCTTACCAAGAAGCAGCGAGTCGTTCTCGAGGCGATTGCGAAGGCCATCGACGAGAAGGGCTACGTCCCCGCAGTACGCGAGATCTGCGCTTCCATCGGGCTCTCCTCCCCCTCTACCGTCCAGGTGCACCTGAACAGCCTCGAGGAGCGTGGTTTCATCCATCGTGATGCGCAGAAGTCGCGCTCCATCACGCTTACTGCGAAGGGTCGCGAGGAATTGGGGCTATCGGAAGACCCCCAGCCCGTTGCGCAACCCGATGATTACAACCTCATCACCTTGCCGCTCGTGGGCCAAGTAGCCGCCGGCGTGCCCATTCTCGCAGAAGAGAACATCGAGGACACCATCACGCTTCCCGTCGACATCGTCGGCGATTCCGCATCGTTCTTGCTTTCGGTGCATGGCGAATCGATGATCGAGGCGGGCATCAACGATGGCGACTATCTGGTGGTGAAAGAGCAAAGCGTCGCGAATAACGGCGATATCGTCGTTGCGCTC
>SUUF01000157.1 GCA_015062635.1 Coriobacteriaceae bacterium | reverse complement strand
GGCCCAGGCGAACCTGTCCGAGCTGAAGCTCGACGAGATGAGCGCGGCCATGCCCGACTACGTGCGCATGGTCGGCGACGGCGAGCGCGACTTCGCGCAGGCGATTGCCGAGATGACGCAGTCGGAGGTCGCGGCGAGGCGCGAGAGGATAATGCGCCAGCGGATACGGTCGTCGGGCTTCCCGTACACCAAGACGCTCGCGGACTTCGACTGGTCGTTCCAGCCGAGCGTGCCCAGGGCCAAGATAGAGGAGCTCGCCACGCTCCGGTTCATGGACGATGCAGAGAACGTCCTGTTCGTGGGCAGCCCGGGCGTGGGCAAGACGCATCTGGCGATAGGAATCGGCGTCGAGGCCGTCAGGGCCGGCCGGGAGGTCCGATTCGTCGACTGCGCCAAGCTGGTCGAGGACCTCAAGGACGCCTCGTCGCGGGGCATACTCAAGAACAGGCTGAAGTACTACGCGCATTCCAAGCTGCTGATAATCGACGAGCTGGGCTACCTCGACATCGACGAGCAGGGCGCCGACCTCATGTTCCAGCTGGTGTCGACGCGCTACGAGCAGCGCTCGACGATCATCACCACCAACGTCGGCATCGGCGGCTGGGCCAACGTGTTCGGGGACGACGTCGCGGCGAGCGCCATCGCGGATAGGGTGTGCCACCACTGCACGCTGGTGAAGATCACGGGCAGGTCGTACAGGCTCAAGGACCTGCCGGCGGACAAGAGGAAGGATTAGCAGATGGACACAGAGTTCGGGTTCGTCCCGCTGCCCGACGAGGGCACCGAGGCTTACCGCGTGTTCGAGCGGTGCGAGGAGTGCAACGTGATGACGTGCCGTGGAGAGGCGCCAGACCCATACGCGGCAGCTAACGCTTATTCGGCCGAGCCGTGGTGCCCCGGGCATTGCGCGCGCTACGCGGCGCTCACGCTATGGGGGAAGGAGGTGTAATCGAAAACGGCGAAAGAACGGTAGCGCGAATGACGGTAACGCAATCGCACCGGTGACGATGAAACAGTAGCGCGATCGACGATTTTTATATTGACTTTATCAATCGAGGAGAAGGCGGCGCTGCCGGGCGTGACCAAGAAGGGCATACACGAGTTCCTGCTGCACCGCTACCCGAACGAGGGTTTGCCCGGATACAACGCGTTCACGCACTTCATGCGCGGCAACGGCATCGTCATCGGACCGCCCGGCGGGCCCGAACCCCACCCGAGGTTCGAGACGCCGCCGGGCCTCCAGCTGCAGTTCGACTGGAAGGAGTCGATCAGGATGGCGGACCGCAACGGCGAGATCTTCGAGTTCAACGTGTTCGCGGCGACGCTGTGCTGGTCGAGGCGCCACGTCTTCATCTACTCGCGGACGAGGGGAACCGACGACCTGATACGGTGCATGTACCTGACCATCGCGCGGCTCGGCGGCGTGCCGGCAGAATGGCTCACCGACAACATGTCGGCCCTGGTTGTGTTTGATAGCTTGAGTCTTTAGGAAATCACAAACTAGAAGTTTCGGGTTTCACGGCGGAAGTTTCGACCGTGCAGAGAGGTGCCGACCACTCCCCGGATGGCTTACCTTGGTCATTGCTTCGGTAATCGACTCAAGGAGGCCAGGAAGGAAATGATCGGCGTGTCAACAATTCTATCAATCAGGCAGAGGTGCGCCAACGGCGATTCGGTGGCGCAGATAGCCAGGGACGAGGGGGTGTCCGAGCCGACCGTGCGCAAGTACCGCGACATGGACGACATGTCGCCGGATCTGCCGGTCAGGAAGGAGCGGGGCTCCATGCTCGACCCGTACAAGCCAATCATCGACGCCTGGCTCATCGAGGACGGGAAGCGCCGGCGCAAGCAGCGCCACACCGCGACCCGCGTCCACGATCGGCTCAAGAAGGAGCACGGGTACAAGGGCGGCTACTCGCTCGTGCAGGTCTACGTAAAGCAGAGGAAGGCAGAGCTCAGGGCGGCGGCCGACATGTTCCTCGAGCTGGAGTGGGCGCCGGGCGAGGCCCAGGTCGACTTCGGCGAGTGCGAGTTCCGCGTCCTCGGCGTCGTTCGCACGGTGCACTACCTGGTGGTGACGTTCCCCTTCTCGAACGTTTCGCTTGCGCAGGTGTTCTGGGGCGAGAACTCGGAATGTGTGTGCGAGGGGCTCAAAGCCGTGTTCGAGTTCGTCGGCGGCGTGCCGCAAAGGCTCGTGTTTGACAACGCCACCGGCATCGGCCGGAGGGTCGGCGAGCAGATCCGCACCGCCGCCACGTTCCAGGCGTTCGCCGCCCACTACGGCTTCGGGTTCTCGTTCTGCAACGCCAACGCCGGCCACGAGAAGGGCGCCGTCGAGAACGCGGTGGGCGCCATACGCAGGAACCTGTTCGTCCCGATGCCGTCGATCGACAACGTGCGGTCGTACAACAAGAGGCTGCTCGAGAAGTGCATGGACCGCGCGGCCAAGGACCACTATCTCAAATCCGAGCCCGAGCGGCAGCTGTTCGTCGAGGACTGCGCCGCGCTGGTCGACCTGCCGGCCAAGCCCTTCAGGGTCTTCAAGCCGGGCACGTGCAAGACCGACAAGTACGGCCGCGCGTGCCTGGAGGGCCGCCACCGCTACCCGCTCGGCCCGGAACACGCCTGCGAGCGCGTGCTCGTAGAGCTCGGCGCGTTCGAGGTCGCGTTCTTCGACGCGCGCGGTACCGCGATCGCCTCGTTCGAGCGAGCGTACGGGGACGCGCCCACGGAGGCAACCGACCCGATATCGCAGCTGGCGCTCCTGTGCCGGAAGCCGGGCGGATGGCGCAACAGCCAGGTGAGGGCCGCCGTGCCCGACGGCTTGCGGGCGCACATGGACGCGCTTTCCAGGGAGGGCCTGAAGGCAGCGCTCCTCGCGATGCGCGACGCCAGCGCGCAGGCCGGCTGGGCGGCCACCGTCGACGCGATGGCCGCGCTGGCGGCATCGGGCTCGGGGCTCTCCGCCGCCGACGTGATGCTCGGCGCCATGTTCGTCGCCAACGGCCAGAACGCGATCGACTACGAGAGCGCCGCCGACCTCGGCGGCTACGACGCGGCGTTCGCCTGCGGGAAGGGGGAAACGAGATGAACGGCAAGCTGATGACGCGCGGCGAGATCGAGCGCGAGTTCGCGGCGCTGGCCAGGACCATGTACTTCAGCAAGGAGACGGTGGCGTCGTTCAAGTCGTCGGCGTCTCGCGGCCAGCTGGTGGCCGTGTGCGAGCTCATCGCCGACGAGCAGCGCGTGCGCGAGGAGAACAGGAAGGCGCGGCTCCTGCGCCAGGCGAGGTTCCCGGCGGTCAAGTCGGTGGACGACTACGACTTCTCGGAGGTGTCGTTCCCGGAGGGCTACACCAAAGACGACCTGGTCGGCCTCGGCTTCCTCGAGCTCGCCCAGGACTTCGTCTTCTACGGCGGATGCGGCAGGGGCAAGACCCATCTGGCGACGGCCGTCGGGCTGCTGGCCACGCAGGCCGGCTACCGCGTGCGCTACTTCGAGACCGCGGTGCTCGTGCTCATGCTCAAGGCGGCTGCCGCCGACGGCAAGCTCGAGCAGGTGCTCAAGGACGTGCATAAGGCAGACCTGCTCATAATCGACGAGTTCGGCTACCTGCCGGTCGACGTCGAGGGCGCCAGGCTGCTCTACCAGGTGATGGCGGCGACGTACGAGTCCAGGAGCATGATCGTCACCACCAACATCGAGTTCAGCCGCTGGGGCACCGTGCTCGGCGACGACAAGCTGGCCACAGCTGTGGTCGACCGCATCGTGCACCACGGCCGCCTCGTTGAGTTCGGCGGCAACAGCAGGAGGTTCGACGAGGCCCTCATGATGGGCAAGTCGGAGAAATAGGAAGGAGTCGCGGCGCCTGGTCTGCTAGGCGGCTCGGGTTAAGTCGTGAAACCCGAAAGAAAGGGTTTGTGAAATCCGAAACTTTGGTCTTGTGAAACACACCCTGGTCGTCATCCGGGACGGAAAGCGCCACCGCGTCGCGCGCGTGTTCGAGTTCGCCAAGGACGCCGGCTTCGAGATAAAGACGTGCAAGGTGCGCTC
>SUUF01000156.1 GCA_015062635.1 Coriobacteriaceae bacterium | reverse complement strand
CCAGACGAGTCCGTCAATCGTATTCAGCAATTCCATCATAGGGCTATCCTTTGTCTGCGCGCAACGCATGCCGCCGCCCCACCTGCGTGGTTGCCCGAAGATGCTGCTGATATGCGTGTGCTGAAGCTATCCCGGCGGGCATTATACGATATGGATGCGCCGCTTTTCCGATATCGTGCGACAAGGCGAAAAATTGCACATCGGTTGGCTATTCCTTAGAATCTTCCGAGGAAACTCGAGCCATCGGGCGACTGGGGACATACATGTGGCGACCGGAGTATGTCCCTGGGCGACCGGGGACATACCTGTGGCGACCGGGGACTGTCCCCGGGCGACCGGGGACACACCTGTGGCGGGAGCTGTTCTTGGGTTGCCGACGGAATGGAGCATAAGGAGCTTGCATGAAGGTCATCGTGGTTATCGGCGGTATCGGAAGCGGGAAATCGACCGTGTCCGCGGCGTTTCGCGACTTGGGCGCGGCGTTCATCGACCTGGATGTGGTGGGGCACGACATCCTGCTGCGCGATGACGTGAAGGCCGACCTCGTGGATGCGTTCGGCGCCCAGATTATCGGGGCGGACGGCGAGGTGGTGCGCCCTGAGCTCGCAAAATGCGCGTTCGTCTCGCCCGAGAAGACCGCCCTGCTGAACGACATCACGCACCCGCGGCTTATCGCCGAGGCCAAGGAGCGCCTGGTCGCCTTCGAGGAGGACGGCGCGCTCGCCACCATCATCGAGATCTCGCCCTACGATGGCCCGCAGGGCCGTTTCGGCGTGTTCACCGACATGGCCGACGCCGTGGTGGCCGTGGTCGCACCCACCGAGCTGCGCATCGAGCGCGCCTCGGGCAAGTTCTCGCCCGAGGACATCCGCAACCGCATGGCCCGCCAGGCGACCGACGATGAGCGCCGCGGTTGGGCGACCCATGTGCTCGTGAACGACGGGACCGTCGAGGCGCTGCGCTGGGAAGTCGAGGAGATTTGGGATTCCGTGGTGCTGTAGCGCCCGCGCGACGAGGAGGCGGAAATGCCCGACGAGAAGAAACTGTTCGATGATGAGTTCAAGCCCCAGGAAGACTCGGGTCTGACGTCGCTGCAAGCGGCGTACAACTCGCGCGAGGTCTCGCTGCCCATGCTGCTCGTGGGCGCTGCCATCGTGGCCGCCCTGGCCGGCATCCTCGTCGCGATAGTGCTGGTCTCGGGCGCCGCCTAGCGTTCGCGTCCCGCGGGCCGTGGGCGGGCACCGCCTAGCGTTCGTGTCATGTAGGCCGTGGGCGGGTGCCGCCTAGCGTTCGCGCCCTGCGGGCCGTGGGCGGGCGGCGCGTGCCGCTTCGGAATAATCATGGCAACGGAGAGGCGCCCCGTCCCGGGATGACGCGTCGATTTCGTTTAACGTCGGAATGAGGAGTTTGAATGTCCACGCATCTGCGTAACATCGAGGGCCAGGAAATGGAAGGCAAGCTCGCCGAGGCGCGGCTGGCCGACACGCCGTTGAAGGTGGTGTCGCCGTTCGAGCCGTCGGGTGACCAGCCCGAGGCAATCGAGGCCCTGGTGCGGGGCGTGAACGAGGGCCTGCGCTACCAGAACCTGCTGGGCGTGACGGGCTCGGGCAAGACCTTCACGATGGCGAAGGTCATCGAGCAGGTGCAAAAGCCCACGCTCGTGCTCGCGCCCAACAAGACGCTCGCGGCCCAGCTGGCCAGCGAGCTGCGCGAGTTCTTCCCGAACAACGCGGTGGTCTACTTCGTGTCGTACTACGACTACTACCAGCCCGAAGCCTACGTGCCCACCACCGACACCTTCATCGAGAAGGACGCGAGCATCAACGAGGAGGTCGAGAAGCTGCGCCATGCCGCCACGGCCGCGCTGCTCTCGCGCCGCGACGTCGTGGTGGTCGCGTCGGTGAGCTGCATCTACGGCATCGGCAGCCCGATGGACTACGCGGGCATGGCCGTGTTCGTCGACCGCGAGAAACCCTACGACCGCGACAAGATGATCTACGACCTCATCGATATCCAGTACGACCGCAACGACTACGAGCTCTCGCGCGGCACCTTCCGCGTGCGCGGCGACGCGCTCGACGTGTTCCCCCCGTACGCCGACAACCCCCTGCGCATCGAGTTTTGGGGCGACGAGGTCGAGGCCATCACCGAGATCGACAACGTGACGGGCGAGGCCCTCGAGCGCTACGAGGCCATTCCGATATGGCCGGCCAGCCATTACGTGACGGCGCGCCCGAAGATGGACCGTGCGCTGAAGACCATCCGCGCCGAGCTGCAGGAGCGTCTCGCGCAGTTCAACGAGGAAGGCAAGCTGCTCGAGGCGCAGCGCCTCGAGATGCGCACCGGCTACGACCTCGAGCTCATGGAGACGATGGGCTTCTGCTCGGGCATCGAGAACTACAGCCGCCACCTGGACGGACGCGAGCCGGGCGAGCCGCCCTACACGCTCATCGACTACTTCCCGAAGGATTTCCTGTGCATCATCGACGAGAGCCACGTGACGGTGCCGCAGATCCGCGGCATGCACGAGGGCGACCGCTCGCGCAAGGTCACGCTCGCCGAGCACGGGTTCCGCCTGCCCAGCTGCCTGGATAACCGCCCGCTGCGCTTCGACGAATTCGAGGCGCGCGTGCCGCAGTTCATCTATGTGTCGGCGACGCCCGGCGACTACGAGAAGCGCGTGAGCCAGCAGCAGGTGGAGCAGATCATCCGTCCCACGGGCCTGCTCGACCCCGAGGTCGTGGTGCGCCCGAGCAAGTCGCAAATCGACGACATCATCGACGAGGCGAAGGCGTGCGGCGAGGCGGGCGAGCGCGTGCTGATAACGACGCTCACGAAGAAGATGGCCGAGGACCTGACCGACCACCTGCTCGACCGCGGAGTGAAGGCGCGCTACATGCATTCCGACATCGGCACGCTCGAGCGCGTCGAGATCCTGCACGACCTGCGCGCCGGCGAGTTCGACGTGCTCGTGGGAATCAACTTGCTACGCGAGGGCCTCGACCTGCCCGAAGTCTCGCTCGTGGCCATCCTCGACGCCGACAAGGAAGGCTTCCTGCGCAACTACCGCTCGCTCATCCAGACGATGGGCCGCGCGGCGCGCAACGTGTCGGGCCGCGTCATCATGTACGCCGACAAGGTCACCGATTCCATGAAGCTCGCCATCGACGAGACGCGCCGCCGCCGCGAGATCCAGATGCGCTTCAACGAGGAGCACGGCATCGAGCCGAAGACCATCCGCAAGGCCATCAACGACATCATGGATTACGTGCGCGACGACGAGCAGAACACGACGGCCGAGCAGGTGAACAAGGAGCTTGCGAGCCTGTCGAGATCCGAGGTGATGCGCATCATCACGAGCATGGAAGACGACATGGCCGAAGCCGCGCGCACGATGAACTTCGAGGAAGCCGCCCGCCTGCGCGACCAGGTGGTGAAGCTGCGCGCGAGCTTCGAGGGCGATTCGGAAGACGAGGTGCTGAAGCGCTTGAAGAAGGACGCCCGCCAAGGTTCCAAGTACGGAAGCGCCCGCCACAAGCGGTAAGGTTGCGTGGCCCGTTGTGCCGCCAGCGTCCCTTCGGGCGCCCCCATTCGCGTTTCGACGAATGAGTCAAAGGAACGTCCTTCGACTCATCGTGCGCGTTTCAACGCCGGCTGCGACCTTATGCGCCCGCACACACGTTAGTCCTCGTCAATCAAAATTTTCAGCGGGTCGTTTCCGGTAACCTCGTACAGGATGTAGCGCCCATAGCCATCGGAGCCGCGGCCACCGACCTCCTCGACGCCGCTCGACACGACCTTGATGCCCTGGTCGACATTCACCAGCAGGTAGCGAATGGGCTCCATCGGCAGCGGCGTGTCCGACGACTTGTCGGCATTCGCCAGCGCGCGCAGCTTGTCGGGCGTGAGGTAGCGGTAATCGCCCGGGCCATCGTGCACATACGTGTCCACCAGGTTGTTGTTCTTCGTGTTGCCGTCGTCCACCGCGATCACGACCTGCCCGCTTGCCTGCCGCGCGGCCAGCTGCGCGTCGATGGCGCAAATCTCGTCGATATCGGCCTGGTC
>SUUF01000155.1 GCA_015062635.1 Coriobacteriaceae bacterium | reverse complement strand
CCTCGCTCATCTCGGAAACCGACACGGCGCGCCACACCGCCAAGGAGCTCTTCACGCTGCAAACCGGCCGCCTGGGCTCCCTGCACGCGAACATCTCGGTCGGCCCGCACCACCAAGACGGCGCGCTTCGGGCCTACCTGTGGGTGTACACCTGCTCGCTCGAAAGCGACATCGCGTTCACCAGCGATTTCGTCGACGAGGTGCTGCACGAGACGCTCTTCGACAACCGCGAGAAGCTGCGCGAGACCGTCACCCAGGCCTACCTCTACACGAAGACGCTGGTGACGGAGGCGAGACCGCATCGGGTTGCGGTCACGCGGGCGCGGGCGCATCTGTCGCCGGCAGCGGTGCTCGACGACGCGATCCAGGGCATCGGGGGCTACCATTTCCTGAAGGACCTGGCGGAACGCGTGAAAGACGACGCCGAAGCCGACAAGCTGCTCGAGCGCCTGAAGCGTCTGTGCGCGCGCGTTTTCGGCACGCGACCTGCCCTTTTGTCGTACTCGGGAAGCGATGCGGCCCTCGAGCGCTTCATCGCGGCCGAGCAGGCATGCACGCCGGCCTACGAGAAACGGGCCGCCCGCATCCTGGCGAAACCGGCGGAACAGCCGGCGCAACCGGCGGGCTCCCCCGCCCCGGCAAGCTCCCCGCGCATCACGGAGGTCGAGCCGCTTTCGAACGGCGACGAGGCGTTCGTGATTCCCGGCAACACCGCCTATTGCGGAAGGGCGCGGGAGATCGCCCGGCAGCCGCACTACATCGCGGGCCGCTGGCGGGTCGCAAGCACCATCGCGTCGCTCGAGTTCCTGTGGAACGAGGTGCGCGTGAAAGGCGGGGCGTACGGGGTCGGCTTCGCGGTGAACGTCGACGGATGCGCCACGGGATATGCGTACCGCGACCCGCAGATAGACGCCACGACGCGCAGCTTCGAGGACGTCGCCGGCTGGCTCGGCGACGTCGACCTGACCGAAGAGGAGTTCGACGGGTACGTCATCGGCTCCATCGGGAAGTTCGACCAGCCGGTGAAGGCGCTTGAGCGGGTCTTGATGGAAAGCAAGATCCACGCATACGGCAAGCACGGAGAATTCGAGCGCCGGCGGCACGACGTCGTCGCATGCACGCTCGAGGACGTGCACCGCACGGGCCGCGAGCTGAAAGCTTGCGCGGGCGCGCCGAGTACGGTCGTCTTGGCAAGCCGCGCGATAATCGAGGCCTCGAACCACGGCTTCGACGTGCAGGAGCTGGTGTAACCCCAAGCCCGCGCAACAACGAGACGATTGCCGCGCCTCCCCGCGATTTGTACACTATTCCAAAACACGTGCACAAGGAGGCGGGAATGGACCTCGACGGCAAGAAGCTCGCGTTGTTCGACGCGCACCTGAGCCACAAGGGGCTGCAGTACCTGGTGGATGCGGCGGCCGCGCTGCTCGGCAACCCCATCTTCATGGCCGACATGAGCATGCGCATCGTCTTCAAAAGCTCCGACATGGGCACGGGCGTGCAGGACTACTCGGCCGAGGGCGACCTCGACCGGCAGGACCGCGCGGTGCGGCAAGCGGCCGACGCGGGATTCCTCGACTGGATATACCGGCACGACAAGCCCGTCATCGGCGAATTCGCGGGCGAGCCCCGGTACCTTTCCGCGCGCGTGCGCGACGGGTCGCACGTGCTCGGGCACATCGTGGTCGTGGAAACGGCCAAGCGCTTCGAGGAGGAAGACAAGCTGCTCCTTCCCATCGTGTGCCAGACCATCTCGTTCGAGCTGAGACGCACGCGCGTCGACGACTTGGGCGCACCGGAATACGCCCCCATCCTCGAAGAGCTGCTCGCTGGGAACATGGTAGACGAAGACGCAGCTCAGCGGCGCATCGCGGCCGTGGGGGTCCCGCTCCCCCAACCCATGCGCATCCTGGTTTTCCGTAACATCGACAAGGGTAGGACCGTTTCGCAGGCATACCTGCACACGCAACTCGACAAGGCGTTCCCGCACACCGTGGGGCTCCCCTATCAAGCCGATTACATCCGCGTCGTCGACGGGACGCTCAACCTGAAAGACGTCGACACGACGATGCGCAGCCTCGTCTACACGGGCGGCATGGCGATCGGCAGCAGCAGGACCATGCGGAAAGCCACCGCCCTGCACCTGGCATACCTGCAGGCAGACGCCGCGATTCGCCTGGGATCGGGCACGGATGGCGGGCCGCTTCGCCGCTATGACGACATCGCGGCGCAGCACCTGCTGGAATTCGCCCGGCAAGCGGGCATGGACGAGGCGGCGGCGCTATCCCCCGCCATCTGCCTGCTGCGGGAATTCGACGCCGCCAACCACGCTGATTACACGGCGAGCTTGGCCGCGTACCTGAACAGCGGCAGAAACGTCGCGCGCGCCGCGAGCGCGCTGCATGTTCACAAGAACTCGATGTATTACCGCATCCAGCGCATCGAGGAACTCGCCGGCGTCGACCTCTCCGACGAGCAAACCTGCTTCCTGCTGCAGCTTTCCCTCGCGATGCTCGGGCAAGGGCCCACCTCGCGCTGATCGGGGGATCACACCAGCACAACCCCGCACATCCATTTGGAAATATTCACAAATCGGCCTAGGGAAAGCTTGTTTCCCGGCACGGGGAACACGCCGCGCGCGCTCGATACACTTTTCCCAAGGAAACCCCCGTTCACTTGGAGTGGAACACAAGGAGGATGAACCATGAACAGCGCGCACGTTATGCCCTTCGACCCCTGGCACCCGCTGCCCGACCCGCCCGCGGCAAGCTACTCGATGTCGCTCTCGATGCACCTGTCGCCCTACGAGTACACCAGCTGGCGCGACGAGACCATGTCGTGGAAAACCACCTGCTACCTGCATGCCGGCCTGAACCCCACCGACACGTACATCATCCGCGGCAAGCGCGTGCTCGAGTTCCTCGGCAGGGTCTGCGCCACCAACATGGAGAACTTCGAGGTCGGACGCATCAAGCATGGCCTGTGCGTGGATGAGCAGGGCCGCGTGCTCACCGACGGCGTGATGATGCGCACCGGCGAGGAAGAGGTGACCACCTATTGGATGGTGCCGATCCTGAACTTCTACCTTGACACGAAATACGGCGAGGAATACGGGGTGACCGGCGAGCTCGTCACGAACGACGTGTTCCTGTTCCAAATCGGCGGGCCCATCTCGCTCGACGTGGTGGAAGCGGCCACCGGCGAGAGCTTCCGCGACATGAAGCACCTGCGCTACCGCGACTCGCAGATTTGCGGGCACCCGGTGCAGATCTGCCGCGTGGGCATGGCGGGCACGTTGGCCTACGAGGTGCACGGCAGCATCGCGCACGCGCACGAGGTGTATCAGAAGCTGTGGGAGGTCGGCCAGCCCATGGGCATGCGGCGCCTGGGCTCGCACTGCTACCCCATGAACCATGCCGAAAACGGGTTCCCGCAGCTAAAGGTGCATTTCCTGGAGCCGCGCACGCAGGTCGAGGGCCTGATGGAGTACCTGCAGACCACTCCCGGAATGGAATTCCAGGTGTACACGTGCAACGAGAACGGGTTCGTGCTCGATGGTTCGGCGGCGGACGACCGCAACAACTTCTTCCACAACCCCTACGAGTTCGGCTGGGGCCGCATGATTCACCTGGATCACGACTTCATCGGGCGCGAAGCCTGCGAGCGCATCGCCGCCGACGAGTCGACGCGCAAGATCGTGACCTATGAATGGAACGCCGATGACATCGCCGAGGTGTTCGCAAGCCAGTTCCACGGGCAGGACGAGGAGCCGTACAAGTTCATCGAGGGGCCGTCCGACTGCGAATACTGGATGGGCATGGACGTGCACCACGACCTGGTGCTCGACGCCGACGGCAACGTGATAGGAACCTCGTTCGGCCGCCAAAATGCCTGCTATTTCCGCCGGATGATCTCAATCGGATGCGTCGACCCGGCATTCGCCGAGGAAGGCACCGAGGTGTGCGTGCTGTGGGGCAACCCCGGCCAGCGCCAGAAGAAGATCCGCGCCACCATCGCGCGCTTCCCGTACAACAACGTGATGCGCTCGAGCGAGACCGACGTGAGCAAGAAGTAGC
>SUUF01000154.1 GCA_015062635.1 Coriobacteriaceae bacterium | reverse complement strand
GTTCCGGATTATGTTGAGGAACGGGCTGCCGCCGCAGGTAGCGCGCTCGCGGCAGCCGCGTCCCTTTGCATAACCTTCTAGCAGAGCCCCTTCAGCCAAGCCATGAGGTCTCGGTCCTCCGACCAGTCGGGATACTCCCCCGCCGCCGGGGAGGCGGCCGCTTGCTCGAGAATCTCCCTTTTTCTCGCGATGCTAACCGTGGCGTAGACCTCGGTGGTGGTCACGCTCCTGTGCCCGAGAAAGTCGCGTATGTACACGAGGTTTACGCCGGATTCGAGCAGGTCGATCGCCTTCTGGTGGCGGAACGAATGGGGCGATACCCCATCGGGGACATCGGCGCCGGCATCCTTCGCCCCGCGGACGTGCCTCGCGACGATGTCGGACACGCCCGCCCTGGTCAACGGCCGACCGCGTGGGCCGGGGAACAGGGGCTTCGACAAGTCGGAGGCATCCCGGTTGGGATAGACCTCGTCGATGTAACGCAAGACCAGCTCCGCCGTTGCGTGCATGAGGGGGACGACCCTCGTCTTGCGCCCTTTGCCGGTGAGCGTGACCACTGCGGGGTCTTCCAGCCTGACGTCCCGAAGCTCCAGCCCGCAGAGCTCTGACACGCGTGCCCCGCTGTCGTAGAGCAGGGTGAGCAGCACCATGTCCCTTCTGCCCTTCGCGGTCGACGTGTCGGGATCGCGAAGGATGGCGGCGAGCCCCTCCCGCCCGGGGAAGACCATGCGGCCGGCTGCCTTCTTGCGCTGCCTTATCGCCAGCACCTGCTGGTACTGGAGCATCCGCGCGGGATCGTAGGCCTTCACGTAGTTGACGAAGGCTTTCACGGCGCACAGGCGCTGGTTGACGGTGCTGTCCGAACATCCGCGGGCGCCCAGCCACGCCATGAAGCCCTCCACCTCGTCCCGGCCCAAGTCGCCCATCGACATCGCCTCCGGCTTCCTGCCGCGCTCGTCGAAGTACGAGATGAGCAGCTTGAACATGTCGCGGTATGACGCGATGGTGTTGGGGCTTAGGTTGCGCTGGCCGGGCAGGTAGCGACCCAGGTAGTCGGACACGTAACGGGCGAAGTCGCCGCTCATGACGGCACCATCCAGCCGCATTCGCGTTCCACCCGGGCGACCATCCCCGGGAACAGCTCGGCGGTGAGCCGCAGGTAGTACTCGGTGCAGCGCGTGTCGGCATGGCCCATGTACGTCGCCAGGTACGGCATGAGGGCGTTCACGTCGTCGCCCGCCTCCACCCAACCGCGCAGCCTGTGGCACGCGAAGGTGAAGCGCAGGTCGTGGACGCGGGGGCCCTTGCCGCGGCCGCCGTGGGAGATTCCCGCCCCCCAGAGCGCATCGCGGAAGAAGCCGTACACGAACCTCGTGCTCAGCGGCCTTCCCTCCGGGAGCGACCAGAACAGCTCATGAGCGCCGTACTGCGGATGCTCGAGCTGCGCGGCATGGGCGAAGGCCCGCATCCTCGAGACCATGGCGGCATGCATCGGCACGACGCGGTCCTTGTCGTTCTTCGCATGCCGGACCGCCAGCACGCCCGCATCTAGGTCGACGTCGCCCTTGCAAAGGCCGCAAGCCTCGCCGACGCGCAGGCCCGACGAGTACAGCAGCCTCATGACGATGGCCGCCTGCGCGCGCTGGCATGCGCGGTCGGACCCGGCTAGCCTGTCGGCGGAGGCGAACAGCGCGCAGAGCTCGGCGTCCGTGAAGATGTAGGGGCTGTAGGATTCGCGTTCGGTATAGCCCTGCTTGCCGGGCAGGACGTAAGCGTCGTATCCCATCCTCGCCATGTACTCGCCAAGGCCCCTGATGTAGCCCATCCTGTGGAACCGCGTCGTCTCGGTCTCGCCCGGCCTCTTCGCGACCCACGCCTCGACGAGATCCCGCGGCAGCTCGTCGCACCTGCAACCCATGTCGGCGTGCAGCGCGGCGATGCGGGCCATCACCTTGCCGGCCTTCTCCATCTTGTACCCGACGGCGCGCTTCTCGGCGATGTACGCGGCGGTAATCTCCTCGAACGCGTTCATGACGCCACCACCTCGGGGTCCAAGGCGCACTTCGACAGCATGTCGACGTCCATGCGCAGGTAGATGCTGGTGGTGCGCTTGTTCACATGGCCGAGGATGCGGGATATGTCCTCGATCGGCACTTGCTGCTCGAGCAGGCGGGTGGCCAGCGCGTGCCTGAGGGAATGCAGCGTGCGCCCGCCCCGCGCGCTGACGCCCGCTGCCCGGGCCCTCTTCGCCAGTATGTACGTCAGGTTGCTCGTGTCGGTGAACGGGTCGAACGGCGCCACCTGCCTTACGAACAGCTCCGGGCACGTCGCCCCCTCGGGCCTTCCGCCTCGCAGGTAGTCGATGACGGCCCACCCGACGTCGTCGAGCAGGGGAAGCTCGAGGGGCACGCCGGTCTTGTGCTGCACGATCGACAGCTTTCTCGCATCCCAGTCGAAGTCGGACACGCGAACCGATTTGATGTCGGATGCGCGCAGCCCGAGGCGGGCCACCATCAGCAGCATCGCGTAGTCGCGCTTGCCGGCGGGGTTGCCGCGGTCGATGCTCTCCATGAGCGACTCGACGTCCTCCTTCGACCAGGCGGCTGGCAATTCCGGCGAGTAGTAGAGCTTCGGGCTGGGGACGGTTCCCGTCAAATCGCGGTCAAGGAGTCCCTCCAGGTAGAGGTGCCTGTAGAAGCACCTGATCGCCGTGAGGATCGCCCTCACGGACTTGGCATGGTTTGACGACTTAGTGAGAATGTAATCGTGCGCCGAGCTTTCGGTTATGCATGAGGCGTCCTCGCCGCCCCCGTCGGCAAGGAATATCAGGAAGTGCTTGATCCTGCCGTTGCGAGAGTAGACCGTCGACTCTGAATGGCCGTTGCGTCTGCTCATCGAATTGAACGAGTCGAGCAGGGATTGCAAGTCGGGGGGAAGCACCGTGCGCTTGAGCTCCCCGGGCATCCGTTTGCAGATGCAGCCGCATTCCTGGAACTCCAAGAGGATGCGCATGGCGCGCAGCCACGCCTTGAGGTAGCATCCTCCCGGGTTTGCCTGGTAGAGCTGCTTCATCCCCGCTTCGAACTTCCGGTTGATGAACTCCACCGCAAGCGCCTCGCTGAACTCGCCGTGGCCAGAGGAGTCCGCATAGCGCGTGAACGCCGCGAACATCCTCCTGAACCCCGTGATCGTGTTCTCCGAGTACTTGAGCCTTCGCATCTCGGCAAGGGCGCCGGATACTAGCCCGTCCAGCTTGGTGTAATCTGCCATGGTTCCTCCTGTCGTCGTTGCGAATACACCCACCGACGACGATAGGGGGACTTCAAGGTTATGCAAAGGGACGCGGCTGCCGCGAGCGCGCTACCTGCGGCGGCAGCCCGTTCCTCAACATAATCCGGAACTTGCCATAATTGCCCTTATGCGAAGTTTTACATAAAGGCAAGAGCCACCTCGCCTGCGCCCTGGGCAAGCAGGCCTGCAAGCACGGATTGAAGACCCTCTACATACGCATGCCCGACATGCTGGCCTACCGCTCGGAAAAGATGGATGCGGGGTGGCCGGAGAAGAAGGTCCTCAACAAGTACGCGGCCTACAAGGTTCTCATAATAGACGAGCACCTCATCGACAAGCCGACTAAGGAGCAGATGCACTTCCTGCTGGAGCTGACGGAGCGCCGCTACGACAACTCCTCGACCATCTACTGCTCGCAGTACGGGATCGAAGACTGGCACCGCCGCATGGGAGGCGGGGCCCATGCCGAATCGGTTCTCGACCGCATCGTGCATAACGCCATCCGCATCGAGATGGGCGATGTGAACATGCGCGAGCGCATGGCAGCCAAGAAGAAGTAGCGACCGTTGGGAGTTCGCCGGGCGCGTCGGGCATAAGAGCCCTCGCGTTCGGCGGCCCCCGCGACGACTACCGCGCGGGGGCAAGTGTAGCGGCGCTACGCGCCGCGTATTAAAATGAAAGGGCGGGGATGGCGATCTGCCTCAACCGGCGATGCGCACCACGGGGGAAACGGGTGCGCACAAATACGATATCGCCATCGCGCATCACCTTGCAATCACCGAGAACAAAGCGTGTGAATAATCA
>SUUF01000153.1 GCA_015062635.1 Coriobacteriaceae bacterium | reverse complement strand
GGGGCGTTTACTTACCTGGCGGAGAGCTAGGGATTCGAACCCTAGATGCCCTTTAGGGGCATACTCGCTTAGCAGGCGAGCACCTTCGGCCTCTCGGTCAGCTCTCCGTATGAGATAATGCGAAAGTGAATGATACCGAAGCCCGACGGAACTTGCAAGGAGGATTGCCGTGCAAAACACATCTCGTGCGCAACGCCGTAGCGCCTCTTTCGTTTTCACGCTGCTTGTCTTCGTGACGGCTCTCGTGATGGCAATCGCCGTATCGCCCGCTCAAGCGTCGGCGAAGGAATACGAGATGTCGCGCGTGGACATCGCGGCGAACATCACCGATGCGGGAAACCTCGAGGTCACCGAACAGCGCCAGTTCGACTTTGACGGCAGTTTCACCTGCGTGTGGTGGGATTTCGGGAACCTGCCCGATGGCGCTTCCCTCAACGTGAATGGCGTGTCGCTTCAGCAGGGAGCGAGCGCCGATTCGCATGCCATCGATGAGGTGCCGTTCCAAACGCCCTGGCGCAGCGCCGGCGGACCGGGCGGCGAAGCGTGGTCGTGGGATGGGGGTGAGAATACCCTCTATGTGTTCTTCCGAGCTTCAGACGAAAGCATGGTCGTCACAATCGACTATACGGTCGAAGGTGCCGTCGCCGCATACGATGATTACGGCGAGCTGTACTGGAAGTATCTCGGCGACGGCTGGGCGGTCGATTCGCAAGATGTCACGGCCAACATCACGATGCCGGTGCCGGCTGGCGTCGAGGTCGTGCCTACCCAGAACGCATACGCCTGGGGCCACGGCCCGCTGAATGGCAGCGTGCACTTTACCGAAAACGGTACGGTCACCTATAGCGTCGACCGCGTGTCGGCCGGGCAATATGCCGAGGCGCGCATTTTGTTCCCCGCCGAGTGGCTCACGGGCATGAGCGCGTCGGCGAAGCAACGCCACGCAGGCCAGACGCGGCTCGATTCCGTGCTCGCCGAAGAGCAGGGTTGGGCCGATCAGGCGAATGCCGAGCGCATGTGGGCGCGCGTCTTCATCGCGGTATGGCTTGTCATTGCGGCGGGGCTCATCATCTGGGCGCTCATCATGTTCTTCCGCTATGGCAAGGAGCGCAAACCGCAGTTTGCCGACCAATACTGGCGTGATGTGCCCGACGAAGAGCTATCGCCGGCCGTCATCGGGCGCCTGATGGAATTCAACGCCGAGAAGCCGGCTCAATTCACGGCAACCCTCATGGGTCTTTCGGCGAAGGGCGTCATACGCATCGACAAGGGAAGCTATGCCGACAAACGCGGCAAGCAGGTGGACGATTACTACCTCACGTTGCTGCCCGATGCACTCGAGCTCACGAAGATCGACGACCTGGAGCGCAAGGCCATCAACCTGCTGTTCGGCGACATCGCCAAGGGCAAAAACCAGCTTTGGCTGAAGAGCATCGAGATCTTCGGCAAAGAGCATCCCGAGAAATTCGCGAAGCAGATGGAATCGTGGCAAGGCAAGCTTTCCGGCATGGTGGCGAAGGCGAAGCTCTTCGAGCCGAAAAGCGATTCCATGCAGTCGACGATGCGGTTCGTCGCCGGTGCCTATTTCCTGTTGAGCCTGGGCGTATTCTGGTTAACCGACAGCCTGTGGCCGCTTGCGCCCGTTGTGCCCACGTGCCTGATCCTGTTCCTCATCGCGCGCTTCATGTCGAAGCGCACCCAGCGCGGTGTCGAGGTGGCGGCGAAGGCCGACGCCCTTAAGAAGTGGCTCAAGGACTTCACGCGCCTCGACGAGCGGCCGCCCACCGACGTGAAGGTGTGGGGGCAGTTCATGGTGTACGCCTTCTTGTTCGGCATCGCCGACCAGGTGGTGAAGGATATGCGCATGCACGTGCCCACGTTCCGCGATATGGATGACGCCACCTTCTATTCCACGATGCCGTATTACTACTGGTACTCGTCGGGCACCCACAACGCCCTTGCCGCGAGCATCTTCGATGCAACGGTGTCGAACACGGTGAGCGCTGCGGTTGCGGCCATCTCGGAGGCGTCGGATGGCGGCGGCGGTGGCGGCGGCTTCAGCTTCGGCGGTGGCGGCGGCTTCGGCGGCGGAGGCGGCGGCGCCCGGTAACGGTTGCGTTGTAAGCCGCCAGCATGCGGCATAAGCTGGTAAGATAGGTGCGCCAAAACAGTAAGACCGGGGTTCGCCGTTCGTTTGGGCGGCGAGCCCCTTTTCGTGCAATGCGCCCGGCCGCCTGCGGCGGCATGGGCGGGGAAACGGGGGAAACGGCATGAAAGACAACATCGTTCTCATCGGGTTGCCTGGTGCGGGAAAATCGACGCTCGGCGTCGTGCTCGCGAAGATCGTGAACTTCCGGTTCCTCGATTGCGACTTGCTGATACAGGAACAAGAGGGGCAAACGCTCCAGGAAATAATCGATGCGCGTGGTGCGCGTGGATTCATCGAGGTGGAAAACGCCGCCTTGAAACGCATCGAGGCAACGCGCACGGTCATCTCGACGGGCGGCTCGGCCGTGTATTCCGCCGAGGCGATGGAACACCTGCGCAGCATCGGCACCGTGGTGCACTTGCGGGTGAGCTGCGATGAGATGGTGCGCCGCCTGGGCGACCTCGACGAGCGCGGCGTGGTGCTGCGCGACGGCAAGGCGGTTGCGCTGCCCGAGCTCTACGAAGAGCGCATGCCGCTATACGAGCGCTATGCCGATATCACGCTCGACGTCACCGACGCCCAGTTCCGCGAGGCGGCCATCGAGCTCAAGGGCATCATGGAGGGGCAGGGCTTGCTCGAGATGCCGCTTTCGCCCCGCCGCGGCGAGGCGTTCCGCCATTGGCGCGACGAAGACCTTACCTACAACATGGAGCGCCAGATTTCCTTCGACATGCTCGATTGCAACCGGCACCTGAAGGCGGCCGAAGCGCTTCGACTGTTCGGCGATGCGGCGAATTCCGACTTCGCGGATATCGCCTACACGCATCAGCAGATGATCGAGCAGGGCTATTACTTCATCATCACGCGGGCGAGCTGCCGGAAGCTGCGCGACCCCAAAGACGAGGGCCGCGTCACCGTGCGCACGTGGCCGCATCAGGTGAAGGGCATGCAGGTGACGCGCAACTTCGAGGTGGTTGACGCTCAGGGCGAAGTTATCATGCAATGCGAGTCGTCGTATCTGATCATCGATGCGAAGGCGGGGCGCCCCATCCGCATCCAGAACTTCCCGATGATGGAGATGTACGAGGTCGACCGTCCGGTGGAAGTGGGAAAGCGCCAGCGCATCAAGCTGACCGACGACATGTTCGAGCTCGCGCGTGTCATGCCGCGGTTCTCAGATTTGGATGCGAACGGGCACGTGACGAACACGCATTACCCGACCTTCGCCTGGGATTTCCTGCCGCCCGAAATACGCGATATGAGCTGGGTCGATTTCCAGATAGAGTTCGCCGCGGAAATGAAGCTCGGCGATGAGGTCGTGCTGCACATGAACGATGCGCAAGCTGCCATCGAGGCGGGCGATTGGGTGAAGGTCGTGGGCGCCCAGCCCGACGGCACCACGAATTTCGGCTGCCTGTTCCGCTTCTAGCAATAAAGAAGCCCGCACCCTGGAAAATCGTCACGCAGACGGGTTTTCCAGGGTGCGGGCATATCAGCGCTCATTCGAGCGCTTGTGCGCTGTCTTACCGGTTGCGGTTCTTGCGCCTGCGCCGCGCATTCTTGCGGGCGTTGCGGTAATCCTGCTGCGTGTAGCCCTGGGCCGCTCCCAGAATGTAGACGACGAGCGCGGCGATCGCACAGCCTCCGGCGATGATGGCGGGCGGGATCCAAGCGGGAATCGAGAGAAGGAAGTCCATGGTGCTCCTTGCGGTTGTGTTCGTCATGCAATCGTGCAATGCGTGATTCTACACAAAGTATGCCGTGGTGACAAAGCCAATGGTCTGCTTTTGCCATGCCCGGGGTTCGCCGCGGTGGCCTGCGCGTGCGGCGACCGGTCCGCACGGGCTTAGGGTTATGCCACGACGAGGGTGGTCAGGAACATTCCCGCAAATCCGAAAGCCACGCCGGCAATGTAGCCGGCGATGACGTCGCGGGGGAAGTGGACGCGGCCCGCCACGCGCACGAAGGCGAGCACGACGGTGATGATGAGCACGGCGGTGCCCAGCAGCGGGTG
>SUUF01000036.1:11735-18717 GCA_015062635.1 Coriobacteriaceae bacterium | reverse complement strand
GACCTGGGCTTTCATGGAATAGGCGGCAAAGTTTGCACGCTCATGCACCCCACCTGGGGGTGCGCCCTATGGGGACATGACATGCCCCGCCTGCACGCGAGAATCAAGTAAAAAAAGAAACGGGCCGCCACCGAAGTGACGGCCCGTGCCCCCCGTATGGGTTATGCGCTAGATGATGCTTGCGGCATAGAATCCGTAGCGCGATGCGAACAGCGCGATGACGGCCAAGACGACCACTGCATATGCCGCGGTCTTGCCCGCCATCTTGCCGGAAGAGGCCAGATAGGCGCACACGGCAGCTGCAATGGCGGCGACAGCGCCCACGGCGATGAGCATCATGCCCTCGGCACCAGCGCCCGAGAACACGGCGGCCTGCCAGGCCAGCACGATGGCGAACAGCACGTTGACAGCCGCGGTCGCAATCGCGAGGGTCTTGTTGTCCTCATCGGCGAAGAGCATCCAGCAGGCGAAACCGGCAGCCAGGCCGCCGAGCACGAAGATGCCGTAGGTCGGGGTGGCCATCCACACCGGATTGCCGTAGCTCTTCACGTACACCGAGGTCACGATGCACAGGAAGACGATGCCCACAACGGCGCCGACGATGCGCAGCGTGCGGTTGGCCTCGCCCTTCTGCTTGGCCAGCACGAGGTCGATGATGGCCACGACGGCCAACACGCCCGTGCAGATGCCCTCCATCGTGATGGAGGCGCCGGGGTTGTTCAGCACATTGAAGATGTTCTCGATGCGCCCGAGGTGGCCGGTGGCAGCCAAGCCACCACATGCAGCCAACACGAGCACGATGACCGGGAACAGCCATGCCTTCTCATCGGCGCCTTTCTTGGGGAACAACGCCGCCCCCACATAGGCGCCGCACGCGATGCCCGTGAGCACCGTGAACAGCATAAGAGGGAATTCAGAGATCATTGTTTTCTCCCATCATGGTTAGTCGACAGATACCAACTCGTTGTCTTGGATACCGAACGGACGCATTGCCTGCAGGGCCTCGAGCGCTTCCTGCGCGGCGGCGAGCTCGGGCGCGATGCCGGTCGCCTCGCCGGCCGCCTGGGTCTCGGCCCAGAAGGCCGATTCGGCCAGGAAATCCGCATCCGCTTTCACGAAGGCGGAAAGCGCCTCGATGAGCTGGGGGTACAGCACATGCTTGCCTCCGGCCTTGGAGTTGCGCACGCTCTTGGCATAGATATCGAGCCACTCGCCCATGTGCGCAGCGCGGAAGGCGGCCTGCGCGCGCAAGCCCTCGGCCAGCGCGGCGTAATCGCCCGCCCGAAGCGCTTCGAGCGACCTCCCGCCGAGCGCCGCCATGAAGGCGCACATCAGCGCCACATGGTCGTCGGGCACCGCCTGCTCGCGCCGGGCGCGCAAGCCCTGCGCATGGTACGCGCGCCGCACCACGACCGTGTTCTCCTGGAACAGGGCCATGTCGTGGGCGCCGGTGTACGGCGACTCATAGGGGCTCGCCGGCAGGTTCGCCGGGCCGATGAGCACCCGCGTGTATTCGTCGCGGATGCCATCGAGCAGGACATCGCCGTCTTCCCCACGCTTCTCGGCGAGCATCGCGGCGAACGCGCGGAGTTCAGGGCTGTTCGCCGAAAACTCCTCGAGCACGTCGGCCGTGGTCTGGCCGAGCAGCACGTCGAGCAACTCCGCATCCGGCGTTCCGCCGAACAGCTTGTTGAACAACGTGTACAGGTAGGCGCGGGAGACCAGCAGGGCCTCGAGCTGCAGCGCATCCTGCGAGCGCGTCTGTCCGGCACCCGACGTCATAGCACGACCGCCCTGAACGTCTCGCTCTTGGCTTGCTCGACGGGCTTGATCAGCACGTTCGGGTGCGTGTAGCTCGCAGGCGGCAGATACGGCAGCTCGTTCACGAGGTCGGCACCGTACTTGGCCTTCAGCTCGTCGATATCGCCGAAGTCAAGCGCGCGCATCGGGCACGCGGCCACGCAGTTGGGCACCTGACCGGCATCGCGGAGGTCCTTGCAGGTGTCGCATTTCACGATCATCTTCTTGACCTCGTCGTACTGCGGCGCGCCATAGGGGCACACCATCATGCAGTTCTTGCACACGACGCACTTGGAGTCGTCGTGCACGACGATGCCCTCTTCGTTCTTGTGCATCGCGGTGGTGGGGCAATCCGCCACACACGCCGGGTTTTCGCAATGGTTGCAGCTCATCACATGGTGGAACATGCTCGCATCGGGGAACGTGCCCGCCTCGAACGTGTTCACGCGACGCGGACGGGGACCAGCCTGATGAAGGTCGTGACGGTCCTTGCAGGCCACCTGGCAGGTGCGGCAGCCGATGCAGCGCGTCATATCAAGATAGAAACCTAATGCCATCTTCAACGCCTCCTTTTAGTTCTTGTCCGCGTAGATGACTTCGGGATCGCAGTAGTAATCCGTCAGGTTCGGGTCGTCGATGCCCGCAGCCAGGAACGGCCCACGCTCGAAGTCCTCCACCAAGGCAGGACCGTCATACTTCTTGATCTCGAGGACCAGACTGTTGTACCCGTCCACCTGGTTGAAGTAGTTGGACTGGGTGCCGTCGGAAAGAATCTGCTCGGAGCCGCCGCGGTCGATGATCTCGCCCGTTGACTCGTCGAGCACGGAGTGCACGCCATGCGGAATGGCCACGACGCCGGGCATGATGGTCTCCATCGGCTGTGCCTTGCGCAGCATCTTGCCGAAGTCGTTGAAGCACATCACGGTGTCGCCGGCCTTGATGCCGCGGTCGGCCGCATCCTGGGCGTTCATGAACACCGGGTTGCGGAACGCTTCCTGCGTCCAGGGCATGTTGTCGTAGCAGGTGTGAGCACGACGCAGGTAGTGCGGCGTGAAGCCCTGCAGCGGGTACTGGCCCTTCACCTTGTTCTCCCAGTCCTCGAAGGTGTCCTGGTAGCCGCGGGTGGGACGGAAGTAGTTGGCATACGGCTTGATGGGCTCGGGATTCAGGCCGATCGTGTTCACGTTGTCGGCCTTGAACTGGCAGTAAATCTCGAGCTTGCCCGAGATGGACGGGCGCGGCCAGGCCGTGTCGGACACGACGACCGACGTGCCATCGGGACCGATGCCCAGCTTGTCGTTCTTGTAGCCGATGTAGTTGCGCTTGTCCTCGGGGGAACGGGTGCACACGTAGCAGCCCTTCTCCATGAACTCGTCGAAGCCCATCTTGCCCTTCTGAGCCGGATACAGGTCGCAGTGGTACTTCTTCATGTCTTCCTTGGTCCAGGTGAGCACCGGCTCCCACTTCTTCAGGTCGGGGGAAAGCTCGCGCATGCCCAGGAAGTAGCCGAGCCACTGCTCGTAGTTGCCCTTCGGGTACGCATCGTCGGGGTTCGCGCCCATGCGCTCCATGATCTCGCGGAACACGCGCTTCTCCTCGCGGGCCTCGTACATCGGCTTCACCAGCGGCTTCCAGGCCAGCAGGGCGTCCTTGCGCTGCTTCTGGCCATTGCCGTCGCCGAAGGGGCTCGGCCACGAGAGCTCGCCCCACGACTCGTCGTCGTTGCCCTCGAAGTGCGTGCACACGGGCAGGATGATGTCGGCGAACGATGCGGTGAGCGACATCTTGATCTCGAACGAGATGCAGGTGTCGGCCTGGCGCATGACCTCGATGGCCGTGGACAGGTTGCCGCGGCTCTGCATGAAGTTCGACATCGTCGCGATCATCAGGCGCGGGTTCACCGGCATTTCCTTGTACTTGTGATACGTCGGGGTGTTCGCACGCAGCTTCGTCGCCGCCTTCACCACCTGGCCGTTGGCCGTCTCGGTGTCGGCGCCGCCCGTCTCGGTCTCCCACTTGGAGGCATCGGAGCCCACATCGTAGGTGGATGCGGAAGTGGAAATGTACTTGCCCTCCTTCAGCGAGCTCCACCAGGAATTGCCCTCGATGAAGCTGTTCTCGCCGTTCTCGGAGCCGCCCGAAAGCGCGTCGATGTAGCCGTAGTCGCCGCCGGCGTGCGCGATCATGCGGTAGCCGGAGTCGCCGGCATCCCAGGTGTAGATGGCCGCGCAGCCATGGCCGGACTTGCCGTAGTGGCCGCCCAGGGCGCCCATCGTCATGAAGGCCTGGGAAAGGTTCTCGGCGCCGAGGTTGCGCGAAGCCGCCATGCCATGGAGCAGCGTGACCTTATGCTGCTTGCTGATGGTCTCGGCGAGCCAGGTGATGTCCTCCACCGGCGTGCCGCAGATCTCGGTGGCCCATTCCGGGGTCTTCGGGGTGTCGTCGTACTTGCCCAGCAGGTAATCCTGGTAGTTCTCCTTGGTGGTGGCCATCTCGGGCATGTTGTCGGCGGTGAAGCCCACCGTGTACTCTTTCAGGAAGTCCCAGTCGATGATGTCGCCCTTCTCCTGGTCCAGGCGCACCATCTCGTACATCACGGCCAGCAGGAGCGCGGTGTCGGTGCCGGGACGCACGCGGATCCACTTCGCGCCGAGCATGGCGGCCGAGACGTTCAGGTCGGGGCCGATGTACACGAAGTTCGTGCCCTGGGACTTGGCGTTCTGCAGCCAGTACATGGCGGAATGCTGCGACCACGCGGGGTTGCAGCAGAACAGGACGATGGTCTCGGCGTTCGGCAGGTCGTACTTGTCGGGTGCCATCATGATGTCGGGATGGTCGCCCCAGGAGTACAGGCCCAGCGCCTCGGTCTGGAACGCCCAGCAACCGAAGGATTCGGTCTCGGTGTCGTAGATGGCGCCGCCGAAGCTGCGCAGCATCGCGGAACCCGGCGCCCAACGCCAGCCGTTGCAGACGACGCCTTCCTTGCCGTATTCCTTGTACACGCGCTTGAGCTCGTCGGTCACGTAGGTGAGCGCCTCATCCCAGGTGATGCGTTCCCACTCGTCCTTGCCGCGAAGCTCGCCGTGGGCGTTCTCGCCGCCGCCGGGCTGCCAGTTCTTGCGCTTCATCGGGTACTTGATGCGGTCGGCGTTGTACACCTGCTGACGCAGGCTGCGGCCGCGCAGGCAACCGCGCTGCTGCGGGCAGTCGAAGCTGTCCTCGTGCCAGTCGTCGGTCTTCTGGCGAACCACCACGCCGTCGACCACATAGCCGCGGTTCATGCACATCTGGTTGCAGTTCTGGTGGCAGTGGATGGGAACCCATTCACCTGCGCCATTGATGACCTCGGCATCGTGCGCGACCTCGTCGTAACCCGCATGTGCGGCAGACTGCTCGTCGGCCAGGGCCGTGCCCGTGCCGCCCAAGACGGCGGCAGCCGCAGCGGCTCCCGCGCTCACCCGGAGAAAATCGCGGCGCTTGATGCTCTTGTCGAGCAATGACATAAGCCTCTCCTCTCTCTTCTTGCAAGGGAGGCGTTGCCATGCAAAATGGAGCCCAATGGCCCTCCGTCTCCCTTTTCTCCCTGAAAACAGCTTATAAGCGCAGGTCATTCCATACAAATGCCCAATTTGAAAGGATTGTTATTCAAGAATTGCATAGCGTGATACCTGATGGGCTTTGCCGGCCGACGCCGATGTCGATGCTTCGCCGAGCCCCAACCCGCCATTCGCATCCGTTACCCTTGCCAAACTCCGGCAAAGGGATACGATGAGCAAAGCAGATTCCTTCACGACGAAAGACAGGCGATGACGGCAGACGAACCACGACAGGCACGGCGCCACCCGAGCGGCAACGGCATCCCGCCCCGTCGCCCGGCCGCGTCAACCCACGTGCACCACACGCCATCATCGCAGGCCAACCGGAAGAATCGCGCGCAACGGCACGACTGGTATCCGGGGCCGGCAGCTCCGTCGAACGATTCCGCGCGCCACCCGCAACGGCGCACGCCTTCAAGCGCAGCAAGCCGGCAGGAGCAGCGCGTCCATTCGACGCGGCGCAGCGAGGCGCCCGCGCAACCGGCATATCGCACGGCGCCCCAAAGGCCGCGCACGCAAGCGACACGCCGGCCCACGCCCGGCGAGGCGAGCCGCCCGCGCAACGCCGCCGGAACGAGCTCGCGCCAACCGAAGGCGCCGCAACGGCGCCGCAATGCCCGGCGCTGGCCTTGGATGGTGGCGGCGCTCGTCGTCATCGCGCTCTGGATTCCCCTTATCGGCTGGATGACCGGAACGATCCCCGCCCCCGCCGTCGCCGGAGCGGTGGCACCGCAGGAACAGGCCGAGCCGGCTGCACCGGCAGCAGACGAACCCACGCAGGAAGGCACGCAGGAAGCGGAACCCGACGACGCCGGCACCGCCGCGGCCGAGCCCGAACCCGACCTCTCGTGGCGCGACGCCGACTTCGCCGTCGACCCGAACCGCGAGACCGATTGGAATTACGATTCGAACGGGCGCAAGGTCGTCTACCTCACCATCGACGACGGCCCATCGAAGAACACGCAGGCCGTGCTCGACATCCTCGACAAATACGGTTGCAAGGCCACGTTCTTCGTGACCGGCATCGACCCCGATCATGCCTATCAGATCGCCGAGGAGTACCGACGGGGGCATACGGTGGGCATGCACACCTACACGCACGACTACGCCCAGGTGTACGCCTCGCGCGATGCCTATTTCGCCGACCTCGACGCCATCGCCGCGGTGGTGCGCGAGCAGATAGGCTATGTGCCCTGCTTCGTCCGTTTCCCCGGCGGCTCGTCGAACCAGATTTCAGCCAATTACACCACCGGCATCATGTCGGCTCTCGTGCAAGACGTCCAAGACGCCGGCTACCAATACTACGACTGGAACGCGAGCACCGGCGACGGCAGCGACCACACGGCCGACGAGCTCTTCGCCTATGCCTGCGAATTCGACGATCTCGAGAACGTCGTGCTGCTGTGCCACGATTCCTCGACCAAGCAGACCACAGTCGAGGCGCTTCCCCGCATCATCGAGCATTACCAGGCCCTCGGGTACACCTTCGAGGCCATCGACCGCACCACCTTCGTCCCCCACCACGGCGTCTCCAACTAGCCCGGTCCATCGGGGACATACATGTGGCGACCGGGGACATACATGTG
>SUUF01000036.1:0-11635 GCA_015062635.1 Coriobacteriaceae bacterium | reverse complement strand
CCCAGGTGAAACGGCTTATTTCCCTTCGGGGATGAGGCCGCGGCGGTAAGCCTCGAGCAGGCGCTCGAGGTCGGCGATCTGCGCTTTCAGCTCGGCGCCGGTGTCGGTGTCGCCCACCAACGTGCGGCGTTCGTTTTGCTGCACGACGCGGCGCGACGAGTGGATGTCGAGCTCGCGTTCCACGGCCGCGTTCATCGACTCGAGCGGCTCGTGGGCGGCCAGCGTGAGGCCCTTCGAGTTCGAGATGAGCGTGAAGCCCGCGATGCCGGTGGTCTTCTGGTAGGCACGCGAGAAGCCGCCGTCGATGCAGAGCACCTTGCCGCCGCACTTCACGGGATCCTCGCCATCCTTCACCTTCACGGGCACATGGCCGCAGACGATGCGCGACGTGGCCGGGTCCATGTCGAAGCTGCGGAAGATGCCGTCGATGACTTCCTCGTTCTCGATGAGGTTGTAGAACGAGTTCTTCACCTCGGTGCGGGCCGCCTTATCGGCCACCAGGTACAGCTCGAAAGTCGCCATCTTGCTCTTCGCGAACAGCGGCGAGCCCTCGCCCTGCCACAGCCACCACATGAGGTCGGCGCCGCGCTTGCGCTCGACGGGGTCGTCGCTGTAGAAGCCGGCGCGCACATACCGGTCGAGCACATCGTAGAGCGCCTTGCCCTTGTAGGTCTCGCCGAAAACGTTGACCTCCTTGAGCGAGCCGTCCTTGTTCAGCGGCACGCAGGCATGCAGCAGCAGATTGCCGTTGCTCACCTTGTACAGCGAGCCGTTCTCGAGGAAGAAGCGCATGTGGCGCTGCAGCTTCTCGCTGTTGCGGAAGCTCTGCTCGAGCTGCTGCATCACGCTTTCCTCGCCCTCGGTGAGCCGATACGGGTCGGCCGGGTCGATGGTGAGCAGCACCTTGTCTTGCAGCTCGAATTCCTCGTCGCCGATGTGGATCGTGCCCTTTTCGTAATCGATGAGGTGCAGCAGCTTGCGATGCTCGAGGTCGAAGTCGGGATTCTCGTCGATGAGCTGGCCTTCCACCTTGAACTGGATGACGGCCATGGCCTTTTGGATCTTGATGTTGAGGTCAATCTCGTCCGGCGACAGGTCGGGGTTGCCCTTCAGGCCGAAGGCGACGCAGGGGTCGTCGGCATAGGCTTCGAGCGCGAACCGTGCAAGCGGCAGGATGTTGATGCCGTATGCATCTTCGAGAATCGACAGGTTGCCATAGCGCGCGGAATTGCGCACGACATGCGTGATGCAGCCACGCTGCCCGAGCGCGGCGCCCATCCACACGATGTCGTGGTTACCCCACTGCACGTCGACGTTGTGATAGGCGATGAGCGCGTCCATGATCTGGTCTGGATACGGCCCGCGGTCGTAGATGTCGCCCACAATGTGCAGGTGGTCGATGGCCAGCCGATGGATGAGGTTGCACAGCGCGATGACGAGCGCGCGTCCGCTGCCCGTGCGGATGACGGCGCGGATGATCGCCTCGTAGTAGGCGTCCTTCGCCGGCTCGTGCTGGCTTTCGGCGAGCAGCTCCTCGATGATGTACGCGAAATCGGCCGGCAGCGCCTTGCGCACCTTCGAGCGGGTGTATTTCACCGACGCCCGCCGAACCACCGCGACGAGCTTCGGCAGCACGTCGGCAAACCATGCCTCCTCGTCTTCGACGTCCGCGAGGATGAGCTTGACCTTCTGCTCGGGGTAATAGATGAGCGTGGCGAGGCTGTCCTGCTCTTCCTGCGAAAGCACGTCACCGAGCGCCTCGGCGATCTTCGTGCGCACATTGCCCGAGCCGTTGCGCAGCAGATGCGAGAACGCCTCGTATTCGCCATGGATATCCGAGGCGAACACCTCGGTGCCCTTCGGCAGGTTCAAGATGGCATTGAGGTTGATGATCTCGGTCGACGCCTTCGCCACCGTGGGAAACGACTTCGAGAGCAGCTCCAAATACTTCAACTCGCCAGCATCCATGGGAATCCTCCTTGCCAAACCGGGCGATTCTATTGTTCGATTGCTGTGCACATTCTAACGCAGGCGGGGCCGGGAATCCCGGCCCCACGCATTGTCGGCATGTGCATTTTGCCTGTGCGGTCAAACCGCAAGCAACGTGTTACACGATCCTGAAATAGGCCACGGCATCGCCCGTGTAATTGCCCCTGCCGTGGATATACACCTTGGCCTGGGACCCGGCATTCACGTTGTCGGCATACGACAGCGTGTAGTCGGTGCCCTGCACGAGCCGGCGGCCCTTAACGGTAACGGCGGGATTCGGTTCGATCGGATGCCCGGTATACGCCTGCGGCATGATGTCAGAGAACTTCGCCTTCGCGACGGAGCGCGCCACCAGGGCAAACGAGACGGTCTTGCTGCCCGTGAAGTTGCCCTTCGCCGTGACGGTGACATAGGCCGTGCCCACATACTCGTTGTTGTCGTACGACAGCGTGTAGTCGGCGCCCTGCTTCAGGCGCTTGCCCTTGTAGGTGATCTTCGGATCGGGGCGCACGAGGTCGCCGGTATAGGGCTTGGCGTTTATGGGCTTGAACGTGGCATCGGTGATCGGGACCGTCAAGATCTTGAAGGTGAGCGTCTTCTTGCCGGTGAAGTTGCCCTTGCCCTTGACGATGACCTTCGCCGTGCCGGCGTTCTTATTCGAGCTGTACGACAGCGTGTAGTCGCGGCCCTTCTTCATCTTCTTGCCCTTGAAGGTGAGCTTCGGGGTGGGCTTGATGGGCGAACCCGTGTACTTCTGGTCGGAAATCGAAGAGGCCTTCGCGTTCTTCACCGGCGCCCTCTTGATGGTGAAGGTGACGTACTTCTTACCGGTGAAGTTGCCGCCCTTGATGCCCTTCACGACAACCTGCGCCTTGCCGGCGTTCTTGTTCGACTTGTACACCAACCGGTAGTCGATGCCCTTCTTCAGCTTCGTGCCCTTGTACGTGATGGTCGGGTTCGGCGTGATGGCCGACCCCGTGTAGGTCTTTTTCGCGATCTTCGACACCTTCACCTTGGTCAACGGCGCCTTCTGGATGACGAACTTCGCGCTCTTCTGGCCGGTGAAGTTGCCCTGGCCCGTCACGATGACCTTCGCCTTGCCGGCATGCACGTTATTCTCGAACGACAGCGTGTAGTCGCGGTTCTTCTTCAGCTTCGTGTTGCCGAACATCACGACGGGCGATACCGTACGCGGCTCGCCGGTGTAGACCTTCGGGCCGGCCTCGCCGATGGTGAGCTTCGAGGCAGATGCCGGGCTGATCGTGAACGACCCGGTTGCGGTGCCCGTGTAATCGCCCTTGCCGGAAACCGTCACCGTCGCGGTGCCCGCGTCCTTGTTCGATGCATATGCCACGGTGTAGTCGGTGCTCGCCGACAACGTGGCGCCGTTGAGCGTCACGGTGACCGCCGGCGTAATCGCAACGCCGGTATAGGTAGCGTTCGACGCCGAAACCGTCGCGCCCGAAATGTCCTGCAGGTCGTCTGCAAGCGCCATCGGCGCAATTACCCCAAGACACAGGAGGACCACCGTCAGGACGCCGCACATACGAGAAACGAGCTTCGTTGCCATATCCTTCCCTCCTCATGAATCTGTGTCGATTTCCCTACTTGCTATGGTAAACCACCCGCGCCGTTTTTGGTTGCAATTATGCATGCGGAACGTTGGAATTTACCCCTGCCACGGCGGCCGCATCGGGGCCGACCGGAAGCGCGCCGTCACCCGCGCGCGAGGAACGGCTCGAGGTAGGCAAGCGGCGCGACCTGCACGCGGCCGCATTCGGGCGCCGTCAAACCGGGTTTGCGCACCATCATCGTCAGGGTCTCGTCGGCGAGGAAGCGCGGCGTGGACGAATCGCCCGTTTGCGCGCTCACCCCCGATGGCACGTCCACGGCCAGGCGCGCATGGCCGGCCAGCAGCAGGTTCGAGGCGATCACCCAATGGAGGAACGGGTCGCGCGGGGCGCCCGACGAACCCGTGCCCATCATCGCGTCGACGACGACCCACGACTGCAAGACGATGCTCCGGGCGAACGCCAAGCGGCCATCCACCGTGCCATCGTCGAGCACGACCAAGGGCGCGCGGACCCGGCCCTCCTCGTCGAAAGCCGCATCGTCGGCCGCGCGCACCACCTGCGCGCCGCATCCGCGCAGCTCGTCGAGCGCGGCGATGGCGGCATCGCGCGCCGGCTGCGCCTTCAGCTGATCGGGCATGCGCGCCGTGAACACGCACACGGGAACGCCTTCGCGCGCGAGCAGGGCCGCAGCCACCCACCCGTCGCCGCCGTTGTTGCCGTTGCCGCAGAAAATCGTCACCACCGGCCGCGTGGCCTGCGGTTCCAGCACGACGCGACGCGTGTATTCGCCCAAATCCCTCGCCCAGGCCGGGTAACCGCCGCCCGCCACCTCATCGATCACCTGGCGCACGCGGCGCGCCACCGCGGTTCCCGCGCGGTCCATGAGCTCGGACAGCGGCGTGCCCGCCGCCGCGATGGCCTGCTCGAGCGCCACGACGTCGGGGACGTCGAGCACCGGCGGCTCGTATTCATGCGTATGCTCGAATATCGCAGCGTATTCCGCAAGCAGGCGCTCCATGCCGCAGGCCGCATTCGCCGGGCTCGTCGAGGGAAGCCGCACGGCCGGAACGCCGCACGTCGGCTCGCACAGCCGCCGATACAGCTCATGCGCCTTCGCGCCGGTGCAGAAGACGGCCTCGATGGGCGCCGCCTCGAAGATGAGCGACAGGTCGTTCGGCTTCGCGTTCGCGATGCTCGCATCCGATGCGCCCGCTATCTCGCATTCGGCCAGCACATCCCATAACGCGATGTGATGCCGCAGGCAGAAATCGCGCTTGCGCTCGTTCGTCGTCGGCACCGGCTCGCCGGCGAGCTGCGCGAGCACCTGCCAGAACCGGTTGCGCGGGTGCCCGTAGTTGTAGCCGCCCTCGCGCGAGGCCGGGCTCGGCATCGTGCCCAGCACGAGCACCCGGCTGTTCGCGTCATAGGTCGGCGGAATGCCATGTTCTACCTTCTGCCGTTGCGCCATCGTAATCCCCCTTCGCATCCCCTATATATCGCGCTGCAGGCCGACGACGGTGTATCCGCCGCCATCGCTCTGCGTGCCATCGAGCTCGAAGCCCTGCGCTTGCCAGAACGCAAGCGACGGCGCCGATTCCTTCGGGCACCGCACCTCGAGATGGTCGTAACCCTGCGCCTTCATCGACGCACGCACGTCGGCGAAGATGGACGACCCGACGCCCCGCCCCTGCTGGGCATCGTCCACCATGAACCATCCGATGAACGCATCGTCGGGCTCCGGGTAGCCGCATATCAGGTCGAGCACCGCGACGAGGTCGGCATCGTCGTCGTAAAAGCCCACGAAATAGCTGTCCTCGCCGCCCGTCGCGCCGGGAACGCTGCTGATGATCTCGGTGAGGCGCGAGCGCGAGGGCTTCACGCCCATCTTGCGCCAATGCCGCCGGTTCGAACGCATCAGCAGCACCACGTCGGTGATGTCGGCCTCGGTGAGGCGGCGCACTTCGTAGCCGGTGCCGAGCGACTGGATATCGAGCGCCGGGGTTCCCGCCGCACCTGGTTCCACCCGGCCGAGCACTTGGCTGAACTGCGTGTCGAACAGCTCGCGGTACACGCCGCCCGCTTCCAGCAGCTCCTCGTGCGTGCCCTGCTCGGCCACCACGCCGTCTTTCACCACCAGGATGCGGTCGGCCTTCAGGATGGTCGAGAGCCGGTGCGCGATGACGATGCTCGTGCGTCCCACCATCAAGCGCTCGAGCGCCTGCTGGATGGCGTTTTCCGAAATGGAGTCGAGCGCGCTCGTCGCCTCGTCGAGGATGAGGATCTGCGGGTCCTTCAAGATGACGCGGGCAAGCGACAGGCGCTGCTTCTCGCCGCCCGAGAGCTTCAGGCCCCGGTTGCCCACCTCGGTGCGATACCCCTCGGGCTGCGCGGCGATGTAGTCGTGGATGTTCGCGATGCGGCAGGCCTCCTCGATCTGCTCCATCGTGGCATCTTCGTTCGCATAGCGCAGGTTCTCGAGAATCGTGCCATTGAACAGGTAGGCCTCTTGCGTCACGACGCCGATGCGCCCGCGCAGGTATTCGAGGTCGAAGTCGCGCACGTCTACGCCCGCGATGCGCACCGCGCCGCCGTTCACATCATAGAGGCGCGGGATGAGGTTCACCGTCGTCGACTTGCCCGATCCCGACGGCCCCACGATGGCGTACATCTTCCCGCCGGGCACCGTGAAGTTCACGTCGGTGAGGATGAGCTGGCCTTCGTCGTAGCCGAACGCCACGTGGTCGAACTCGATGGGCTGGCGCTCGACGTCGGGCTTCTCGCCGTTTTCGGGGCTCACGATGGTCTCGGGCCGGTCGAGGTAATCGAAGATGCGCGTGAACAGCGCGAGCGAACGCGTGAAGGTCACCTGCAAGTCGAGCAGCGACTCCACCGGGCGGTACAGGCGGTTCACGAGCGAGACCATGGCCGTCACGGTGCCCACGGTAAGCGCGGCATCGAGGTGCTCGATGATGAGCAGACCGCCCGCAAAGTAGATGAGCAGCGGACCGAGCTGGGTGAACATCCCCATCGCCACGCGGAAGAGCGAACCGGAACGGGTTTCCTTCATCGCCAGGTCGCGCACCTGTCCGTTCACCGCGCGGAAGTCGTCCTCGGCTTTCCGCTCGCGCGTGAACATCTTCACGAGCAGCGACCCGCTCACCGAGAGCGTCTCGTTGATGATCTGGTTCATCTCGTCGGTTTTCGCCTGCGTCTTCGTGGCGTATTTCAGGCGCGATTTCCCGGCGATGCGCGTGGGCGCGATGAGCAGCGGCAGCACCGCGAGGCCCACCCAGGCCAGCTGCCAGCTGAGCGAGAACAGGGCGACGAGCGTCGTGACGATCGTGGCGATGTTGCCCACCACCTGCGAGAGCGTTCCCGAGACCACCGAGCTCACGCCCGAGATGTCGGTATCCATGCGCGTGATGATGTCGCCCTGCTTCTCGGTGGTGAAGAACGCATGCGGCATGCGCTGCAGGTGCCGGTACATCTCGTTGCGCATGTCGAAGATGATATGCTGCGAGATCCAGGCGTTGATATAGTTCTCGAGGATGCCGATGAGCTGGCTCGCAGCCATCGCGGCAAGCGCGATGAGCAGCAGCTCGATGAGGAATCCCAGGTCTTCGCCCACCAGGGCCTCGTCGACGATCATGCCCGTCACGATGGAGGGCGCAAGCCCGACCACCGCCGCGATGAGGATGGCGATGAACACGAACAGGAACTGCAGCCAATAGGGCTTCAGATACGAGAGGATGCGTTTGAGCAAGGCCATCGAGACCTTGGGCATGTTCGCCTTCTCCTCGTCGGTGAGGAAATGCCTCTGGGGCGGTGGGCCTGCGGGCATGGTGCTCCTTCGCTGCCGGTTCGGGTTTCACCCATTATACCCGCGAACACGCGGCATCCCGCCGCCCCCATCGGCGCGGCGGGATGCATATTTGCGCTATAAGCAGGCTTTACTTCTTACTTGGCCGTGACGGCGGCGTCCTTCAGCGCGTCTACGAGAGCCGCATCCTGCTGGCGTAGCTCCTCGATGTCCATGGCCACGATGAGCATGGTTCCCGTCGCCGGATTCCCGTCGATGCCCGCGACCGAAAGGGTGTAATCGCCCGGGTCGATGCGGTAGGCTCCCATCACCTTGCCCGAAACCTCCTGGTCGAACACCGCCTTCTCGGAATCCTCGAGCACGACGCGCAATGCGCCCTTGTCGAGCACCGGGCTCATCACCAGGCACTGGCCCTCGTCCACCACGATAGAACTGATAACCTGGTTGTCGGCGCCCGCGTTGTCGACGGTCACGTTCAAGGCGCCCGTATCCTCGACGATGTCCAGGCTCATCGTCGACGTCGCACCCGCGCAACCCGCGAGCATGGCCATCGCGCACACCACGGCGACCAACAAGACGGGCAACGCGCCGGCCTTCCACCGCATGCTATCCCCTCCTTCATCGAAGTGCTTCCCATAGTTTCTACGCGTATAACGCCAGACTGTCTCAGGCTCGTCAGAAAAACCGCTCGATATGCCGAAACCGGTGCAGGGCTGCATTCCGATATCGGGCCGCCCATATCAAAGGAGGCAGCCCGCAGGCTGCCTCACCCTCTCGCCTTTGCGAATTGCCGTCGCTTACTGCTTGCCCCAGTTCGGGTCGCCCACATAGTACAGGCGGGCGCGCAGCGCGTTCTTGGCCTTCTGGCGCTCGGCCGGGGCATAGGTGCACTCGGCGCAGCCCTTGATGACCTCGAGCATCTTGCCCGTCATGATGTTGCCGGTTGCGCCGTAGATGAGCAGCGCGATGACATACCAGAACGGCGGGACGTTGTCGTTGTGCGCGACGTCGTTCACCGCGATGAGGCGGGTCTTCTTGCCGCCGTCGACGGCCACGGTGTAGAAGTTCCAGGTCCAGGCGATGTACTCGAAGCCCTTCGGGTGCCACGTGATGCCGCGGTTGTCGGTGGGGGGCTTGCGGGAATCGGTTCCCATGCAGAAGTACTCGTTCTCCTTCATGTCGGTGATGCCCGTGCCGGCGCCGTTCTGGCGATACGGCACCCAGTCGCCCACCTGCGGATGCTGCCACTTCTCCTCGATGGTGTAGTCGTTGTAGATGTGGTAGCCGCACAGGCGCTCGAGATACTCATAGGAATAGAAGCCGGCCTTGTCGCAACCGAGCTGCTTGAGATACGGATACACCTTTTCCGGCGGCGCATCGATGGTGACGGCACGGCCGGCATGCATCTTGAGCTCCTCGGGCTTGATGTAATCGTTGCCCGGCATGCTCTTGACGATTTCCTCGTCCTCGGGAGTCATCTGGCAGCAGGTCCATTTCTGCACCGCCCAGCGAAGCGTCAGGCCGCCGGCCACGGCACCACAGCCCAGAATCCACGGCAGTTTCTTTCCCATGTCAGTTCCTTTCTCGAAGAAACACTTCTTTCTTAGTATACGGCGAAACGGTTGCTCGTTAATCCGATTCCCCGCTTCGAACCCTTGAACCGCGAGACGCCCCTCGCGCACCAACGCCAGCAGGGAGCGTCCAGGTGTCCCCGATTCCCGCGAGAGCCCAACGAAGCGGCCTTCGGCCGTGAGGTAGGCGTGGAGCGGGAAGATGGGGCGCCTGGGCGTCCCGCCGCGTCAACCAAGCCTAGTCAACGGTCTTGCCCAGCACCTTGTTCGCGGCGTAAATGCCGGAAATGCACGCGGGCTCCATGCCCAAGCCGTTGACGTCGCCAGCCATGATGAGGCCGGGGGCGAGGTTCTGCGGCACGGCATCGTGCGCCTGGGTGTACAGGGCCTCGGGCCAGAACTTCTTGCCGATGACCTCGACCTCGTCGAAGTACTCGTCGAAGCGGTTGCCGACCTCGAAGTCGACCTCGGTGAAGATCTCGTACTCGCTGGCGCCGCGGCTCGCGATGTAGATGATCGGAATCGTGTCGTCGAACAGGTGCACCAGGTGATGCGCGTACTTGGTCTTGATCTTGCCCTTCACCAGGTAGCCGGTAAGCTGGCTCGCGCCGCGGACGTCGATCTCGGGGACGCCCTCGATGCCGGCGAGCAGGTCGCGGGTGACGGTCGCGGGCGATGCCATCACGAGGTTGTCGCACGTGAACGCCTTGCCCGATTCCGTCTTCACCTGCCAGCCGTCCTCGCCCTTGGCGACCTCGGCCACGTTGTCGATGAGGACGTCGCCGGAACCCTGGGAGAGGCGCTGCTTGGTGCCCTCGGAGTCGAAGTCGAAACGCTTCAGGTCGAACAGCAGCTGCAGCGGCGGGACGTTGATGATGTCCATCGTCAGCGGCTGCACGGTGTTCAGGTAGTCGAGCGCGGTGAGGTCCTTGATCTTCGTGCCCGTGCAGGCATGCGCGAACATGCTGATCAGGTCGTGGCAGATGGGACCGAAGCCCAGACGCTCGATCATATGCTCGGCCGACTCGGTGAAGAGCTCCTTGATCATCGGGTCCTGGTCGAGCGCCTTCGTGACCTCCATGACGCAGCAATCGTCCTTGAACTTGGTGTAGCGGGGGATGAATTCCTCGCGCATCCACTTCATGTATTTCAGCAGCGACGGGGCATCCTTGGCCGTGACAGCCGAGATGGGCGGGTACTGGGTGCCGTCATCATGATGGCAGCAGCCGGCGCCGAGGTTGGGCAGCACGTCTTTGCCCTCGATGAGCAGGCCCGAAGCCAGCATGTGCTTGTAGGTGCCGAAGTAGAACACGGCGCCGTAGTTCATATGGCGTTCCTCGTCGTTGCAGATGCGCCCGCCGATGTTCGGGCTGATCAGCAAATACTCCCTGTTCGCCTTCTGGAGCTCCAGCGCGCAATTCATGCCAGCGGCGCCAGCGCCCACGATGATGGTCTCGACCTTGTTTGCCATGCCGTTCTTCCTTTCTTCCCGGCGGAATGCACCGCCTTTACTTTACTCCGGTTTTAACCGTTCACCTGGCAAAAGCGACACTTGAAAACCAACTGTCGCACGCCGGCGGCGGAAGGGGACGCGCCCCTTCCGCCTCTCGTTTCCTAGATGTGCTTGTCGGTGACCTTCTGGGTGCCGCGGGCGATGCGCTGCATGCAGCTCATGTAGCCGTGGCACATCACGATGCTCGCGGTGCCCAGCAGGAAGGCGGTGAACCACTTGCGCAGGGTCGTCTTCGGAGTGAAGGCGCAGTCGCAGCGCTGGATGTAGCGGCAGCGGCCGCCGCCGATGTCGTAGACATACCAGTTCCAGGTCCAGGCGAAGCTCTTGAAGCCGGGCATCAGCAGGGCCTTCTCGTCGTTCGGGCCGTTCGGGTCGGTGCGGGAATCGCTATGCGCCGCCCAGTAGTGCTCTTCGGGGTTGTGCTCGGTCACCCATTCGCCGATGCTGAACGGAGCCTGATGGAACCACTGGTAATCGCCGGGCTTCAAATCCTGCCATTCGGGATGGATGGTGTAGTGGTTCGTGATGTCGAAGGTGAAGATCTTCTCGAGCCAGTCGAAGCTGTACCAACCGGCCTTGCTCTGGCCACTCTGCACCATGTAGGGCCAGATCTCGTCGGCCGTGCAGTCGAGCGTGATGCCGCAATCGAGGCGCAGCTGGGGCTCGCCGGGCTCGAACCAGTCATCGCCGTGGAGCACCATGTCCTTCTCTTCCGGCGTCTGCTTCAGGTACTCGCCATACACCCACAGCAGGTTGAAGATGACGAACAGGATAGCGACGACCAGGATAAACACGTGCCACCCGAACCAGTCGGCGTTGAACTGGCTGAAGCTCGGCAGGTTCACGCCCAGGTTCACCAAGACGAACTCGCAGATGTAGAAGCTCGCGATGCCGATGACACCCATCGTCACCGAGTCGGCGCGCTGCTCCTGGTACTTCGTGTAGATGCTCGTGAGCGTCCACGCGAGCAAGATTCCCACGATGCCCAGCAGCACCGCCCAAAGCTGCCCCAAGCCGAGCATGCCGATGGCGAGGCCGCCGATCGCCGCGCAGGCGAATCCCGTCGCCCAATAGGCGAAGTAGCGCGCCGGCGAGGTCATCTGCTTGGTGTACTTCGGGTCGATGGGCCCTTGCGGGTCTGCCTTCGATGCCCTTTCGTAACGAGTTG
>SUUF01000152.1 GCA_015062635.1 Coriobacteriaceae bacterium | reverse complement strand
GGCATGTTCGGGTTCAAGGAGAAGGCGGGCTTCAGCGCCGCGGCCGAGGCTGCGACCGCCCCGTCCGTGAACTTCGGCTCGAGTGCGCCGACGGCCCCGAGCGGCGAGTACGCCCCCGGCACGGGGAAGATGGAAGGCCCCGGTGTTTCCAGCGCGCCCTCCAGCTTCCGCATGACGGAGCCGCCCGACGCGTAAGCGGGTTTGCCGCTCGCCCCGTGTCGCCCTGAACGGAGCGAGCGTCAGCGAGCGAAGTCGAAGGATCTCGCAAGGAAGTTGAACTTACCTGCGAGATCCTTCTTTTATGAGCCTACAAGTCGACATACGTGTAGTCATCGATGTCCTGCGACGTGTGGAAGATGCGCCAGACGATGAGCTCGTCATCCGAAAACGTGTAATAGACCCAATACGATTTGCAGAGCATGCGCCGATAGGGCCTTGCCAAGTCGTCGTCTTTCAAGTCTTTCCCGAGTGTGGGGAATTCCGCCAGACGCTCGATGGCTGCATACAACGATTCAAGAGCCTGGTTTGCTGCCGTTGGCGAGCCGAGGACAACGGCGATATGAATATAGATGCTTTCGAGGTCGAGTTGAGCGCGGGGACGTATGGCGACCTTAAGCATTCAGCGCCTCTGCCATGTTTTGGAGGGTGCGAAGCCTCTCTTTCGATTGCTCGAGCGAATAGGTGTCCGAACGGTACCGTTCCTCTATTTCCGCCTCGCGTAATTTCCGGACGTGGCGCTCGTGCATGACCTGTTCGTTGTATGCCTCGCAGTCAAAGACGAGAAGCGAGGGCCTGCCATTGCGCGTGAGAACGATGGGCTCGCCGGTGCTTTTCGCCATTTCCTCGATCTCAGGCAAGTGCGTACGCAGGTCGCTGACTGGACGCGTGATGGGGATGGGCTGTGTGAGCTGCATGTTCATTTCTCCTACCAGGCGTGCTTTCTCTGAAGTAAGTGTATCAACTAAATGTGCAAAATAAGTGCAAAATAGCAAACAGAACGTGACAAAGGTGCCGGAGTAGTTTGTCACATCGAGTGTGATGTGACAAACTACTCCGGCACCTTTGTCACGGTTGAGGGAGCACATATGCAGTACGTAACGATATACAGCGATGGCAGCGCACGGGGGAATCCTGGCCCGGGCGGCTATGGTGCTGTGCTGCAATTCCGCGACGCGGCGGGCGAGCTGCACGAAAAGGAACTCTCGCAGGGATTCGCGCGCACGACGAACAACCGCATGGAGCTGCTCGGCGTGATCGTGGGCCTCGAGGCGCTGAAGCGCCCGTGCGTGGTGACTGTGGTGACCGATTCCCAGTACGTGGTGAAGGCGTTCAACGACCACTGGGTCGATGGTTGGCTCAAGCGCGGCTGGAAGAACTCCCAGAAGAAGCCTGTGAAGAACGTGGACTTGTGGAAGCGCCTGCTTGCGGCGAAGGAGCCGCATCAGGTGACCTTCAATTGGGTGAAAGGTCATGCCGGCCACCCCGAAAACGAGCGTTGCGACCAGCTTGCCACCGCAGCGGCCGACGGCAACGTCTTGCTGAAAGACGAGGGATTCGTGCAAGCCGACTAGCTGTATGGCGCGACATCATGCAACGAAGGCTCCGAGGAAACGTTGCAAGCGGGCTTCAAGTATGCAAGGAGGGCACCCCGTTTCGGGATGCCCTCGGTGTTTCACGACGGGGAATCTCGCCGGAGGCTCGTGATGTTAGGGACGCAGCGTGGCGATCCGTTTGCGCAGCTCGTCGTATTTGGCCTGCGCCTTCGCCTCGTTCTCGACGGCCTTTTCGGGCGTCCAGCCGCACTTGGCGTTGTTCTCCTCGATGGGCGGCTTGTAGTCGGCCGGGTTTGCCGGCGGCCAGTTGGGGTCATCGGTTATGGGAGCGCGCACGCCTTCAACCCAGGGGAAGTCGCGCGACCAGCGCACCTCGGGATACGAGGTCAGGGCATGCAGGTCGTCCGGTGCCGCATGAGCACGGCCCATCAGCTGCTCCCACACCCACATCGCACGCGACTTCGGACGCTCGTAGCGGGCGGCCCGCTCGAGGTTCTCGAACATGCGGCGTGTCATCATGGCGCCGCCTTCGCCTACCACCAGGCGCAGCGCGTTGTTGGTGTAGGGGTTGTGCGGGCCCCACGCCAGCGTGTAGCGCGAATAGATGCGGCAACGCTTGCCGCCGTCGAGCGGCTTCAACGCGATGGTCCAGTTCCAGATGAGGTAATCCATGAACGGCAGTAGGATGGCTGTGGCCCCCGGCGCCTTCGGTGGCCGGCGCGAGTCGCCCACCCACACGATGTACTTGTTCGGAACGATGTCGCACACCTCGGCGCCGTAGCCCATGAAGCCCCAGCACCACATGTCGCCCGGGCGCTTCTCATCTTCGCCCTGCCACATTTCCTGCAGGTTGTAGCAGTTGTTCGCGTTCATGCCGAAGATGCGCTCGAACATCACCCAGCTGTAATACCCGGCCTTGGTCACGTCGGTCTGGTAGACGTGCTTCCACACTTCCTCGAGGGGCGCGTTCAGATCCTTCGCCTGACTCACGGTGTACGTTGGGTAGCCATTGGGGTCGACCACCAGGTCGTCGCCGGGCATGGGCGCCGCGCATTCCTCGGGCGTCTGCCACACCTTGCTCGAATAGGTATCGGTAACCACCTTCAGGAACCCGTTCAATGCGCCATATGCCGCGACAGGCGCCGCAGCCGCGATGGCGAGCTTCGATTTGGCATTGAGTTTGGCCATTCCGTATCCTCCTAGCATAGATAACGCTGCCGTTGTATTGAGCGTACCAAATGGTCGATGGCATTGATTTACTTAGATACGCGGTTTTGCCCCGCGCAAGGGGTCGCTGCGGCTATGACTCGGCCATTTCGGCTTCCCAGTCGATGTCGGTGGGACGGCCCAGGGCATCGCTGCCGGGAGTCCAGCGGCAGCGCGCGATGTCCACGTGCGTGTCGTCGGCGAAGGGCACGCCCTCATCCGCAAGCAACTTGCGTTGTGCTCCTTCGCCGCCGAAGATGTAGTTTGCCGCTAAAGCGCCGTCTTTGAATACGACCCGGTGACAAGGGTAGGTATCGGGGTCGGGGTTGGTGCGCAGCGCGAACCCCACGAAGCGCGACTTGCGCGGCTCGCCGATGGCCCGCGCGATATCGCCATAGGTCGTAACGTATCCGGCTGGGATGTCCCGCACCACCTGGAATACCTTGTCGTTGAATTCGCCCATGCCTGCGCCTTCCGTCGCGAATAACCTGTACTCATTATGCACGAGCTGCATGGGAATGTTTTCCCTTTAGGCATTTGCCGCCCAACAAGGGTTTACGCAGAATGGGTTTTGCAACATAAGAGCGATAGGCAAGGGGATAGAAGTGAAAGAGAAAATGCTTGATGGCAAGGTGGCAATCGTCTCGGGGGCAAGCTATGGCATGGGGAAATCCATGGCCGAGCTGTTCGCCCGCGAGGGCGCGAAAGTGGTCATGACGGCCCGCGGTGCCGAGAAGCTCGATGCAGCAGTGGAAGAGCTGCGTGCCCAGGGCCTCGAGGTGACGGGTGTCGTGGCCGACAACAAGGAGCTTGACGACGTGAAGCGCGTCATCCAGACGGCGCTCGACGTGTATGGCGACCTGGACATCGTCATCAACAACGCTGCCATCGGCGAGCAGAAGATGATCGACGAGACCGACGACGAATGGCTCGAGCATGTGTACCAGACCAACGTGTTCGGCCCGTTCCGCTTCATCCGCGAGTCGCTGAAGGTGTTCCTGCCGAAGAACGAGGGCTGCATCATCAACATCTCGTCCGTCAACGGCACGCGTCCGTTTTGCGGTGCGTCGTACACCTCGTCGAAGGGCGCCATCAACACGCTGACGAAGAACGTCGCGATGCGCCTGATTGACACGAACATCCGCATCAACGCAGTGGCGCCGGGCTCGACGGTGACCCCCGCACACCTGGCGAACAAGGCCGGCGAGCAGCCCGGCGGCGCGAAGATGCTCGAGTACAGCAAGCATTTCGTGTATTTCCCGGGCCCCGAGTGCGACCCAATGGACCAGGCCAATGCCTGCCTATTCCTGGCATCTGACATGGGCAAGCATGTGAAGGGCCAGGTCATTCAGGTGTGCAACGGCGCATTCCTGTAGGAGCGTTCGTTCAGCCGCGGTGGAATTGGCTGTCGGCAGCGGGCATAGGAATGCTGCGCGGCGATTCTAACGCCAATTCCAGCCGCTTCAATACGACATATTATGAAAAACGCCCCTTCGCAGGGGCGTTTACTTACCTGGCGGAGAGCTAGGGATTCCGCGTGTTCGCTGCGCGAACCCGCAGG
>SUUF01000035.1:17092-19226 GCA_015062635.1 Coriobacteriaceae bacterium | reverse complement strand
ACTCCCACGGTAAAAGCAGCGCTGAAACTGTGCTTCGAGGCCCACGCCGGGCAGCTCGACCGCAGCGGCATTCCCTACGTGCACCACCCGCTTCACCTGGCCGAGCAGATGGATACCGAAGACGAGATCGTCGTCGCGCTGCTGCACGACGTGATGGAGGACACCGACCGCACGCCCGACGACTTGCGCGCCATCGGCGTGTCGCAGCAGGCCATGGAGGCCCTGATGCTACTGACGCACGATGCCGCGGTGCCCTACCTCGACTACGTGCGCAACCTGAAGGACAATCCGATCGCACGCAAGGTGAAGCTCGCCGACCTGCACCACAATTCGCAAATCTCGCGGCTCGACACGGTGACGGAACGTGACCTCGCGCGGCTGGAAAAGTACACGGAAGCACGCGCGATACTCGGAGACACCTCGCCCGCGTCGGCCTGACGCCAAGACGCGCATGCCCTCGCGCCTTGCCATACTATGAAACGGGGCCCGTCAGGGCCCCGTTTATATCATGCTTCGCGCACCGGCTACAGCTTGTTGATGTCGGTGAGCTTGAACTTGGGAATGCGCCGCAGGGCGATCTTGCCCATGATGAATGCGAGGATGGCGCTGCCCACGATGCCGATGAGTATGGCCATCAGGTCGGCGTCCTTCACGAACGTGGCCGTGGAGGGCTCGATGCTCGACACGGTGATGGCACCCATGACACAACCCAAGATGATGCCGACGATGATGCCGATGACCGTGAGCACGACGGAATCCCACGAGATGTAACGCTTGGCGTCCTTTATCGAGAAGCCGTTGATCATGAGCACGATGAGCTCGCGCTTCTTCTCGTCGATGAACATCGTGTTCAGATTCAGGAGCACGACGATAGCCATGAGCGCCGCCAGCGCCAGGTAAATCGCCACAACGGCGCTTGACACCGACGCGAAAGTCGCGAAGTTCTTGTACTGGGCATTGGCGTCGTCTATCGCCGAATCGAAGCCCGCCACGCTCGACAGCGACCGGGCGACCTCGCCCATGTCGGCGTCGCCGGTGTCTGCCAAAACGGTATTCGCCGAAAGGTCGCCGAATTCCTTCTCGTAGTAGCTCGCCCCCATGACCATCTCGTGATAGGTGAGCCAGAACTCGGCGAATCCCAAGATGGGCACCTCGTGCTTGCGGCCGTCGCCGCCATCGACCGTAATGACGTCGCCGACCTTCGCGCCCATATGATGGGCATACGCCTGCGAGACCCACGCGCCGTCGGCCGTCGGGTCGAACTCAGCCCCCTCAACCGTGTTCACGTGGTACACCGACGAGAACGCCTCCTCGTCGACCGGCACGACGATGCGCATGGCAGCGCTCTTGCCGGCGGGCGTTTCTATCAGGTGGTGCTTCATCAACACACGCGCAGCCGTGAATCCCTGGCCTTGCAGGGCCGCTTCCGCGTTCTCGGCGGCGCCCTCGACCTCGTTGTCCACGTGGACTATCGCATTGAAGCCATACACATCCTCGTAATGGCGGTCGTAGCTCTTCAGCACGTCGTTGTTCAGCGTTATCGCCGTCACGATAAGGGCGGCGGCACCCGCAACGCCCACCACAGTCGAAAGCACACGACGCCGGTCGTTCACGCAGTTATTCACGATGGTTTGCATGAACAGCGGGAGCTTCTCCCATATCGCCCACTTCTCGTAGAAGCGCTCCTTGCCCGTCGGCGGCTTCTCGCCGCGCAACAGCACCACCGCTTGCTCCTTCAGGATGCTGCGGCAGGCGAGGTAGGTGGCCCCGAGCACGAGCACGAGCTCGATGAGGGTGACGACAAGGAACAGCGGCCAGCCGAAATAGGGCGGATACTGGCCGAAGGCGAACATGCCGCCGAGCACGCCGCCGATGATGCCCTCCACCACCAGGTAGCCCACAATCGCGCCGATGATGGCGCCCGCGAGCACCGCGATGCCCGAATACAGCAGGAAGCTGCGCGTTATCTCGCCCCGGCGGAAGCCGAGCGCCTTCTTCGTGCCGATTTGCGTGATCTCCTCGTGCACGATGCGGCTCACGGCGAAGTAGCTCACCAGCAGGCCCACGATGACGAACAGCGCCGCCATCGAGAGGCCCAGGTTGTTCGTGACGCTGCTGAACGTGTTGATCTCGC
>SUUF01000035.1:13571-16992 GCA_015062635.1 Coriobacteriaceae bacterium | reverse complement strand
TGCTTATCGAGGTTGCTGTTGTACTTCTTCTCGCTGATCTTGCCCTTCTTCAGCAGCTTGTCCTGCTCGGCCTTGTACGCCCGCATCTCGTTGGCCGCAGCCCTTCCCTCGGCCTTCATGTTGTCGACCTCGTTGAGCTTGGCCCGCGCATTGTTCAGCTTCGACCGGGCAGACGACAGCTTCCGTTCCGCCTTCGCCTTCAGCGCCTCACCCGACATAAGCTGGTTGTAGGCGTCGGCAAGCTCGGCTTCGCCCTGTGCGACGGCTGCATCGAGGTCGGCGCGCGCCTGCTCGAGCTTGGCTTCCCCGTCCTTGATCTGCTTTTCGGCGTCCTTGATCTTCGCCTTGGCGTCCTTCAGCTGCTTCTCGGCATCGGCAACCTGCTGCTGCGCGTTTTCGTGCAGCTCGTCGTAGCGCGTCAACGCAAGCCCGTCGCCCAGCTCCGAAATACGTTGCTCGATCTGCGCGGACTGGTCGTCATACGCATCGCTGAAGGTCTCGAGGCCGCCGAGGTTCTCGCTGCGCACATTCACGATCGGATAACCATCTTGGAATGCCGCCGCATCGAACGTCGCATCGGGCACCCAGGCCAGGCCATCGACATCGCCCTTCGGCGTGTTCGAATAGCCATAGGTTTCCGACGACTTCGCCGCGTAGTCGGCCGTGTCGATGATGCCGGTTATCGTGAACGTGTCGCCCGCCAGGTATTGCATGCCGTCCGATACATCGGCCGTCTTGTTCTCGGCCTTGTCTTCGGCGTCCTTGTCTTCGGCGTCCTTGTTTTCGGCGGCCTTCGACTGCCCGCTATCTGCGGTTTCGTCGGCATCGTGCACAAACGTGACGGTATCGCCCACGTGCAGGCCGAGCGACTTCGCCGATTCGGCATGGAACGCCATTTCACCTGGACCATCGGGCAGCTCGCCTTCCACCAGCAGGGGAATGTCGATATCCTGCCCCAACGATTGCACCTTCACCGTGTAATTGGCGTCGTCGCGGTGAAGCGTCTGGAACGACTGGCGCTCGGCTTCGACCTGGGTCACGCCCTCGACCTGCTCGAGCTGCGCCAGGTTCTCGTCGGTAAGGCCATACGGGAACGATATCTGGTAATGGTGGAACTGCCCCGCGTTGAACATGCCCTCGGCGCCTTGCTGCAAGGCGGGCCCCGCCCAGCTGATGCCCAGGAACACGCCAACGCCGAGCGCGGCGAACATGAGAATGCTGAAGAATGAAACGAAGCTGCTCTTGATGTTGGCAAGCAGCTCGGTTATCTGCGTCGGTTTCATGGGCTACCACACCAAGTCGGTCGCGTGCGCCGGATGGCGGTTGATCGTCACTTCGTGCATACGCCCATCGCGCATGCGCACCACACGATCGGCCATGCGGGTTATCTCCTCGTTGTGCGTGACCATAACCATCGTCGTGCCGTTGTGCACAATCTCTTCCATTACCTGCAGCACCTCGATTGACGTGGCGTAATCGAGCGCCGCGGTAGGCTCATCCGCCAGGATGATGCGCGGTTTCTTCACCAGTGCGCGGGCGATGGACACGCGTTGCTGCTGGCCGCCTGACATCTGGCTCGGGTAATTGTTCTTGCGCTCGGCCAAGCCGACGATCTCGAGGGCCTCGTCCGCATCCATGGGATCTTCGACCAGCTCGGCGATGAGCTTGAGGTTCTGCAGCGCCGTGAGGTTCGGCATGAGGTTGTAGCTTTGGAAGATGAAGCCGATGTTATCGCGGCGGAACTCGGTGAGCTCGTCTTGCGAGGCGTTGCTGAGGTCTTTGTCGAGGTACGAGAACTCGCCGGACGTGGCCTGGTCCATGCCGCCGACGATGTTGAGCAGCGTCGACTTGCCGCAGCCGCTCTCGCCGAGCAGCACGAGGAACTCGCCCTCGTAGACGTCGAGGTTCACGCCCTTCAGCACCTTGGTCACCACGTCGCCGTTCTGGAATTCGCGCGTGATGTCGCGCAGCTGCATGACGACTTCCCCGGGCACCCACGGCTTGGCGAGCGCCTCGTTCGACTCGAGGCTGATGGCGGCCATCATGGACATGATTTCCATGACGTCGGCGCCTTCGTCGGTGAAGGCTGCGGAATCGGGGCCATTCACAAACTGGATGACACCGAGGTTCTCGCTCGTGCCGCTGAACGGCACGCACACCATCGAGCTCACCGGCATGCCCGCGAAATCGATGGCCGTCTCGACGTCTTGCATGGCGTTGAACTCGAAAAGGCGCTCGGCCTGCTGCGTCTCGAAGACGCGACCGACCGAACCGTCGCCGGGCACATGGCTGCGCCTGGTCAGGTCGACCGGGCCGATCCAGAAGAAGGGGCGCAGCCGGTTTCCATCAGACTTGTCGGCATACCAGATGGCGCCACCATCGGCGCCGGCGTTTTCGACAATCGCTTTCAAGCCATCCTGCAACGCTTCCTCAAGCGTCGTGGCATTCGATATGATGTTTTGGATGGTGCCGATTATCCGGTAAACCTGAAGTGCTGAATTGTCCATTCCTGTGCTCCTGCTAGGTCATGCCTTGCGCCTACCGGCCACGTTATTTCGCCAGAGGCAAACGATTGGGCACATTTCGCCAATCTGTGACATTGTATCTTAATATGTCAGCAGGCTATCACGGGCTTGCGCCCTCATGAGCCAGGAAACGCAGCGCAAGCGATTATCCGGAATACACCAATGCGGTTTCGCGCTTACCAGGCGACGTAGTAGTCGGTTACACCGGAATCGCAACCATCATCGAGCACGATGCACGCGCCCTTGCTGCCATCGATAACGCTGCCGTACTCATAATCGGAAGCGGCAACCACGTAATACCCCTCGTCGGTGCGATAGAAGCCCTCGTCGTCGACCCACCATTCGTCCGTGAGGTAGTGATAGGCGTCCTCGCTGCTGTACCAGGTCTCGAGGCGGTCGTCGTACCAATAGGTGCCATCGAACTCGTTGAGCGAATCCGACTCCCACTCGTCATCGGCCTCCAAGTCGTCCTCGTCGGCTTCCCAGTCGCCCTCGTCGTATTCCTCGCCATCCTCTTCCCAGGCGTCGTCGGACTCATAGGCGTCCCCGTCGTCTTCCCAGGTGGCATCTTCTTCAGCGTCGTAATCGGAGTCGGCATCGTAGTCGGGATCGTAATCGGAGTCGGCTTCCTCGCCGTCGTAGTAGTATTCCCACGAATCGAAATCGGCTTGCCAGCCATCGTAGTCGTACGCCATGGCCGCAGCCGGCACAAGAGCGGCAGCAAGTATCGCCGCACATACGATTCCCTTGATTTTCATGACGCCTCCCTCGATTTCAATTACATTCGCGTCGTGTAGCCCGGCTGCAATTCGGCAGTTGCCATCGCTGTTATCCAGGCAATTTTGCGGGCATTATACCGTATATGGCCCACGTTTAACAACCGCCACGACATGTGG
>SUUF01000035.1:7450-13471 GCA_015062635.1 Coriobacteriaceae bacterium | reverse complement strand
CTCAAGCCCCTCCACGAGCGTGGCGTCATACGTCACATCGACATCGGTCCAGTTCACCAGCGTGACCGTACGCGCTTCTCCCAGGTCGCGCCGGAATGCGAACAGCTCCTCCGAATCATCCAGAAGCGGCGTCCAGTCGCCGGCCGTCAATTCCCCGCGTGCCTGACGCAGGCCGGCAAGCTCGCGATACCACGAAAGCACCGAGCCCTCGTCGTCGCTCTCGACCTCCACGTTCTGCGTCGCGAAGTCGTCGTGAACGGGAAGCCAGGGCGTGCCCGCGGTAAAGCCCGCCTGCACGCTGCCATCCCATTGCATGGGCGTGCGCGCGTTATCGCGGCTGTACCGCTGCACGCACGCGAGCGCCTCGTCGGCCGTTAGCCCGTTCAAAAGCGCTTCCTCATACTGGTTGCGGCTCGACCCGTCGTCGTAATCGTCGATGGAGCCCCACGCCACGTTTGCAAACCCGAGCTCTTCGCCCTGGTAGATGAACGGCGTGCCGCGCATGGTCAAGAGCACGGCCGCCAGCACCTTGGCGGCATCGTCGCGATTCGTGCCCGCCGGGAAGAAGTTCGACACGCTGCGCGGCTGGTCGTGGTTTTCCCAAAACGCCGGGTACCAGCCGTTTTCGGCAGTATTGTCTTGGCTCGCCTGTATGGCCACCTTCACCTCGGTGAGCTTCCAATCCTTCTTCACGTACCATTTCTCGCTCGAATCCATCGGCACGTGCATGACGCTGAACTCGAAGATCATGTCGAAGACGCCGGTTTCACCCACCCATTCGCCCAGCTGGTCGGCCGGTACGCCATTGGCCTCGCCCACGCAGAAGATGTCGTGGCCATCGCGCACGTTTTCCTTGAACTCGTGGAGGAAGTCGAGGATGCCCTCGGTGTTGGCCGTGGCATCATGGATGGGCGAAAGCCCCTGCACATCGGGCTTGTCGCCATCGGGCAAGCCCGCGGGCTTCTTGATATAGGTCACGGCATCGATGCGGAAGCCGCCGACGCCCTTGTCGAGCCAGAAGTTGGCGATATCGTAAAGCGCGGCGCGAACATCGGCGCTTTCCCAATTCAAGTCGGGCTGGTACGAACCAAACGTATGCAGGTACCACTGTTCGCGCGTGTCGTCCCAGCTCCAGGCGCTACCCCCGAAAATCGACCCCCAGTTGTTCGGAGGGGTCCCGCCCGCCTCGGGCGCGCCCGCCGTCTTGCCGTCGCGCCAGATATACCAGTCGGCCTTGGGGTTATCGCGCGAACTCCGCGACTCCTCGAACCACGCGCATTCCTCGGATGTGTGGTTGAACACGAGGTCCATGACAATCTTGATGCCCCGCGCATCGGCCTCGGCGATGAGCTCGTCCATGTCGTCCATCGTGCCGAACTGCGGCCATATGGCCTTGTAGTCGGCCACGTCATAGCCGTTGTCTTTCTGGGGCGAGTCGTACACGGGCGTGAGCCACAGCGCGCCCACGCCAAGCGACGCCAGGTAATCGAGGCGCGAGGTTATGCCCTTCAGCGTGCCCATGCCCGACGCCCCCGTGTCCTGAAAGCTCTTCGGGTAACACTCGTAGGCGATGGTCTTCTGCCACCAGGCAAGTTCGACAGTCTCGGAAGAATCGGCAGCTTGCACGGCGCGCCCATCGCCGCATCCTGCCACGCCGAAAACAGCCGCGCCCGCCACCGCCGTGGCGAACAGTTTCGTGAAACGCCGGCGCGTCATCGCATGCGAAGCAAGCCCGCTGGTTTCGCCTTTGCCCTGGTTCATCGTGGAATCCTCCCGATTACGCACTATCTGCCTCGCGCTATCTTAGCGCAACCGGGAAAAGGGACTTGCCGCTGCAACGATGCAGCTTGCGGTGGGTGGGCGCTACAACTCGATGAGATCGAGCATCTCGAGGCCCGCACTGGCAGAATCCAGAGCCGCAGGCACCAACACGTCATCGTAATATGCCATGTCGGCATCGGACATCTCGCCGTTTGCGTACTGTTCCGTCCACTGCTTCGATTCGGCGCTCAAGGCGTTGAGCTCTTCCGAAACCTCTTCCCAATCGGCCTCGAAGTCCTCAAAGTTGCCGGCCGCCTTAGCCTTATCCACCACGGCCACCAGCTTGTTGCACGTGGCCACGTACCTGTCGGCAAACTCCTTGAACTCGGGGGTCACGTCCCCGTAATCCGCAGCGCTCGCGTCGGCCGCGGAACCGGCGGTAGACCCCTCGGCCGCCGAAGCCGAGCTGCTTTCCGATGTGGAAGCCGCAGAGCTCTCCGATGCGGAAGCCGCAGAGCTTTCCGACGCCGTGGATGCGCTGGACTCGGCAGCGCTCGACGACGACGCACCGCCCGAACCCGACCCACCGCAGGCAGCAAGCCCCAAGCAGCCTGCGCACAGCAGAGCCATCACCATCAAAGCAAAACGTTTCCTCATGATGCACCCCTTTCCTGCCGTTCCTATTCACGGGGCTGCCCGCCCCGTTGTTTGCGCACCTCAAACCACGTAAGCACCATTTACCGTAAATCTACCCCAGGCCATGGCGTTGCCGCCACTCGGCGCGAACCTGTCATTGACAATGGTTCATGGCACGATGCGTGCCTCGATTGCAGTCAACGTGAAGGAGCGTCATGCAGCGAGACACCGGCGACAAGATCGACTTCCTCATGAAAGTCACGGGCACAAGCAACGCCCAGCTCGCACGCGCCCTCAACTTCGATGCGTCCTACATAAGCCGCATACGCGCGGGCAAACGCGGCCTGCCGCCTCATCTGCCTTTCATCGAGCCGGCGGCCCTGTTTTTCGCGCGCAACGTACGCGAAGGCTATCAGGCCGAGACGCTCGCCCACGAGCTGGGCGTTTCCGGCACCTGGCCCGACGATGCGCCAACGGCCGCCCGCCTTATCGCCCAGTGGCTCGTTGGCGCAGACCGCGGGGAGGCCTACCGCGGGCAAGAAAAATCACCTGAAAGCGCTCCTTCAAACGCACCGCAAAGCACCCGGGGGCGCGCAGTCGAAGCACGGCTGTTTTTCGGCGAAGCCGGGCGGCGCGAGGCCGCGCTCGCTTTCTTGCAGCGCGTCGCCGATGTGGACGCACCCTGCGAGCTGTTGTTGCAATCCGACGAGGACACCGCCTGGATGTATCGGGATGCGGGCTTCGTGGGCGCATGGACCAGCCTTATGACGCGGCTCGTGCATGCAGGCTGCACGTTCACGGTGGTGCACACGGTATCGCGCAGCGGCAACGAGATGTGGGAGGGCCTGCAGGAATGGCTCCCCCTCTATCTGACGGGCGCCATCAGGCCATATTACTACCCGCGCCTACGCGACGGCATCCGCGCGCGGTCGCTGTTCGTGGCGCGGGGACGATGCGCGCTTGTCGCGAACTCGGTGCGTGACATGGCGGGCAACGAGCTGTGCATCATGCTGGACGACCCGGACGCGACGACGGCGCTCGAGCGCGAGTTTGACGCATATCGGGCGCTCTGCAGCCCGCTCGCGCAGGTGGAGCGCTCTCAAACCAGCACTGACTTCGAGCAGCTTATCGAGGACTTTCGGAAGGGGGACACCCTCTCCGCAAGGGTCGCCGGCGCCGTGGTGTGCGCACGCCCAGGACAAGACGCCCTTCTTGCATCACCTGGCACCCGGGTCATCTACCGCGTCAGCGAGCCGCGCCTGGTCGAGGCCATCGCAAGCTTCATCGCCCGCATCCCCCAAGCACCTTCCGCCCCGCCCGAACCCGGCACCTCGAAGGCCCCGCCCATCGGGTGACACGACGGCAAAAAAGCGGGCAGCCATTCGGCCGCCCGCCCTATCTCGAGCATTATGCCACCGCCAACGTTATGCCGCGTTGAAGAAGCTCTTCGGACGCTTGCAGCGCGGGCAGTGCCAGTCGTCGGGCAGATCCTCGAACGGAGTACCCGGCGCGATGCCCTGGCTCGCGTCGCCCACTTCCGGGTCGTACACGTAACCGCACACGCTGCACACGTATTTGCCCGTGCGAGTCTTGAACGTGATTTCCCCCACGGGAATGGTCTCGGGCGGGTTGTCGAGGTCGATGACTCGCTTCGCCTCGAGGTTCTCGACGCCGAGCGGGGTGTGCGTCGACAGGTAAACCGTCGGGGCCTTCTTCGCCGCCAAATGCAAACGGCTGGTTCATGAAGCCGCGGTCACGGTAAATCACTGGCAAGATCTTGAACATACTGGCCCTCCCTCTCCGTATGGTGAAATCTCCTTGGCGAATAAATTACCTGCGCTTTCGGTATCGGCCAAATGACACGGCACACATCAATGTCACGTGTCTTGCCCAGCAACGCCAGGGCCACGAGATTGGGGGCGACACGTCAAACGACATCCGACCGAGACCGATTCACGCTGCAAAGAGCACCTTTGCGACCGGCTTTGTCCGGCCGTGCAGAGTATTTTTGCAAAAATGCCATAATTCCAGATTTTTCTGAAGTTTTTCGGTGCAATACCGCCACACGGCGGAAACAGCACCGCTGTAACACCAGGTCACAGGGGGTGTTTTGCGAGGCTCTCGTTTGCCATGCGATTTTCCCACAGGATTTCTTCAGAAAAAACTAGAATTATGGCATTTTTACTTAAATTCATTACAAGCGCAGGCTGGATTCACCCAAATCAGCCCATTTTGACCCGAAAACCACAATATGCTGTATATATCCGAAATATAGCAGGTGACGAACCGGGTAAACACCGCACCATGCCCACATGTTGTGGTTCCAGCTAGAAAGAACTCGTTTCAGCGGTTCACCGAGGGTCAACCTGTGCAACAATGCAGTAGTTAGTTTTACCTAATCACAAAGGAGACCAGCCATGGCCACACCCGTGCCCCACACCACGAACAAGGAGCCCGAGCACCTGCCGCTCTACGGGCCGGGTCCCGTATACGTCTTCACCATCGTGGCGCTTACGGCGGCGGGCATCGCGCTCAGCGCCGCCGGATTCGCGCCCACCGCCGACGCGGGTGCCGCACGCCTGCCGCTGATGGCGCTCGGAGCCGCGCTTGTCGCAGGCGGCGTCGCGCTTTGGGTCGCGGCGGTGAAGGGCGCGCGAATCGACGACGGCATCTTGGAAAACCGCCTAGTCACACAGGGCGCGTACGCAATCGTGCGCAACCCCATCTACTCGGCGTTCATGCTCGCCTGCACCGGAGCCCTCCTCATCTGCGGGAACCTGTGGCTGCTTGCGTTGCCGCCCGTGTTCTGGGCCTTCTTGACGATGCTGATGAAGGCGACCGAGGAACGGTGGCTGCGCGAGCGGTACGGCCGCGAGTACGAGCGCTACTGCGCCCGCGTCAACCGGTGCATCCCCTGGTTCCCGCAGGGGTAAAGCGTCGCGCCCTTAGCTGATTTCCGCGAGGATGCCCTCGAGCAGGCGCCACGTCTTCGGAATCGACTTCAGGTACAGCGTCTCTTGGGGCGTGTGGACGTCCTTCAGGTCGGGGCCGATGCTGATCATGTCCAGGTCCGGCTTCAGGACCTTGAAGGTGCCGCATTCCAGGCCGCCGTGCACCGCAGCAACCTCGATCTCTTCGCCATTGAGCTTCTGGTACACCTGTTTCCCCAGCTCAGTCAGCTTGTTGCTCGGGTCGTACGGCCAGGGGTCGGCAAGCTTCGTCACCTCGACCTCGCAACCGATTTCCTGGGCCAGGGCCTTGTGCGCCTCCACGAGTTCGGTCTCCTTCTCGCCAACCGAGCTCCGGACCGTCACGAGAGCATCCAGCCCCTCTTCGTCGAGCTTGAGGATGCCGAAATTCGACGAGCTCTCGACCAAGCCCTCCTTGTCGGCCGACATCGTATGCACGCCATTCACCGCCGTGATCGCCAACGTGATCAAGGCATCCCGGTCTTCAGTGGAAACAACGTTCGGAAGGCTCTCCGCCTTCGTGACCGTGCGCTTCATGGCATCGACGTTCTCGATGTCCGCGTAATCCGTTTTCGCCGCATCGAGCCATGCTGCCGCCGCCTGCTCAACCGCAGCCACCGCATCCGCGTTGACCACGATGGTCGCCTGCGCCTTC
>SUUF01000035.1:0-7350 GCA_015062635.1 Coriobacteriaceae bacterium | reverse complement strand
GCGGAAGAACCGCCTGCATCAGGGCGCGCAGAAGGCCCCGTGCAGCAGGCGCACGCTGTGCTCCCACGCGTTCACCATGAACCCGCTGACACGCGCGATGACACCCTCGATGCCATGGGCGGCGTTGCGGCTTCGCCCGCCCGAACACACGAAAGGGCGGCGCCGTGCGCGCCGCCCTGGTTAGAGAAACGTCGTTGCTCCGCTCACGCGAACCAACCCATCTGTCGCGTTCGGCCCGAACGCCGGCCCGTTCGCCTACTTCGAATTGTGCAGGTACTCGACGAGCGCCTCTCGATCGTAGTACGACTCCGCCTTGGTCAGCGTGATATCAGGCTCTATGCCGCTATCGATGTTGTAGAACGAGCCGTTCTTGGGAAGGGCGAGCTGCTTGGACCCGGAAATCTGGAAGAGGGCTCCGGATGCGGACGTGCACGGCAAAACCACGCAGCTGCCGCCGCCGCTCGTCTGGCCGACAAGCGTCGCACGATGCGACAACTTCAGGGCCGCCGGCACCAGGTTTCCGCACGAGAACGACGACGGGGAGGTAAGGCAGTACACGTTTACATCTTTCGCGATCAAGGTGTCGGCCTCTTCGCCGTACAAGTTGTTGAGGTTCGTATCCACGGTGCACGACATGAATGTCTGGGCGCCGGTGAAGGTGTCCCTCAAAGCAACGTCAGCCCTGCCCAGCAACCACGCGATCGTGAAGACTGCAGCGTCCGAATTACCTCCACCGTTGTTCGAGAGGTCGATCACGACGTTTTTGACGGGGCTGCCCTTGCGGGTAATCTGCTCGTTCGCGTAGCGGATGAGGTCGACGGTATCCACGGAAGTGTCTTCGTCCTTTATGACGAAGTCCTTCGGATCGTACGTGCGCTTGGCGTTGTAGTAGTCCTCGAGATCCTCCTCGGCGATAAAAGAGTCGAACGTGACGAAAGCGGTGTCACCGACTTCCTGGTACATGGGAACACCGTCGGGGAACGCCTTCGCGCGGGCATCCTTGAACGCCTCTCCAACGCTCATCAGGCTCTTGTTGGAGGGTCCGAATTTCAGGAAGATATCGAGCATGGCCATTTCGTCTTCCTGGCTGCTTAACGCCTGCGTTCTCCAGGAGAGTTGGTCCATGGTGCTGTGACCATCGTCAAATACGCTGTTCAAAAGCTCGGCCAGGCCGGCATCGAATTGCTTCGAATCGGTGCTAAGCAAAGCGGTCATCAGGTCTTGGTTGGCAAAGAGGAAATCGAAGAAGTTGGCGATATCGTGCTCTGACTTGAGCCCGTAGAAGGTGTCGAGCAGAAGGCGCAGCTCATTGAAGTTGAAGCCTGAGAACTTGTCGCTCATCTCCGCGGGTTGCGCCTTGGAAATCTCCTCGGCCACATCGCTACCGTATTGCAAGGCGAACAGCTTCTCGCCGTTGAAGACAGACTGCACATATACCGGGCCCAAGAACAAGTCGTTAAGCGTCTGGAGGGGCACGTAGCACTCACCGTCGTGCTCGACGATATCGATGTTGTATTCTCCGCAGTGCAGCTCCTTCATCCCGCCGGAACGGTTGTGGCTTTCAGTCGCGGCTTGGATAAGACCGTTCTCCAAGTTGCCCATACGCTCGTATTTCTGCGTGATTTCCCGCTTCTCTTCGTCCGTCTTCGCCTGCTCAAGCTCTTCGAAGAGGCCCGACGTGTCCATCTCCACGGGGTCGGGAAGGTCCGCAATCGTCACCAGCGCCGTGACACCGGGCTTTTGCGTGAACGTGTTGAAGTCCGAAAACGTCATGGAGTCGTTCTCGGTGTTGATGGAAAGGATGCTCAGGTTGTCTGGCCGGCTGACCGCATATATGTGCCCATTTTCTTCGATGCGTTCAACCTCGTACTGAATGCCCTCGAAGCCGACGCCGGCGAGAATCTCGGACAGAAGCGGCATGTATTCCGAGAGCGCCACGTAAGGGATGTCCCCGCCTTCCACAAAGTAGATAGTGGCCTCACCCTCTTCGACGCCCTTCGCCTTCAAGAAGTCCTTCACGTACGGATACGCCTTGCCCTCGACTGCAGCTTCCACCTTGCCGTTTTCAGCCGCTTTGGGCTGGTCAGCGATTTCCTCTTCTTGCGCAGAGCTGCACGCCGTCAGGCATGCCGCCATAAGCGCTATAACGAAAATCGTGGTGAAGCCTTTGAAGAAACGCACTTGCTTGCCCATCGCTCAACCTGCCTTTCGGCCTCGGGCTTTCATCTTGTGCTGTGCCCAACCATGTGCACCGCACCCTACACGCGAGTTTAGCATAGGGAACTATGCCGATGGCGAGAGGCGTGCGGGGTCCACGAAGCCCGAGGACCCGCAGCCCCGTGCGCGTCGAACCGCATCGTCTAGCAGACAGCGGCGACTACCGCTCCTGCGGCCACGTGCTGTCGGGCCAATCCTCGCCGCCCGAAAGGTCCTCGTACGTGCCGATGACCACGGCAGTGTTCTCGTTCACCTTGGTCATCACGTACTTCATGTGGTCCTCGGGAATCGCGACGCATCCGCCCGTGAACGGCTTTGCGGGGCCCAGGCAATGCAGGAAGATCGCGGAACCAAGGCCCGGCGTTCCCTCCTCGTTATAGCTGATGTTCAGGCAATACTGGTAATGGTAGGGGAAGTCGATGATGTGCTCGGAGTCACCGCTCTCGAGATCGAGCTCAGGCAGGTCCTTGAGGTTCACCAACTCGTTGTAGTGGAACCCTTCGCGCGGGTCACCCGACCAGTAGGTGTCGTCGTCTACCTTCACGTAGGGAATCGCGCACCCCGGGTCGTCGGCGATGCCGAACGCACGGTTGAACTTGAACTCGCCCGTAGGCGTCTTGGCGTCACCTTCCTTCGTCTTGTTCAAGCCGTTCTTGCCGATGAAGCCCGGCGTGGTCATGACCATGTGCCAGGAACCGTCGGACTGCTTCTCGTGAAGCGCCACCCAGGCGTCAGTCGCGTCATCGGCGAAAGCCGCGACGACCAGCATCTGGTCGGCCGACTTGGCGGCGTTCAGATTGGCAACCCAACTGGGCGATTCCACGTCGATGCCCGCATAGCCGGGCGCTTGGGCGGGCTCTGCCGTCGAAGACGAACCGCATCCTGCCAGAGCGAAAACCAATGCTGAGGCAATTGCGAACAGCATGCCTTTTTTCATTTTGCAACCCCTTTCATGAAAGGCTGAGCCTTGTCGGCCCTATTGTGTCACACTCCGCGCGGTCCCATAGCACGGCAATTGCAAACACCCGCTGCCCATGGGTGGCCGCACAGAGGCGTGTGGGATGATTGGCGCAATGTGACAAACCCCTCCGGGGCAATTGTCAGGTGCATCGGTGCCTATCGACCTGACAAACCCCTCCGGTGACTTTGTCAGGTGCATCGGGGGCTATCTACCTGACAAACCCCTCCGGGGCAATTGTCATGTATGTTGCGCGCGACGCTTTATTTCGCTCGAGAGCCGCGATGGCCTAGCAATAATAGGGGCACGTATCCTTTGTGCAGTAATGAGGGCAACCGCTTGACCAATCCTGCTCTTCGCAACGCCAGCCACCGCCCGACACGGCGCTCAACTGCTCGTCGCTCAATTCGACTCCGGCTTCCCGCGCAAGAGCCAGCAGCTCCTCCGGGGTCTTGCACGCCATCGCCTTGGCCTTCAGCTCGGGGGAGATGTTTTCGAATTCCATCGCAATCCTTTCGTTCAATGCAGGCGTCCACCCCTATAATGGCACATTCCCGCCCTCGGAACAGGCAATCCATTCACCAGGGTCGAAGGAAGAACGCTCCCACCCAACGACGGTCAGCTTGTCGTTGGCGCAGTACCGGCACATGGGGTGCGCCGCCCGGCGGAAGCCCTCGATTTGATCGACCGAATCGAGAGACGCCAGCAGCAACGAGTCTTCGGGGCAATCGCGCAGGTGGCAGCCGAAGTGCTGCTCGAGCGGCGGATGATGGGCGGCAACCTGGCATGGCCAGATAGCGGAACGCGCCAACTGCAGATTGACTCCGCCAAACGGGCACGCCGTGAAGGACGCGGCCGGATCCTGCTCGCCCGCCGGGTCGAGGGCGAGCCTGAGAAAGTGCTCCTTTCCACCGTCAACGCCCGTGCGGTCGGCGGAAAACCCGGTGCGCACGCCCTTCGAGCCGGCAAGCTCCACCAGCCCCCGATAGTCGACGCCGATGGGGTAGGGCGAGATGCTCAGCTCAACATCGCACTCGACGAGCGTCTCCCAAAACGCGTCGCCCATGCGCTTCAGCAACAAGCCGTTCGTGGACAGCATGATGGGTTCATGCTCGAGTCTTTTGCGGGTGATCCTGACGATTTCGTCGACCTGCGGGTGCAGCAACGGCTCGCCTCCCATGAGGCAGATGCAGCTGAAATACCCTTCGATGCCATCGACAGCCGCGAGCATCTCGAGATCCCGGTCGTATTCCTCCAGGTCGAGGAAGCGTTTTTGCGCAAGAGGGGCGAAATGCAGGCACCCCGCGCAGCGCAAGTTGCAGTGATCGACCACGTGGATGTCGAGATAACGCCTCGTATTGAGCTGCGCAAGGCGCCAATCGAAGCGCACCCTATACGGCAGGGCGCCCTCTGGAGGCGATATGGTCATCGTCGAAGGTCGGCTCACATCAACTCAATTCAGTTCTTTTTCTTCGCCTCGACAATGGGCACGATGATGCCCACCAGAACGCCCGTGGCGACGACCTCGAAAATCTCCAGCGAGCTCAGGGCGAACGTTCCGCCATCGACGAGAACCTTCTTGACGAAGAACCCCGCCAGCCCCGCAACGACGACGATGACGGCATAAAAGATTCCACGCGCGATACGATTCTGATCCATTGTCGCTTTCCTCTTTCTACGCGATGCTCTCGATCGATGTTCCTCACTTGTGCGCGCTCACGTCAACCGGAATGATCGCGCGCCCAAGCCCCTGTATGTGCGCGACCACGTATGCCGTGCCTGGCGCGAGGCCCTTGATCTGGGCCGATGTCCCATCTTCGCTGGGCACGACCTCGACCAGGTTCTCGGAACCGCTCTCCAAAACCCACTCGTTTGAGATGATCTCGTCGTTGGCGTAGTCGGCGATGGTCTTGCCTTCGCTCTTGGGGCCATACAGCTCAAGCTGGGCGGTGCCCTGTTCCCCAACCTCGACGGACAGCCTGTCAACGTCACCGGCAAGCCGCACGAACACGTCGTCTTGGGGGTCGAACGCATACACCTTGATGGGGAAGTTGTCGTACACCGTGTCCGTCATCTCTTCCATCATCTTCTTCGTCGTTCCGTCCTGCGCGGGCGTCTCCTCGTTAAGCTTCAGGAACTCGTCGCGCACATCCTCGTCTGCCCAGCTTCCCCAGGCACCGTTCGAATAGACGCGGCTCTCATCGTGCTGCACGGCAACCGAGTAGCTCTTGGCATCACCCAATGCGGCGAGCGCGCTGTTTTTACCGGTAGAGGCCGGGTAGTCAACCACGTACTTGCCCGATTCCTGCTTCTGGGTAACGACCACCGAATAGGACTGGTTCGGCTGGACGTCGACCGCAACGTCATCGATGTAGTCGATATAGAAGCCCGCAAGCTCGCGTGTCTGCGTCTTGCTCGCAACCAGCAAGCCGTCTTCGGGCGTCGCGAAGTCGTCGTTCAGAAGGTACACCTCGACCGTGACCGTCGTGTTGGGCGTGTCGGTGATGTAGGACGTCGCAAGCAGGATCTCGCCCGTTTCCGCCGTGAAGATGTTGGCGGATTTGATGGGCTCGTCGCTCTCGTTTGAGCCCATATCCATCACGGGCATGAGGTCGTATTGGTTGCAGTGCAGCGTGTTGCGGTCGTTGAAACCGCCCCGCGCGATGATCTCGGTGTCGAACATGAACGCCTCGGGATTGTCGAGAGACTGATCGTAGTATGACAGCCAGAAATAACCCGAACCCACCATGACCGGATCGCCATTCTCGTCGAGCACCGGGTTGCCGTCAGCGTCCGTCTTCTGGACGGGGATGCCCCAGCTGCCCGTTCCCTGGTTCGGGAACTCGCATTCACCCGACCCCCAGCTGTTCTTGCACAACCAAGCGCCGTTTGCAGGAGGCGTGGTGAGCGCCGTTTTCTCTTCGTCCACAACGGGGTTGCCGTCCTCGTCAGTAAGGTAGTTGTCCTCGATATAGCCGGCATCCGGGTCCTTGAGCTGGTACACCTCGTGATGGAATTCCTCCGCCGCGTAATTGTCATCCCAGCCGACAATCGTGACGCCGTGGTTGGCGGCCATCGCATCATACGTGTAATGAGCCCAGTTGTCCGAGATGTAGAGCTTCGACCCCTCCTGTCCGGGCCGCGCGGTATCTGCGCGATAGGTGATGGTAACTCCACGGATCTGCATGAGCTGCCGCTTTATGGCCTTGGTGGCCTCCTCGTCGTACCGGTATTCATACGCGGGCTCTTCGAGGCTGGCGAGTCCCTCAAGGCTGGCATCTTCTTCAGAGCTGGCATCTTCTTCAGAGCTGGCAGCCTCCTCAGAGGTGGCGCCTTCTTCAGGGCTAGCGTCTTCTTCAGAACTGGCATCTTCCTCAGGGGTAGCGAGCTCTTCAAAGCTGGCGGGGCTGGGAAGGAAATACGCCTCTTTGAGCACGTAGTCCTGCATAAAGCGGAACTTCTCGTCAATCGTCCAGTCGTCATCCTCTGCGTAGCAGAATTCCGAAATGGCGCCGTCTTTGCTGGGCTCCGACTTGCCCGCCTTCCCGCGGTAGACAAGCGACTCGTCCGCACTTTCGAGCGTGGGACCGATGCCGGAGGCAAAAGAGTTAGTGGCCAGGAAGGGACTTCCCCCCGTATTGTAGAAATCACTCGAAACCAGCGGTTCGGTTAGGGTGAGCTTTCCGTTTTTCATCTCGTATTTAAAGCTGACGGAGCCTTCGCCATTCTGCGAGTTGGATGGGTCGTCGATGAAGGTGTGCGAGAAGTACGCCAGCTGCTTTTCCGACAAATTGAAGGTCTTGTACGCCTCGGGATCGTCGGCCAGATGCGAGCCGAGTATGCTCGTCTCGGCAGCCGATATGGCCGCAAAGCCCCAGCAGGCCCCGAAGGGGTTCTGCAGCTTGACGGGGGTCACATAGCAGTGGCCATCCACGTCGCGCAAGTCGAACGACGCGGGCAAGTCCCCGTCCGCATCCCCCTCTTCAGCGGGGGCGCATGAGGCAAGCATCCCCGCGAACACAAGCGAGATGGCTATAAGAACAATTGAGATTAGTCGTTGGTGCCACGTCGCCGTGTCGCTCATCGAATCTCCTTCTCCCGCTTCCTCGGCTCATCGCCGTGCTCGAAGATTGCGTGCCACGACCCCCATTCACATTGGCATACACCTTCGCGTG
>SUUF01000151.1 GCA_015062635.1 Coriobacteriaceae bacterium | reverse complement strand
GCGTCGAACGAGCCATCGTATCCGCTCAGGGTTCCCGCGAACAGGCGCAGCGGCAGGCCGCCAGGCCCGTTGATCCTGCCGAGGTCGACGATTTCCCGAAGTTGCGAGACGTCTACCAGCAATTCCTCGCAGGTTTCCCGAACCGCCGCCTCGCGGGCGCTTTCCCCCGGCTCGATGTGCCCGCCCGGCAGGCATACCTCGCCAGGCTGGCGTTTCAGGTGCTGGGCACGCACCTCGAAGACAACGTCATAGGAGTGTTCGCGCTCGATGAGCGGGATGAACACCGCTGCCCGGCAATCGGCGTCTTGAGAGGCGTGCATGCCCGCTTCCAGGCATTGCAGCAACGGCGCTTCCCTCTCGCTCATGATGTCTGCTCGCTACTTGCCTGATTGCGCATGTCGCTCGATGACGTCGAGCGTGATGCGCGTGGCATCCTCGATGCAGCCATCGCATGAGCGCAAGACCGGCCCGCCGGTAAGCCCCTTGAGGTCACCGCAGAGCGTGGCGCCGTTCATCTGGGTAAATCGCGCCGTGACCTCGCTCGAGAGCCGATAGGTGGAGGCTTTCGTGCGCGGGTTTTCCATGCCGCCGCTGTTCATCATGCCGAGGATGGCCACGCCACCCGAGATGGCGCCGCAGGTCTGGGTGAAGTCGCCCATGCCGCCGCCGAAGCCCTCCATCAGGCGGAATGCGAGGTCTTCGTCGAGGTCGACCTTGCCGGCACATGCAACGGCCACGCACTGCGCGCAGTTGTATCCGGCTTTATGCAGCTCAAGCGCCCGGGCGACCGCGTCATCGGTATACGAGCTCATCTTGCCCCCAATCGTGAGTGCTGGTTGTCTGGTGCTATGGTAAACCAATATCGCGCCGTTCGCGGCCTTCCGAGCGAAGGTGGGGTCTCATCGCGTGATGGCAATTGCCGTTTCGCCCTAGATGAATGACGCCACGACTTGAGGCGGTGTGAAGGTGCAAAACAATTGCCTGATGGACGAATCGTCTTTCGTGCTGCAAGATGGGTTCGACGAAAAACGAGATGAAAGGAAGCATGCGATGCCGAAGACTGAACCGTCGATGGATATGTGGCTGGCCGAGGCGAAGGCGAGCGAGAATGCGAGCAAATGCGGCATGTTCCTCACGCACAATGGCGTGGTGCGGGAAACCGCGAAGGCACAGGTGCGCGAAGGCAAGGATATGCCCGCAGTGCGACAGGTCGAGTTCTCGTACGATGCCGCAGGGCTCGAGGCGGCTGTTGCCGAGGCGCTTACCTGGGACGGCGTGTACTATGTGCGCGTGTGGCTGAACGAAGGCGCCCTCGAGGTGGGCGACTCGCTGATGTATGTGCTCATAGGCGCAGACATCCGGCCGCGGTGCGTCGACGCCCTCACGCGGCTGGTCGGGCACATCAAGAACGACCTCGTGGTGGAGCACGAGGTGTACGCCTAACAAGCGACGGTGGCGCCGGCCTTGTGGCCGGCGTTTGCTAGTCGTGCACGATTTGCTTGGCGACGTCCATGAACGCTTCGATGACGCTCCATTGATACGATCGGTCTTGGTACCCGAAGCGGATGCGGTAGCGGGCCGTCTCGCCCAAATGCAGCGTGATGAGCGATGACAGCTGCTCCTCGGTGAGAGCTGCGCGGGCGAGGATGACAGGGCAGAAGCATGCGCCCACACCGCGAATGGCAAGAGCCAATTGCGTTTCGGCATTGCTCGAAGACGCCACGATATGCGGGTGCGCGATGCCCTCGCGCTTCAGCACGTTTCGGGCGATCTGACCGTCGAGGTCATCCATGCCGCCGAGGATGAGCGGGCAATCGGCGAGTGCAGAATAGTCGCCTTCCTCGAACAGGCGCACGCGCTTATCGGCTTCATCGCCATAGAGCGATTCGAACAGTCCACGCGCGACGAGCAGCACGACCTCCTCACGATAGAATTCGTGAAGGGTTATGCCCGGCAGCGAATCCGAGAAATTCGCAATGGCGAGGTCGACGTCGCCATCGATGAGCTTGCGGTGCAACACATCGTTCGAGTCCTCGACCAGCTGCACCTGGATGAGCGGGAAGCGCTTCTGGAACTCGAGGATGACATCGGGCAGGATGGTGCGGCCGCGTGTGTATGCGATGCCGATGCGCAGGATGCCCCGCTGGTTTTGCGAGATGTCCGCGAATTCCTGCAGCATCTGATCGCGCTCCTCGCGGAAGGTGGCGGCGTATCGTAGAAGCACCTCGCCGGCATACGTGAGGTCAAGCGGTACATGGCGCACGATGAGCTGGCAACCCAGCTCCCGTTCCATCTTTGCGATGTTCGAGCTGAGCGATTGTTGCGTGATGTGCAACTTCTCGGCCGCACGCGTGAAATTGCGTTCACGGGCGAGCACTTCGAAGTATCCAAGCGAGGTGAAATTCATTGCTGCCTATCCCATTACAGTTATCCGTTGTAACAGCTACGAGTTGTAGCAAGTATCGATAATAACAGTTTAACAACGGACGTGTGCACGACTACGATACGAATGTCGCTAGAAGGAGGGGACAGATGGAACTCATCGCATTCGTAATCGCACTCGTCGCTATCTTCGCCGTGAAATCGGTGGCCATCCTTCGGTATGGGGAAGATGAAATCAACAACAGCCTTTCGTTCAGCTGGACGAAACCTGGTGCCATGGAAGCCATCGCGGTGCCCGAGATGGCCGTTGCCGAAGAGCCGGTCGTGCGCGAGCATGCCGCTTGGACGCCGTCGTATGCCGCGACGCGCGTGCGCATGGCGTAATAAGCGTTTCACATGGTGTGGGCGCCTGTGGGTGCCGCATGGAGGAATATGCCCCGTTGCAGCGTGCCTGCAACGGGGTTTTCTGCTGTTCAGATACCGCAACCCCAGGCGATGGCGCGAGGCGTCCATTTTTCGCAGGCGCTGCTTACCGTGTCGCTGAGCTGCTAGTATGATGTTCGCATCGAGCGAATCGGAGCTGTTGGCCAACGAAGGAGGAGCTATGGCGACGACGAACGACGGCAAGAAGCACCTGCTTCCGGAAAAGCGCAGCACGCTGCTCATTTTGGGCGTGCCCCTTACCATTGTGGGCATTCCCATGCTCATCTTGCCCGGTCCCGGACTGGTGGTGACCGGCGCCGGCTTGGCATGCTTGGGCAAGGCGGTGCTGAAGGGCAAATAGGGCGAGCATGCGGCGCCTGCCGGGTGGTTTTCATTGGGAGGATTAGATGGCGAAAGTTGTCATTACCGATAGCGATTTCGAGGAACAGGATATCGAGCGGCACATGATCGCAGAGGCGGGCATGGAGCTCGCCATTTTCCACAACCGGGATGCCGATGCCATCATCGAGAACGCGGCTGATGCCGATGGCATCATCACGTCGTACGGGGATTTTCCCCGCAAGGTGTTCAAGGCGCTGCCCCGGTTGAAGGTGGTGTCGCGCACCGGCGTCGGTTACGACTCCATCGATTTGCAGGCTGCCACCGATTACGGCGTGGCGGTGTGCACGCATCCCGGCTATGGCACCGAGGTTGTTTCCGATCATGCCATCACGCTTGCGATGGACGTGCTGCGCCGCACGAACGAGCTCGATGCCGATATGCGGGCTGGCATTTGGAACCACCACGCACGCCGTCCGCTCGGCCAGGCATACGGCCGCACGTTCGGCGTTGTGGGCATGGGCGAGATCGGCCGTGCCGTGGCGCGCAAGGCGGCGGGCTTGGGATTCAAGGTCATCTGCACGTCGCGTTCGCTGAAGCCGGGACGCCGGACTCCCGAAGGCTACGATATCTACGAGCTTGACGTGCTGCTCTCGATGGTGGACGTCGTGAGCTTCCACTGCGCGCTCACTCCCCAGACGCATCATCTGCTTGACGAGAAACGCTTGCGCATGATGAAGCCCGGTGCAGTCGTGGTGAACACTTCCCGTGGACCCATTATCGACACGGTGGCGCTGGCGCGGGCCCTCGAGGCGGGGAAGCTGTGGGGCGCCGGGCTCGACGTGTTCGAGAGCGAGCCGCTCGACCGCTCGCATCCCATCTTGTTGGCGCCGCATACCGTCTTGACGCCGCATGCGGCCTACTGGTCTGAGGAATCGGGCGAGGAGCTGCGCACCCGTACGACGAGGGCCGTCATCGACATCCTTTCCGGGCGCAAGCCGATGGATTGCCTCAACCCCGAAGTATTGGAATAGTTCGCGCCAAATAGCGCATGACCTGCGTCGCTCGCCGCGGGGCGGACGGGGCGCGAGGAGCCACGCTCCGCTGCTCCTCGGGAATGCCCACTGGGCATTCCCTCGTCGTGCGCTGCGCTGGCTTCGCGTTTTTCGACGCGCGATTCCGCTTCGCGAAATCGCGGAGATTGTGCTCAGACGACTCCTCGCGCCCCGTCCGCCCCGCA
>SUUF01000150.1 GCA_015062635.1 Coriobacteriaceae bacterium | reverse complement strand
GACGGCCAGCCGGTGCTGTGCGCCATCGCCGTGTACATCGGCAAAACTCGCCTCATCGACAACTTCATCGTGGAATAGCTGGCAATTCCAGTTGCACCCATGCGAGCCGAGGACACCTTCCTCGGCTCGTTTTGTTGCGCTTGGGATGGCCAGCCCGACCCCCTGTCACCGCCTGGCCATTTGTTACAATTCCCTATGTCCGCGAAAGCGAGCCCCGACGAGCGCGGTCGTACCGGGTTAGGACAAGACGATGCATGGCAGGCAACCTTCGAAAAAGGGAGGCGCGTATGGCATGGATCGTTTTGGTGGCTTCGGGATGCATGGAATGCGTCTGGGCCGTCGCACTCGGAAAATCGGAAGGGTTCTCGCACCCAATTCCCACCATCGTGTTCTTCGTGGCGTGCGCCCTGAGCATGTTGGGGCTTTCATTTGCCCTGAAGACCCTGCCCGTGGGCACCTCGTACGCCGTGTGGGTGGGCGTGGGCGCTGCCCTCACCATGATTTACGGCATGATCGACGGCACCGAATCGATCTCCCTCGTGAAAGTGCTGCTCATCACCGGCCTCATCGGATGCCTCGTGGGCTTGAAGCTTGTCTCGGACGCCTCATAATTATTGGTACACCGAGAGGAGGGGATCAGATGTTCCGCGGAATGCGTAAAGCGCTTGCTGCCGGCATCGTGGCCGCACTGTTGGCGACCACGGCATTGGCCGCTGGCTGTGCGACCGGGCCCGAATCATCCCCGAGCGCCGAAACGCCTGCCGCCCCTTCCCCATCCCTAGCCCAATACAGCGCGCAGTTCCCCTTGCAATGCGAGACCATCCAGCAAACGCGTGTGAACGCCAAGGGCATCCTCATCGGCCACACCGTGGAGAACCTCCAGGAGATCTGCGAGGCGCCGACGGTGCGCAACCAAAATGGCGACCCGGTGTATGACAAAGACGGCAACGTCCAATACCTCGAAGCGGCCTACGACCCCGAAACCGATCACTACGACATCGACAAGCTCAGCGATGCCCAGCTGGAGGAGATGAACCTGAAGTCCGGCTGCGTGTCGTGCAAGACCACGCGCTTCAACGACATCTATGCGCAGCAGGGCGCTGCGGCGTTCGGCAACGTCTATAACGCCGAAGCGCGCGCCATCGTGGACAATGACTATTTCGATTGCGCGATGTGCCACGACGGCGAACCCTCCGCCAAAAACCTTGCGCCGCAGCTCATGTTCTTCCCGGCTATCGGCGGGGACTTCGTCGCACGGCTCGACCCGAAGAACGCCGTGTGCGGCCAATGCCACAACGCCTACGACTACCGCAGCTCCATCCACACCGAAGAAGACCTGCAAACCATCGACGCCTTCCGCAACGGCTACGACGTGGACGGCCTGTTCGAAACCTGCTGGGAAGACGGCGTGAACTTCGAGACCGATCCCGCCACGGGCATCACCGAAAGCTACGTGCTGCATCCCACGGTGGAACTGTTCATGGACACGAAGATGCAGGAGCTGGGCGTGACCTGCGTGGATTGCCACATGCCGCAAAGCACGGCCGAGGACGGAACCACGTTCACGAACCATTTTTCTGCAAACTCCCCGCTGGAGAGCGAGGATTCCCTCACCTACTGCCTGAACTGCCACGAGCGCCAGGGCATCGCCTCGACCGAAGACATGGCGGCGTTCGTACGGGCGCAGGAGGCGGAACTCGCCGAAGGTATGGCCGCGCTTGAAAAGCGGGAGGCCGCATTCAAGAAGGCGCTCGAGCAGGCTGTCGCCAAGACAGGCGCCGACGACCCCGCGCTCGACGACGTGAAAAAGCTCTACGCAAAGGTGACCTGGTACGACATGTGCCTGGCGACCGGGCCTTCCGAAAGCCCCGGATCGCAAGCCGCCATGCTCGATTGGCGCGATATCCTAAAGAAGGCACATGCGGCATGCGATGAAGGGATGGCGGCTCTTGCCTGACACCGGTCAACAGAAAACGCGGCAAGCCTTCGGACTGCAGTTCAAGGTCCTCGTGACCCTTGCGGTGCTGTTCACGGTGTTCGTGGTGGCGGCGTTCGCGTGGGGCGCCTCGTTCGTGCATGACAAGAGCCTTGAGGATGCGGAGGCCCGCGCCGTCGCCCTGAGCGACCAGATGGATGCGGTGTGGGACTACGTCGACGAGAACCAGCCGGCCACAAACGTATACGTTCGCGAGCTGGGAGACCAGGCGCGGGGCCTCGTGTGCGTAAGCGCCGTAAAATCCGTCGCCCGCGACTTCAGCCGCGAAAACGACAGCGAGATCCGCGTGGTGGCGTTGAGCCCCCGCAACAAGGAAGACAGCCCCGATGCCTTCGAACAGGAGGCCCTCGAGGCCTTTGCCGCCGATGAAACGCTCCGGTCGTATTCGGGCGTGAGCGCGAATGACGCGGGTGAGCAGGTGTACTACTACCTGCGGCCGCGGCACATCACCGCGACCTGCCTCACCTGCCACGGAGACCCTGCCGGCGAGAAAGACCCGCTGGGATACGTGAAGGAAGGGTATACCGTGGGCACGGTCGCCGGGGCGGTGAGCGTGCGCGCGCCGCTGAGCAGCTACATGGCAAATGCCGTCGAAGGCGCCAGTCAGGGCATCCTGCTCGTGCTCCTGGGCTTGCTGGGCGTGATGGGCGTCATGTATGCCGTGCTGCGCGCAACCGTCATCAAACCCGTGACGCGCGTGTCGGAAGCCGCCTCCGCCTACCGCCCGGGGAAGGATTCGCCGCGTCTGGAAGACACGGACGGCAAGGATGAGATCGCCGCGCTCGCACGGGACTTCAACACGATGGCCGATGACCTGGACAGCCTGTACACGAACCTCGAGCTGCGCGTCGAGGAGCGCACCGCGGAACTCGCCCGCCTGAACGACGAGCTGCAATCGAAACAGGGGGAGCTCGCAGCGGCGCTTGCCCAGTTGCAGGACGAGACCGAATACAAAGACCGCCTGTTCGCCTCGCTCTCGCATGACTTGCGCACGCCGCTCGCTTCCATCATCGCCTACACGCAGCTCGCCGAAACGAAGATGGATGAATGCGCGCCCGCAGGGCAGGATTTCGATGGCTGCCGCAATCGCGAGACGCTCGAGCGCATCGCCGACCAAGCGCGCACGCTTGTGGGCATGGTCGACAACATCCTGGCCTTCGCACGCGCCGAAGCTCAGGGCATCGAGGTGCGCCCCACGGCCGTGGACCTGGTCGACCTGGCCATGCACCTGCGCGCAACGATGGAGCCCATCGCCCAGAAGCGCAGCCAGCATCTGGAAGTGCACGCGGACGCAAGCTTGCCGCTCATCGAAGCCGACCGCGATCTGCTGATGCGCGTGCTGCACAACCTGGTGAACAACGCCTCGAAGTTCACGCCGTCCGGAGGCGGCATTCGCGTGGAAATCCTGCTCGAGGAAAGCGAGAACCCCGAAACCGGCATCATCTCGTTCGTCGTCGACGATGACGGCGTGGGCATCGCCGCCGAAGACCTCGAACGCATTTTCGACCCCTACACCAAGGGCGCCTACCGCGAAGGCGGCAGCCATACCGGCGCAGGCCTAGGCTTGGCCGTCATTCGCCAAATCGCCGACGCCATGGGCGGCGACGTATCCGCTCAGCAACGGGAGGCCGGCGGCAGCCGCTTCACGTTCCGCTTCCCCGCTACCGTGCTCAACGAGGAGGACTACGAATGAAGATCCTGATGATCGACGACGACGAGAGCATGCAGGCCCTCGTTTCCACCCTGGTGAAAGCCGCCGGATACGAATTCGCCGGTCTGCTCGACGGCATCGGCGCGCTGGAAGCCGTGAAGCAGCACCAACCCGACCTCATCTTGCTGGACGTGGTGATACCGAGCTGCAATGGCTTTGAGGTATGCCAGCAACTGCGCGCCGCCGGCGTCACCGTCCCCGTGATCTTCCTTTCCGCGAAGGGGCAGATCTTCGACAAGATGGTGGGATTCCAATCGGGCGGCGACGACTATTTCGCGAAGCCGTTCGAGCCGCAAGAGCTGCTGCTGCACATCCAATCGTTCCTGCGCCGCGAGCGCCAAGCTGCCCGCATGGCCGAGCGCAAGCAGAACCTCACCACCCTCACAGTGGGCCGCTACGAATTCGACCAGAGCAAGTTCGTCGTGCGCAAGGACGGCACGCCCATCCAGCTCACGCCCAAAGAGTTCAACATCCTGTTCACGCTGGCCTGCAACGCCGACGAACCGGTATCGCAGCAACAGCTCGTGGAAACCGCCTGGGGCGAGGAATACCAAGGCGAGATAACGAGCCTCGCCGTATACGTGCGCCGCATCCGCAAGAAAATCGAGGACGACCCGAGCCAACCCCAGCACCTCATGACCTGCTGGGGCTCCGGCTACATGTGGCAATCGTAAGCAGCT
>SUUF01000149.1 GCA_015062635.1 Coriobacteriaceae bacterium | reverse complement strand
ATCTAGAATGTGACAAACCCCTCCGGTGCATTTGTCAGGTCGATAGGGAGCGATGCACCTGACAAAGTCACCGGAGGGGTTTGTCAGGTCGATAGGGAGCGATGCACCTGACAAAGTCACCGGAGGGGTTTGTCAGGTCGATAGGCTCCGATGCACTCGACAAACAGCCGACAAAGTCACCGGAGGGGTTTGTCAGGTCGATAGGCCCCGATGCACTCGACAAACGGCCCAGCTGGGTAATCAGGCCTTGCCAGCCGAGGGGCACAGGTGGTGGATGAAGCATTCGCCGCACTTGGGGTTGCGCGCGCGGCAATAGTCGCGGCCGAAGTGCACCCACTGATGGTTGATATAGAGCCAGTCCTTCTGCGGGTAGGTCTTCAGCAGTGCTTGCTCGGTCTTGGCGGGCGTGTCGGCGGAAGGCCCCGCGAACTTCAGGCGGTGCGCGATGCGGAACACATGCGTGTCGACCGCGATTCCCTGCGCATTGCGAAACGCCTCGGCCATCACGACGTTGGCGGTCTTCCGCCCGACGCCCGGCAGCCGTTGCAGCAGCTCGAGGTCGTTGGGAATCTCGCCCCCGAATTCAGCCAGGCAGGTCTGCCCGAGTTTCACGAGGTTGCGCGCCTTGGCGTGGAAAAACCCGAGCGGATGGATGATCTCCTCGATGTCCTCGACGCGGGCCTGGGCAAATGCCGCTGCATCGGGGTAGGCGGCAAACAGTGTGGGCGTCACCCGGTTCACGGCCGCATCGGTGCATTGCGCCGAAAGCACGACCGCAACCGTGAGCTGGAAGGGGTCGCGATAATCGAGCGAGCATTCCCCCTCGCCATAATGCTCGAGCATCAACGTCTCGATTTCCGCGGCACGCGCCCGTTTGTCTGCTTGCTTTTCCCGTGGCATATGCGCCTCCACCCATGCTTTTTGCGCCGGTACCGTATACTCGACCATTGTAACCTGCCCGTGGGCGGGCTATTCGTGTTGTCTTGGAAGGAAACGGCATGCTTATCGACGCGCTGGCGGAAACGCTCGGAAAATCGGGAGCCCTCGACGGCCTCTGGAACAAGATGGATGCCCTCGAGGATGCCGCCATGGGCGTGGCGTCATCGGCGCGGCCGTTCTTGGTGGCCGCACGTTTCGCGCGCACTCCGCAGCCGACCCTCGTCGTCGTGCCAGGTGAAGACGCAGCCGCTGAATTCGCGCGGGTGGTATCGGCATATGTCGGGGAAGAGCGCGTGCTGCGGTACCCGGCGCGTCGCAAGCCCGCATTCGAGGTGGCGGCCGAAGACGCCCGCGGCTCCGCGATGCGCCTCGAGGCGCTGAATTCGCTTGCGACGGCGCGGGAGTGCATCGTGGTCGCATCCGGCAGGAGCCTGTTGCGCAAGCTGCCGCCGAAAGGCGCCGGCGTGCACCGTCCGCTCGTCTTCACGCAGGGGGAAGAACTCGAGGCCACGATGGGATTTGCTGCCGCGACGTTCGAGGAGCTCGAGCAGGCCCTCGTCGAACGCGGCTACGAGAACACCGGCGAGCTTGAGGGGCCGGGGACGTTTGCGGTGCGCGGTGGCACCATCGACCTGTATGCCGGCAACCTCGGATATCCCGTGCGCATCGATTTCTTCGGCGACGAGGTCGACGAGATCCGCCGCATCGTGCCGGCGACCGGTCAGAGCATCGCGTCGCTGAAGAGCATCGAGGTGTATCCGGTGCGCGAATACCTGCTGGGCGCGCGCGAGGTCTCGCACGCGAAACGCCAGCTCGCGAAGGTGGCGCCGTCGAATTCGGTCGCGCGCACGCTGTTCGAGGCGCTCGATTCCGGAACTGACGCCGAGCGGCCCGACCTGCTGCTGCCGTACCTGTACGACAAGCTCGCGCAGCCGGGCGACTACCTGCCTGCCGAGGCCGTCTCGGTCCTCGTGGAGCCGCGCGCCATCTTCGATGACGCTGCCCACGCGTTCGAGGAGCTCGAGGCTCGTGCCAAGGGCGGGAAGGTCGCGCTCGACACCCTGTACGCGCCGCCGGCATCCATGGATTTCGGCGCGTGCCCGCGGTGCACGTACGGGTCGATTATCCGGGTGGGCGGCGGCTTCGACTCCGAGCTCAAGGTGTTGCGCACGAATGTCGCCGGCGGTCCCGAGAAGCTCTTCGGGCGCCTGCATTCGCTTGTCGACGACCGCATGACCGTCGTGTTCTCGGTGCCCAATTACCGGGCGCGCGAGGAGATGAAGCTCTCGCTCGTCGAGCTGGGCGTTCCCATAACGGAATGGAAGGCGGGAGACGGCGGGCCGCTGAAGCTCAAGCGCGGCGTCGTGAACGTCGTCGACACCGAGATTCCCCTGGGCATGGTGTTTCCGCAGGCCAACCTCGCGCTCGTGAGCATTAACGACACGCAGGGCTCGGGCACGATCCGCACGCGGCGGCATGTCGACATCACGCAGGTCACCTTCCCCTACAAGCCGGGCGATTACGTCGTGCATGTGGCGCACGGCATCGCGCTGTTCAAGGAGCTCGTGCGCCAGGACGTCGACGGCAGCATGCGCGACTACCTGCTGCTTGAATATGCCGACAACGACAAGCTCTATGTGCCGGTCGAGCAGCTCGACCGCATCAGCCGCTATGTGGGACCCGAGGGTGCGAGCCCGCGCCTGACGCGCCTGAACACCGCCGACTGGAGCCGGGCGATGAACAAGGCCCGCAAGGCGACGAAGAAGCTTGCGTTCGACCTCGTGGACATCTACACGCGCCGCGCGGCCACGAAGGGCTACCGCTACTCGCCCGACACGCCGTGGCAGCGCCAGATGGAAGACGCATTCCCCTATCAGGAAACCGCCGACCAGCTCTCGGCCATCGCCGACATCAAGGCCGATATGGAATCGATTCGCCCGATGGACCGTCTGGTCTGCGGTGACGTGGGCTTCGGCAAGACCGAGGTCGCGCTGCGGGCGGCGTTCAAGGCCACGCAGGACCACAAGCAGGTGATGGTGCTGTGCCCGACGACGATTCTCGCGCAGCAGCATTACACCACGTTCCGCGACCGGTTCGAGCCGTTCGGGTTGAAGGTCGAGGTGCTCTCGCGTTTCCGCACCGGGGCGCAGCAAGCCGACATCCTCGAGCAGTTCGCGCAGGGCGAGGTGGCGGTGCTCGTCGGCACGCACCGCCTGCTTTCGGCCGACGTGAACCCGCACGACCTCGGGCTGCTCATCATCGACGAGGAGCAGCGCTTCGGCGTGGGCGCGAAGGAGCAGATGAAGAACCTCCGCGAATCTATCGACGTGCTCACGCTCTCGGCGACGCCCATCCCGCGCACGATGCAGATGTCGCTTTCGGGGGTTCGCGATATGAGCCTGATCCTGACGCCGCCCGACGACCGGCGGCCGGTGCAGGTGGTCGTGGGCGAATGGGACCCCGACCTCGTGGCCGATGGCATTCGCCGCGAGATCGCGCGCGGCGGCCAGGTGTATTACGTGTCGAACCGCGTGAAGACGATCGACGACGCCGTCGAGCGCGTGCAATCGGCGGTGGGGGAGGCGCGCATCGGCGTCGCGCATGGCCAGATGTCGAAAGAGCAGCTCGAGCATGTGATGGAAGATTTCAGCGCCGGCGAGATCGATGTGCTCGTCGCGACGACCATCATCGAGAGCGGCATCGACAACCCGCACACGAACACGCTGATCATCGAGGATTCCCAACGCTTGGGCCTCGCGCAGCTCTACCAGCTGAAGGGGCGCGTGGGACGCTCGTCGACCCAAGCGTATGCATACTTCATGTTCCCCGACAACGTGCCGTTGACCGACGAGGCCATGGAACGCCTGCAGGCCATCAACGACAACCGCGAACTTGGCAGCGGCATGCGCATCGCGATGAAGGACCTCGAGATCCGCGGGGCGGGCAGCATGATCGGCGCCGAGCAGTCGGGCAATCTCAGCGCGGTCGGTTTCGACCTGTTCGCCCAGATGCTTGCCGAGGCGGTGAATGCTACGCGCGAGGGACGCGCCGACAAGAGCGACCTCATCCCGCCAGCGCTTTCCGACATCACGGTGAACGTGCATGCGCACGCGTACCTGCCGGAAGAATACGTGCAGGACCCCGAGCAGCGGGTGACGCTGTATCGCAAGCTCGCCTCGTGCGACGACCTCGAGGTGCTTGAGGCGCTCGAGAAGGAGACGCGGCTTTCGTATGGCGAGATGCCCGCAGCTGCGCAGAATTTCTTCGCGAAGGCGCACATCAAGGCGCTTGCCTACAAGATGGGGATCAAGGTCGTGTCGGCCGTGGCGGGGAATCTCGTGGTCGAGCCCGTGTCCGTGACCCGCGAGCAGCTCATTCCCCTGAAGCGCAAAGGCGGCCGCTACATCGAGAAGAGCCGCCGCCTGATGGTGTCGATGCGCTACTTCAAGGTGGAAGACGAAAGCAAGCTCTC
>SUUF01000034.1:17012-19427 GCA_015062635.1 Coriobacteriaceae bacterium | reverse complement strand
ACCTGGCGCTTGCTCTTCAGCACGGGCACGACGTCCTCGTCGAGGTTCTCGCCATGCCAGCAGCGGATGGCGCCCTTCTCCTCGAGCTCGGCGATCTGCTCGTCGGTGTAGCCCCTGGCTTTCAGGAGGCGCGCGGTGTGGTAACCGATGGGCTTGCCCAGAATCAGCGGCGGGTCGCCCCAGCTGCCGAAGCGGATGGGCGTCGTGTTGAACACGCGCGGCCCGAAGTCGAGGCTGTCGTAACGGCGCAGCAGGTCGTTGTCGTAGCACTCCTCGTCGGCAATGATGTCATTCATGTCGAACAGCTTCTGGTGCGGCACCTGCTCCTCCAACAGGATGCGGTCCCACTCCTCGTAATCCTTGGTGGCGAAGCCTGCTTCGATCTTCGAGATGACAAACGGCTGCAGCTTGTTCTCGGCAACGCCGGTGAGCGTGGAGGCCTGCTCGTTGTCGAGCATGTCATCCTGCCCGAGCATCTTCATCATCGACGGGTAATACCGGTTGTAGTCGGGCATGCAGATGAGGAACCACACGCCGTCCTTGGACTGGTACGTGTTGTTGAAGGGGTTGTTCACGCGCGTGCGGTGATTCGGATATTGCGCGCCGAACTGCGCAGACTGGATGCCGAAGGTCTGCGCCCACACAGCCACGTGGTACAGGTTGATGACGACCTTTTCGCCCACGCCCGATTTCTCACGGCCATACAGCGCCGCGCAGATGCCGCCCGCGAAGATGGAGCTCGCGTTGAAGTCGCCGAACGCCTGCGGTGCCGTTGCCGGCGACTCGCCTGCCTGGCGGAACGTCGCGTTCACGCCGCCACGTGCGCCCCAGCACACCGCATCGTAACCCGGCTCGTCCTTCATCTTGCCCCACTCGCCATAGCCGCGCATCTGGCACCAGATGAGGCGCGGGAATTTCTCGTGCAGCGTCTCCCAGTCGAGACCGAGCTTGCGCAGCGCCTTGTTGCGCAGGCCGTTCACGAACACGTCGGCCTCGGCCAGCAGGTCCATCATGATGGCCATGCCCTCTTCGGTCTTCAGATTCAGCGAAATCCAGTCTTTGTTCGCGTTCACGTTTTCATACGTGGGGTCGCAACGCTCGGTGTTCTTGCCGCCGAAGCCCCAGCATTGGGTGCGCTGCGGGTCGCCCTTCGGGTTTTCCACCTTGATGATCTCGGCACCGAATTCGCCGAGCATACGCACGCCTGCAGGTCCTGCGACCCAGTCGGCCAGCTCGACGACCTTCACGCCCGCAAGCGGCCCGAAACCGTTCATGATCTTGGATGCGAACATATTTCACTCCTTTTCGGCCAAACGTCCATCGGAGACAATCGTCACGCTCTAGTATACGCCCCGATGGCGCGACGAGGACGCAGGCAAATCCGGCAATTGTTCCCATATTGTCCGATTTTGCCACGCGCCGCGCGCGCCGCCGCCGCTAATCGGAAACCTTCGAGAGGAAGGCCTTCGTGCGATTGTGCTGCGGGTTGTCGATGACCTCCTTGGCGGGGCCTTCTTCCACGATGATGCCCTTGTCCATGAAGATGATACGGTCGGACACATCGCGCGCGAACAGCATCTCGTGCGTCACGATGACCATCGTCATGTGCTCCTCGGCCAAGCTGCGGATGACCTTCAGAATCTCCTGCGTGAGCTCGGGGTCGAGCGCGCTCGTGGGCTCGTCGAAGAACAGCATCTCGGGCTCCATGCACAGCGCACGCGCAATGGCGACACGCTGCTGCTGTCCGCCGGAAAGCTCGCAGGGCACCATGTGCTCCTTGCCTTGCAAGCCCATCTTGGCCACGAGCTCCATGCCCTTCGCCTCGGCGTCATCCCGCGGCATCTTCTTCACCAATATGGGCGCATCGCAGATGTTCTGCAGCACGGTGCGGTGCGGGAACAGGTTGAAGTTCTGGAACACCAACCCGAATTTCGTGCGCGCCTTGGCAAGCGTGCGCTTGTCGCCATACACCGCCCGGCCTGAGGTATCGTTTCGCGCCACGACAAGGTCGTCGTACATGAGCTTGCCGCGCTCGAACGTCTCGAGCAAGGTGGCGCAGCGCAGCAGCGTCGACTTGCCGCCGCCCGACGACCCGATGATGCTCACGACCTCGCCCTTCTTCACCTGCAGGCTGATGTCCTTCAGCACCGTGTTCGAGCCGAAGCTCTTTTCCACATGTTCCAGCGAAACGATGACATCGCGATCCATCGCGGCAACCTCCGAGCTAGTCATGGTAGTACGACATCTTCTTCTCGATCTTGTTCAAGATGAACTCGACCGCGAGGTTGAAGACCCAGTACATACCGGCGGCGACAACGTAGGGCAGCATGCTCACCTGGCTGGCGGCAAGCGCCTTGGCCTCGGTGAACATCTCGGCAATGCCCAACACGAAGGCGAGCGACGTATCCTTCACCA
>SUUF01000034.1:8930-16912 GCA_015062635.1 Coriobacteriaceae bacterium | reverse complement strand
TCCATTTCCTTCAGGGTCGCGGTGATCTGGTCGGCAAGGGCCTGGCCCTCTTCGCCCTTCTTGAAGCCCACGGCATAGTGCTCGGAGCTCAGCTGCTCGTCGAGCTGCTTGTACACATCCGGCTTGCCGGCCATGTTGTAGGCGGCAATGGAGAGGTCGCATGCCACGGCGTCGACGGTGCCGCTCTCAAGCTGCATGAACGCGTTGTTGTAATCGGAAATGGTCTGGGCCTTACCGCCCTTGAAGGTGTCCTGCAGGTCCTTCATGTCGTTATCGAGCACGTCGAGGGCAGCGGAATCAACCTGCGTGATGACGGTCTTGTCCTTGAGGTCGGCGAGCGTCTTGATGTCGCTGTCGGCCTTCACGACCACAACCTGGGCGTTGATCATGTACTGGTCCGAGAAGGCATACTTGTCTTCGCGGCCCTCATAGGTGAAGCCGTTCCAGATGCAGGTGATGTTGCCCTGGTCGATGAGCGCATCCTTGGCATCCCAGTCGATGGGCTCGAGCTTAAGCTCCCAACCCAGGCGGTCGCATGCTTCCTTGGCGAGGTCAATGTCAACGCCGGTGTATTCGCCATCGTCGCCCACATAGCCGTACGGCGGATATCCCTTGTCAAAGCCCAAGACCAGCGTCATGGCCTCGGCATCTGCGCTGCCGGAATCCGACGCGCTCGAGCTCGAGCTCGAATTTCCGCCACAACCGGCGAGCATACCCACACATAGGCACAGCGCCGCAGCGAGGCCCATAATCAACGCGAGCTTTTTCTTCATTGTTCCTCCCAAGATCCTTTTCGCTTTTGCGTACTAAAGCGGTACAGCGTGCAAAAGTATACCATAGGCACAGGGCGCGTATGCGCTCCCCCCGATGAGTTAGGCAAGTTTGGGTGATTCCCGAACGTCTACGAGACGAGGAATTCCGAGCGTTCTTCCAGCACGTGATGCAAGATGCGCGGGTATGCCTCGTACGGGTCGATGCACGGCACGTATGTGAACGACGGCGCGGGCGCATCGGGGTGCGCTGCACGGTAGGCATCCGTGAACGCCGGCTCCAGCTCATAGGGAATGTCATAGAGGGTCTCGAGGCAATCGGCGGCAAAGCCGGGGCAGCACAGGTACACGCTGCGCACGCCCGCCGTCCCCCAGTCGGCCAGCAATTTCACGGAAAGCGGCGCCGCCCAGTTCTGGGGCTTCGGCCCGAACACGCTTTGGAATCCCGTGGCCCAGCGGCCTTCGGGCACGCCCAGGCGTTCGGCCACGATGCGGTTGGTGCGATAGACGTTGTCGACGTACGTGTCGCCGTGCTTCACGTCGCGCAGCGGAATGGAGTGATATGACAAGTCGAGGTGGTCGCGCGTCGCATCGAACCCAGCCGACACGATGGAATCGACCACCGCCTGCAGGTACACCTCGTCATCCCACCAGTCGTAGATCATCTCGACCAGAGGATGCCACCCGATGCGCGTGCAGGCCCGCCCGAACGCATCGGTGCACGACCCCACCTGCGTATAGGCCGATTGCGGGTACAGGGGAACATACACGATGCGCTCGCACCCCAGGCCGCGCAATTCCACGAGCACGTCATCCAGCAGCGGCGGCGCATAGCACATCGCCGCACGCACCGGCACGTTCCCGTCACCCAGCAACCTGGCAAGTCCGGCAGCCGTGGCCGCATGCGCCCGGTTCAACGGGCTTCCCGCCGGCGTTCCCCCATCTTCCCAGATAAGGCGGTACTTGGCGGCAGATGCCGCCGCGCGGGTGGGAAGGATGCGCTTGTGCAGGATGCGTTTCCAGATAGGCCGCGGCACGGAAACCAGGCGCGGGTCCATCAGGAACTCCGCCAGATACTCCCGCACCGCTTCCTCGGTGGGAGCCGCAGGGCTCCCCGTGTTCACCAATATGACGCCCGTCTTTTGCATGCCGCATAGGATACCGCGCTCGAACCCCGTTTGGCTGCGGCGATTTCGCAACCGGGCGCTATTGCCCTTCAGGCTCCGGCAACAGCGGGCGCATGTTGCGACCGACGATGCCCACCGTCGAGGCGTTGTGCAGCATCGCGCCCGTGCTCGCGGGCAAGATGCCGGCGAAGCCCAGGATGATGAGCGCCGTGTTGAAGGTCACGATGAACGCATACGAATCGTTCACGCGCCTCATCAGGCGCACCGCGATGTCACGCATCGTCAGCAGCGCCCTCAGCGACGCCGTGAGCACGGCGATGTCCGCCACGCTGCGCGCGATGTCGCTTGCGTCCGAAAGTGCGATCGACACATCCGCCGCCGCCAGTGCCGGCGAATCGTTGATGCCGTCCCCCACCATCAGCACCGTGTGCCCGCGGCGCTTCAGGTCCTCCACATACGCAGCCTTGTCCTCGGGCAGCACCTGGGCATGCCATTCGTCGAGTCCGAGCTTCCCGGCGATGGTGCGCGCGCAATTCTCGGAATCGCCCGTGAGCATCACGATGTGCTCGAAGCCGCGCTCACGCAGCTGACGCACCACTTCAGCCGACTCGGGGCGCAGCGGGTCGGAAATGCAGATGGCCCCGCAGAGCACGCCGTCCACCGCCAAGTACACAGTCGAGGCCGTGGGCGCCTCCCGGTTGATGCGCTCGACCAGGCCATCTGGCTCGGGAACAGCCTCGTCCTCGAAGATGAAATGCGCGCTTCCCACGCACGCGCGCTTGCCGGCGATCGACGTGACGATGCCATGCGCCACGATGTATTCGACCTCGGCATGCTCCTCCTCGGCGTGGTACAGCCCGCGCTCCTCGGCGCTGCGTACGATCGCGCGCGCCATGCTGTGCGGGAAATGCTCCTCGAGGCAGGCGGCGGTGCGCAGCACCTCGTCGGCCGTCCACCCGTTGAATTCGATGACGTTCACCACCCGCGGGCAGGCATTCGTGAGCGTGCCGGTCTTGTCGAACACGATGGTATCGGCCCGCGCAAGCGCCTCGAGGTACTTGCCGCCCTTCACCACCACCTCGCGTTTCGTGGCCTCGCGCATTGCGCTCATCACTGCTACGGGCGTCGACAGCTTGATGGCGCAGGAATAGTCGACCATCAGCACGCTCATCGCGGAAGCCAGGTCGCGCGTGATGCCCCACTTCAGCAGGAACAGCCCGAGCGAGATGGGGACGACGCCGTCGGCCAGGCGCTCGGCGCGGCTTTGGATCTCGGCCTTCCGGCCGGCGGAATTCTCGACCAGGCTGACGATGCCGTCGAGGCGCGAATCGCCTGCCTGCGCAGTCACCTCGATCAACAGCGAGCCCTCATCGACCGCCGTGCCCGCAAACACGGTTGACCCCGCATCCTTGTGGACGAGCGTCGATTCGCCGGTCATCGACGCCTCGTTCACCTCGGCCTCGCCGTCGACCACGGTTCCATCGAGCGGAACGAGCGAACCAGAGCGTACGCGCACGACATCGCCCACGGCAACGTCTTCCACGGGAATCTCGACTTCGACGCCCTCGTGCACCACCCACACCGTTTCGGCGCAGATGGCGAGGTTCTGACGTAGGGCCAGGTTCGACCGCGCGTGGGTGTAGTCGGTCAGCAAGTCGGAAATATGCAGCAGGAACATCACGAGACCGGCCGTCGCGAAATCGCGCTGGAAAATCGACATCCAGATGGCCGTCATGTCAAGCACCTCGACGCTCAGCTTCCCGTGCGCCAGCGCGCGCAATCCCTCTTTCCCATAGCGTAACGCACGCAAAACGACGAGCACTGCGCGCACCTGCGGGGGCAGAAGGAGACGCCGGGCAAACCGCTTGCCAACCGCCTTGATGAGCTGGAGTTGAAATCGGTTGTCGAGCGCCTCCGCGCTCGACGCCGCATCGGGAGCCGCTGTGGGCAGGTGCATCACATCGAGGGAATCCATCGCAGCGATGATGCCCGGGCGGGCCTTCCCCGAAAACAGCACGAGGAATCCGCCATTGGCCTCGCGATATCGCACCTCGGCAACGCCTTCGACCTCTTTCAGGCGCGCAATGACGCCATTCGCCTCATCTTCGGAAAATAGCCACTTTCCGCAGCGGAAGCGGATGCGGCCGGGGCGGTCGTGGACAATCTCGTAATACATGGCAATCTCCCTGAAATAGGGTGGCCCGGGCGGTCTCCTGCGCCCGGGCCACAAATGCGCACGCTCCTGTCTCGCGCGTGTCGGAAAGTGCGAGTGCGGCCTACTTTGCGGCCTCTGCCTCCTCGGCGGCTGCGGCAGTTTCGGCCTCCTTGGCCAGCTCGGCCTCGACCTCGGCGCGGATGCGCTCCTCGAGCTCGGCCCGGCGGGCAGCGGTGGCCGCCTTCACCTTGGCCTCATAACGGGCGTCGGCGCACACGTCCTCGGCGTCGTCCTTGATGCCCTGCAGCGCCTCGTCGGCGTCGGCCTTCACCTGCATGCCCTTGGCCACGCAATTCACCATGGCCTGACGCACCTTCGGTTGCCTCGACAGCACCTGCACCACGCCGCTCGCCACGGCGCCACCGGCGAATGCAATCAGCTTTCCATAGCCCATGATGTGCCCCTTTCTCGCGGGAACAGCGCTCCCGAATTGCTTGAAATCAATTGCTCATTTATGAACGTACGCCCCGAAATGCACTTCGTCAACGCTAACATTTTGCCTTTTGACCTGCTGTTTTGTTAGATTTATCAAACACTTTCGATAGTCTCGTCTAACTTTCGCGCTGGCCTGTGCAGATAGTCGCGTCTATCTTTTCCGCCGCATTTCCAACCGGTTTGCCGGCACGAAAAAATAGGATTCCCTAACCTCAATTGCGTCGTTTTGGAAACCGCTTTCCCGTAAACTAGTAAGACACCGCGCTCGACGGAAAAGGAGTCCTCATGCCAGCTAGCAGCGAATCGCTTGAAATGTACCTCGAGGACATCTACGTCCTGAGCCAGGAACTCGACGTCGTGCGCCCCGTTGACCTCGCGAAGAAGATGGGTTTCTCGAAGCCCACGATCAGCGAGTGGATGGGCAAGTTGCGCGACCAGGGCTATGTCGAGCCCGACAACGGCACGGGCCTGCACCTCACGCCGAAGGGCGAGGCCATCGCTATCTCGGTGTACGAGCGCCACGTGCTGCTGTGCAACCTCTTCTGCGCGATGGGCGTGTCGCCTGAAACCGCCGAGGAAGACGCCTGCCGCGTCGAGCATTACATCAGCGCCGAGACCTTCGAGTGCATGAAGTCGTTCTACGCGACGCTCAATAAGTAATCCCGGCCGCGTAATTCCTCGCTCCATTCACACAGCCGCCCCACCGCATACGCGATGGGGCGCTTTCATGCTGCGGTATAATAGCGCGGTTGCATTCGTACCGAAGGAGCCATCCATGAACAAGCGAACCGCACGCTTCGCCATCGTCATCGCCATCGCGGCCTTCAGCTGCCTCGCGTTGGGTGGATGCGGCATCCAAGACATGGACGAGGAAACCCGCAAGAGCGTGGGCATGGGGCTCGGCATGCTCATCTTGGTGGCATCGGGCCTTGGCTACTTCATCTCGGGACGCTACTTCGGGCGCAAACGCCAGCGCAGCGCCCAGCGCAAACGCCAGCAGTCGAAGAAGAAGCGCCGGTAAGAAGAGGGCGCGTTCACGATGCACGATTTCCCGAACATATTGAACATCCGCGGTCTTGGCGGCATTCCCGCCAAGGATGGCAGCCTCGTGCGTGCCGGCAAGCTGATGCGCAGCGCCGACCTGGCGAAAGCCACCGAAGAGGAATGCGAGCTGCTCGCAAAACGATACCGGGTGCACACCATCATCGATTTGCGCATGGGCTTCGAGCGCCGCGGTGCGCCCGACCCCGTTATCGAAGGCGTTGAAAACGTGCAGGTGCCGCTTTTGCCCATGAAGACGATCGGCGTGATGCGCGAGGACTACAACTGGACCGAGATGCTCACGCTGCGCTGGAATCCCGATGATTACGATATGCGGCGCATCTACGAGCACCTCGTTGACGAGGCCACCTCTGACGAGTGGCAGACCATCTTCCAGGTGATGCTCGACAACCACGAGGGCGCCGTGTTGTGGCACTGCACCAATGGCAAAGACCGCACGGGCGCCGTGGCCGCCATCCTGCTTTCGGCGCTTGGCGTGCGCCGGGCCGACATCATCGAGGACTACCTGGTGACAAATCGTCACTTGGCACAACGCCGCCGCGAGATTTTGGCTGAAGCCGAGGAGAAAGGCGCGAAGCCGGCGCTGACCGACCGCATGGGCGCCTTGCTCGATGCCCGCAGCGAATACCTGGGGTCGATGTTCCACGCCATAAACCGCGATTACGGCGGCATGGAAGGGTTCCTGCGCGACATCTGCAAGCTCAACGCCGCCGACCTACGCCAACTGCGCTACCTCTACCTGCAGTAATACCGAGCGCGCCATACCTTGCAATCCGAGGATGCAACGTTTCCTCGTAGCCTTCGTAACATGCATCGCGCGCGACCGACCTGACAAACCCCTCCGGTGACTTTGTCACATGCATCGCGCGCGACCGACCTGACAAATCCCTCCGGTGACTTTGTCAGGTGTTGCCCCCCACCAGCGTCATTTCGAGCGTGGCGAGAAATCTCCCGCGACCCAACCATGGTGGCGGCTGGGGAGATCTCTCCTCGCTGCGCTCGTCGAGATGACGTGGGTGGGCGCTCGTCGGGATGGCGTGAAGGCGGACCTTCATCCGGGGCGCTTATTGGGGCGTTATTCGGTCGCGTCGCCTTCCGATTCCTCATCAGACCCGGTTTCGGCCGCCGCATCGTCTTGGCTCGAGGAGCTCTCGCTCGCGCCCGTCGCAGCTGCAGCCTGCTGCGTTTCAGCGGTGGCGGCGGTATTACCCGAAATGCCGTCCGTCGAACGGCCGTTAGCCTCGAGGACGGCCTTCACCATCTCGTCGATTGTCACGAACGTGTAGCCCTTCGCCTGCAGCTCGGGAATGGCCTTATCCAAACCCTCGATAGTCTGCGAACGGTCGCCGCCGCCATCGTGCATCAGCACGACCGAACCCGGCTCGACATCGTTCACCAACACCGACGCGATGGCATCGGATCCCGGCAGGTTATAGTCGAAGGTGTCGACCGACCAGCCGATATAGCCATCGGCCAACGTGCCTGCCGCCTTGATGGCCTTCACGTCCACATTGCCTCCCGGCGGGCGAATGTACAGGGGCTCGGTGCCCGTAGCCGCGCCGATGGCTTCACGTGCCTTGCCCACCTGAGTGCGCACATCGTCTTCCGTCGTGTTGTTCAGGAAGTGCTCCTCGTCATGCGAGTAGGAATGGGACAGAACCTGATGTCCCGCCTGAGCAACCTGGCGGGCGGTATCGGGGTTCTCTTCAGCAGCGGTGCCGAGCATGAAGAACGTCCCCTTCACGTTGTATTTCGCCAACACGTCGAGCACACCCAAGGTCGCATCCTCGCTCGGCGTGGGACCGTCATCGAACGTCAGCGCGATGTATTTCTTGCCTTCCGGCAACACGGGATGCAGGTTCTCGAACACGCGGGGCTTCATGTCCTGAACCTTCACGGTCGCGGTTTTACCCGTGGTCTCGCCGGTGCGCGTCTCGACGATGCCTTCCTGGCCCGGGTCGGTAATCACGTGCAACACGCCATTGTAGAAATTGAACTTGCCCGCTTCGGCGCCTTCTTCCTCCGACTGCTTGTCTCGGGCGATTTGCGTCTCGATAGGCGTGATCTCTTGCGTGGCCGTGTACGGCTCGATCTCGTCCTCGCCGTTCTCGGCGGTAATATCGCCCTGGTCGGAAATGCGGTCGTCAAGGTTCACCGGCTCGCCGTTCAGGAACACGGTGGGGTCTTTGCCGCCGCCCTCCTGCAACACTTCGTCGTCGACGGCCACGAGGTTGCCCTTGTGCACGTCAAGCGCACCGGAATCGACAAGGCCACGGTAGGTCGTACCGCGCGCAAGCGACACTTCCTGACCCGCCACCTGGTAGGTCGCCGGCGTGGCGAAGTACACGGCGCGTACGATGAAGACGATGACGA
>SUUF01000034.1:7347-8830 GCA_015062635.1 Coriobacteriaceae bacterium | reverse complement strand
CGCCGGCTCGCGATATCGCCGGGCTCCAGATTCTCCCCGCGCATACCCGCCGCGGGAATCGCCCCCGCGATAGGGACGTTCATCGTTTCGGTTATCTCGTTGTCGGTCGTAACTATTGGGCATGCTGTCGTTCTTCTATCTTCAGGCTTCGTCAAGCCGTTCTTTACGAGTATTCGCCATTATGCCACGTAAAACGCATTTACGCGAAGCAAGGAGGCAATTCAAGTGCGCAACTTAGCGATTATCCACCGTTTCGGGGTGAAGGTCGTGCTGCGAGAGGCGCTGCCACGCCACCTCCTCCCACCGGGTGCCCGGTTTTCCGTAATTGCAATAGGGGTCGATGGAGATTCCACCGCGTGGCAAAAACTTCCCGAGCACTTCGATGTACTGCGGATCCATGAGCGCGATGAGGTCGTTCATGATGATGTTCACGCAGTCTTCGTGGAACGCCCCATGATTGCGAAACGAGAACAGGTAGAGCTTCAGGCTCTTGCTTTCCACCATGCGCTCGGCGGGAACGTACGAGATGTAGATGCTCGCGAAATCGGGCTGCCCGGTAATCGGGCACAGCGACGTGAACTCCGGGCAATTGAACTTCACGAAGTAGTCTCGTTCGGGGTGCTTGTTCTCGAAGGTCTCGAGCACGGTTGGGTCATAATCGGTTCGATATTCCACGCCCTTCGCCCCCAGCAGGGTAATACCCGCTTCATTCTCTCGTCCGCTCATCGTCATGTGATTCCCTCTCCCTCAATGCCGGTATTACCGGAACAGCTTCTTATGCGCCCAACAATGGGTCGACAGCCCCGTTTTCCTCGAAGGCGCGCGCCCGGTCGATGCAGGTCGCGCACGTGCCGCACGGGCGCTCGCCGCCCTCGTAACACGACCAGGTCAGCACGTAGGGCACGTTCAGCTCGAGGCCGAGTTTCACGATATCGGCCTTCGACCAGGTAACGAACGGCGCCTCCAGGCGCAGCTCGCCTCCGGTGCCGCGCTCGATCGCCTGCCCCATGGCCTGCACGAATTCCGGCGAGCAATCGGGGTAGGCGCTCCCCGCCCAATCGTCGTGGTGCGCGCCGTAATACAGCGTGCCGCACCCAAGCGACAGCGCCATCGCCGCCGCCGACGAGAGGAACAGCCCATTGCGAAATGGCACATACGTCGACACGAGCGGGCTTTCGGCATCCGCAAGCTGCTCGGCATAGCTTTCGCGGGGAATATCGTGCGCGGAATGCGCCAGCAGCGAGCAATCGCTGTTGGCGAAGATGGCCGTCAGGTCGAGCGTATGCAGCTCGATGCCGTAATGCGCGGCCACCATCTGCGCCGATTCCATCTCGCGCACATGCTTTTGCCCATACTGGATGGAAAGGGCCTGCACGTTTTCGGCCCCGTATTTCGATATCGCATAGGCAAGCAGGGTCGTGGAATCCAACCCGCCGCTCGCCAGCACCAAGGCCTTCTCGCCCTGAGCCATGTCGTATCCTCC
>SUUF01000034.1:0-7247 GCA_015062635.1 Coriobacteriaceae bacterium | reverse complement strand
TTGGTCTCGACCTCGATATAGCGGTCGGGGTCGGCCAGCAGCGCTTCGAGCAGCTCCTCGATGCCATCTTGCAGCAGCGGCTCGCCCCCCGTGAGCGTCACACACGATGCCGGCGACGCCTCCGCAAACGACACGATCTCGTCAACCGACATCATCTGGGCAGGCGCATCGGCCCGGTTCGCCCACACGGTATCGCAATACGAGCACGCCAGCGTGCACCCGCGAAACCGCACGAACGCGGCAAGGCGGCCGGCGTGGGTCCCCTCGCCGTTGATGCTCGTGAAACGCTCGACCACCGGAAACCGGCGCTCTGCCACCTGAAAACGCTGCTTCATGCCTAGCCCCGGCGGTAGATGGCGCAGTTGGTGGGTGTCTCGTACACCTCGACCTGCGAAACCGGCAGGCCGCGCGCCACCAGCTGCTCGCTAAACCACCGCGCAAGGTTCTCGGCCGTGGTGCGGAACGGCAAAATCGTGAGCGTGAAGCCCTCCTCCTCCAGGCAGGCGAAGGTCTTGGGCATCAGCGAACCCTCTTCCACCAGGAAAGTGTGATCAATCGATTCAGCCAATGCCCGCACCTCGCGCTTGAAATCGCCGAAATCGAGCACCATGTCCTTCATCGTGCCCTCGTTCTGCAGCTCCGCAACCTCGAGGTACACCACCACGCGCCAGCGATGCCCGTGCAGGTTTTCGCACTTGCCGTGATAATCGGTCAGGAAATGGGCGGCGTCGAATTCCACCTCGGTTTTCAGTCCATACATGCATACCTCCGCTCGTCGTTATCGCATGCAGTATAGACCAAGGAGGCCACCCGCTTCATGCGGGCGGCCTCCCCTTCAACCATTTGCCGCATTCGCGCGGCTTTCGGTTCGGGCTACTTCACCTTCACCTTCACCTTCACGACCTTGGAAGCGGCCTTGTAGTTGGCGTTGCCCTTGGCTTTCACCTTCACCTTGATGGTGTAGGTGCCCTTCTTCGTGCCCTTGGCAACCGTGATCTTACCGTTCTTCTTGCTCACGGAAAGCTGCTTGGCCGAGCCCTTCTTCACCTTGGAATAGGTGACCTTGCCGGCCTTCTTCAGCACCTTGATGGCCTTCATGGTCTTGGCCTTCTTTTTCACCGTCTTCGCCTTCACGACCTTCGACGAGGCCTTAACCTTCAACGGATTCTTGGCCTTGGCTATGGTGAATGCCTTGGATGCCGTGCCCGTGTAGTCACCCGTACCCGTGATGACGACGCTGGCCTTCTTGCCGGCCTTCACGTTGTTCTTGTAGGAGACCGTGTAGTCCACGTCCTTGATGAGCACCGTGCCGCCGAGCTCCACCTTGGGTTCGGGCGTCAGCGCCTTGCCGGTGTATTTTCCAGAGGCAACGGTGACCTTGGCCTTCGAGACATCGGGCTTCACATACAGGGTCGCGGATGCCCAACCCGTGTATTTGCCGCCCTCGTGCGCCGTGATTTCCACATCGTATGTTCCGACTTTGTTGATGGCGCTCTCACTTGACCAACCGCTTTCCGGAGAATTGAAATCGATATCGTCAATGTCGTAGTCGACCCCCGCCTTCAGCGGCGTCTTTGCACCGGGGAACGTCACGACAAACGGGATATCCTTGCCGGTGTATCCAACCTCGGTCGCGCCGCCGGCGAAGGCAACCTTCGCGAGCCGCAGACTGTTCTTCTCTACGATTCTATAGGCGCCGGTCTGGTCGCCATGATACTTGCCACAGCCCGTAACCGTGAAATACACCCTACTGCCGGCATCGCTCAATCGCGGCGCATCGTATTCTTCGGTTATCTCCTCATCCGTTTCTTCGTCATAAGAATACGAATAATATTTGAGCTTGTAATCGGCACCCGATTTCAGCAGCGTGCCGTCTGCCGCATACACCTTCAGGCCCGTCACGCCGATGGGCTTCCCCGTCTCTGCAACGTATTGCTCGTATTCAAGCGTCGAATATGCGAGGTCCAACGTATCTTTTATTTTGAAGCTGCAATCCGTGAACCCCGTATACGAGCCCTTGCCTTCGATAATCGCGACATACTTGCCGGCAGAAAGAGGTGCAGTCAATATCGAGGCATCGTAATCCGAATCGTCGTTCAATCGCTGATACGTCACAGTGTAATCCGTGCCTGCCCTAAGAAGCTTGCCTTTCAACGTCACGACGAACGAGGGCGTCACTTTCTCGCTCGCATTATTCACCACAGGCTCGTTTGCCACCTTCACCTCGGCATAGCCGATGTTCTTGGGACTCTTCACCGAGAACCATAACGCCTTTTGGCCATGGTACGAGCCAGCACCCGTGAGCATGACGCAATAGCTTCCGGCAGTCGCCTTCGAGATATCTTTCACCGCGGTAAATTTGCTGTAATCGACGTAATCGGTATCAGTGCCCTGCCCGTTTGGAACCTTCATATACGAAATCGTATAATCCTTGCCCTTTGCAAGCGTCTTATCCTCTTGCGTCTTCGCGTTCTCGTCTTTTGGATTCACCGTAACGCCGAAATCAGACGGGATTGCACCCTCGAAAAAGCTGTCGTCCGTCATCGTAGCATACAAGCTGGCCAGATCGAACCGATCGAAAATCTGATAGCCATACTCATCACTGCTCGTAAACCGGCCCATTCCCTTGATGATAATGTCATAGTACCCGCAATCAGCCTGCGGTTCATCAAGGGAATCAGAGCGATCATCATCGATTCCCCAGTAGATATAGCTCAATTCGTAGTCGGTCCCCTCGACAAGGGTTTTCCCGCCATAGGTTATCTTGACTTCAGGCGCATGCGGCTTACCATCGTATTCGAAGGCCCTCTTATCGAGGCTGATATCCGCTTCCCAGATTCCGACGTCTTCTTCCTCGTCGTCATCCGACTGCGTGGTCACGGCAGCATCTTGTTGCTCCGCGGCCTTGGGCTCCTCCGCGGGAATCGCGTCAGGCTCCTCTTCCACGCCTTCCGGCTCGACGGCAACCTCTTGCTCGTCCTGAGCCTCAACTGCTTCCGAAGCTGCAGCCTCATCGGGTGTTTCCGCCTGAACGGCCTGCTCATCTTGTGCCTTGGCGGCCTCCAGGTCGCCTTGCGCATTCTCATCGACCTGTTCCGCAACTGCGGGCTGGTCTTCTGCGGCCGTGCTCGCATTATCCTGCACCGCCAATGCCGATGCCGGACTCAGACCGGCTACCAGCACGAATGCCAGGAACGCTGAAAGCACGCCATGCCAATTGCGTTTCTTCATAACCCCTCCCTGTTCCATTTCCTATCTGCCGATAAGGCATCACCAGATTATATGGACGCCCTTGCACGCAGTTGTTGCGCAATATCGCGCTAACCAAACGGAACCGCCCTATTGACCAAATCGGAAGGGGCCGGCAAGACGCAGAAAGGCCCCGCCGAAGCGGGGCCTTCCTTGCGGCATTCACGCTGCCGCGGCGTTCACGTGCTCAGCGCTTAGTACAGGCCGCCAAGCTCGTTGTTCACGAAGCCCTCCGGCGCGATGGGCGCACGGTCCTCCTCGTACGGGAAGTCGGAGGCGAACTTGATGCCGCCTTCCTCATGCAGACGCGCGATGGTCTCGTCGTCGTAGCCAACCTTCTTCAGCTCGGCCTCGGTGTCCTCGCCCAGGTCGGAAACGGCCTTGTACTCGGAAATCGGGGTCGGGATATTGGAGAGGTGGTGCGGCAGGCCGGTCTGCAGCACGCGGCCGACGCGCGGGAACTCGACGTAGGCCAGAGCCTCGGGGTTCTCCTCGCACAGCTGGGCAACAGCCTCGGTCTTGGTGTTCACCTTAGCGGCGCACATGTTGGCGTTCTCGGGCTGATCGAACCAAGCAACCCACTCGTCGCAGGTCTTGGACTTCATGATCTCGCGGACGGTCTCGAACAGCTCGGGGGCTTCCCACTCGCGGTCCAGGCCATGGCCCAGCAGCTCTTCGTGGCCGATAGCCTTGCAGAAGTTGGTCCAGAACTTGTCCTCGACCATGCCCAGGCTGTAGCGCTTGCCATCCTTGGTCTCGTACACGTTGTACGCCAGGGACGGATACTCGAGGTCGGTGCGCTTGCACACGCCGTCGTTGAAGCTCCAACGGCTGTCCAGCAGGGAGTTCCACCACACGAAGCAGTCGAACATGCTGGTGTCGATGTAGCAGCCCTCGCCGGTGGCGTTACGCTCGAGCAGAGCGGCCAGCAGGGCCTGGCCAACCACCATGCCGGTGGAAAGGTCGCACAGGTGCAGCGGGCTCATGGAGCCATGGTTCACGGCCAGGTAGCCAGCGGTGGCCTGCATGTTCAGGTCGTGCTGCGGCTTCAGGGAACGCGGGTCGGTGGCACCGTAAGCGGAAATGCTGCAGTAGATGATGCGCGGGTTGATGGCCTTGATCGTGTCGTAGTCGATGCCGAGCTTCTTGGTGACGCCCGGACGGAAGGACTCGACGATGATGTCAGCCTCGGCGGCCATCTTCTTGAAGGCCTCGACAACCTCGGGGTTCTTGAGGTTCAGCGAAACGGACTTCTTGTTGCGGCCCAGAGCGTTGACGTAGTAGGAAACGCCGCCGCCCTTGGTCGGGAAGTCGTGGCGCATGAAGTCGCCAAGACCCGTGTCCTCGCACTTGATGACGTTGGCGCCCAGGTCGGCAAGGGTCTGGGTCGCGTAGCCACCGGGAAGGTAACGCGAGAAGTCGAGTACGGTGATGTCGTTGAAGGAAGACTTCGGCATTTACTTGACCTTCCTCTCTTCGGGGGTGTGCGGGCCATAGCTCGGCTGCAGCACGAGCTCGGGGCACGGCTCGCCCTTGTAGCACATGACGGCGCCGTTGGCGTCGAGCTTGTCGACCTCGGCGTCGGTGTAGCCGAACTCCTTGAGGATGCGGCGGGTGTCGTAGCCGGTCGGACGGCTGCGATACAGAACCGGGTCGCCCAGGCTAGCCAGACGGAACGGCATCGTGGTAACGGTGTAGGTGCCGTCATCCGGGAAACCGGTCTTGTCGTAGCCCTGCTCGGCGTACGGGATCTTGCGCAGCTGGTCGTTGGCGAAGGCCTCGTCGTCGTTCAGAACGTCGGTGACGGTCTGGATCTTCTCGAACGGAATGTCGTTCTCGCGGAAGCGCTTCTCGAGCTCTGCGAACGTGAACTGCTTGCAGGCCTTGTGCATGGCGGCGACGACGTCGACGTACTTGCCGTTCTCGGCCATGATCTCTAGCGTGCTGTACTCCTCGGCGGTGTACCAGATGGGATCCATCTCGAGGGTCTTGAAGACGAGCTCATGGTACTTGTTGTAGTGGCCGAAGCACATGAGGAACCAGATGCCGTCGGAGGACACGTAGCTGTTGTTGGTGGGGCACTTGGCCTCCATGCGGTCCTTCGGGTAGTCGCAGCCCTGCTGCTGGGCGATGATGGCGGAGGTCATGCCCCAGGTGCCCACGTGGTACAGGGAGCCGGTGACCTTGTCGCCGACGCCGGTCTTCAGCGCGCAAGCATAGGCGCCGAGGATGCCAGCGGCCAGAGCGCAGCCGGTGTTCCAGTCGCCGAAGGCGATGGGGCTGTTGCCCGGCTCATAAGAGGCGTTGTTCTGCGGGATGGCGGAAACGAAGCCGGAACGAGCGGCGAACGCGGTGGCGTCGAAGCCCTTGGCGTCCTTCAGCGGGCCAAACTCGCCGTAGCCACGGTTCTGGGCCCACACCAGGCGCGGGAACTTCTCGTGCAGGGTCTCGTAGTCCAGGCCCAGGCGCTTCAGGGCGCCGGAACGCAGGGACGTCACGAAGATGTCGGCCTTGGACAGGAGGTTGAGCATAACTTCCTTGCCCTCGGGGTTCTTGCAGTCGATAGCAGTCCATTCCTTGTTGAAGGAACCGCAGTCATACGCAACATCGTCAAACTCGGTGCGGAAACGCATGCCCCATGCGAGGCCCTGCGTGCGCTGCTCGTCGCCGGTGAACGGCTCGACCTTGATGACCTTGGCGCCCATTTCGGCCAGCGCGCGGGAAGCGGCCGGGCCGGCGGCATACTGGGTAAGGTCGATGACGATGGTGCCTTCCAAACCTGCCATGTAATTACTCCTTAGAACGTAGGGAATATAGGCCGCACCTGCGGCGATACCCCCTGTTTATGGGACGGGTCCCAGTCTTGCGGCCGGGACCCGTCGGTTCAGCGATAGAACGTAAAGTCCGCGTTATACGCGTGGAAAGCCTTACGGCTCGAGGACGACGCGCAGACCCTCGCCGGACTCGATGAACTCCATGCCCTTGCGCCACTCGCTCATCGGGACGACCATGTTGGAGATGAGGGAGATGTCGAAGCCGTTGGCCAGGAGGTTCAGAGCCTGCTTCCAGTTCTTACGGGTGTAAGCGCGGGAGCCGATGATGGAGATCTGACGCATCGCGATCGGGGTCATGTGGAGCTCGGAAGCGCGGGCCGGCAGGCCGGTGATGCCGATCTTGCCGTTCTTGGCGACCATTTCCACAGCCTGCTGCACGACGGTGAAGTGACCAGCAGCGTCGAAGATGCAGTTCGGGCCCTTGCCGTCGGTGAGTTCCTTCACCTTTTCGACGACGTTGCACTCAGAGCCGTTGACGCAGATGGCGCCGAGCTTCTCGGCGACAGCGAAGCGCTTCTTGTCGGCGTCGAGGCCGGTGACGATGACCTTGCGGATGCCGCGGGCCTGGATGAGCAGGGAGACCATGAGCAGGCCGATGGCGCCGGGGCCCATGACGACGCAGGTGTCGCCGATCTGCGGATCGAGGCGCTCAACAGCGTTCATGGCCACGCACAGGGGCTCCATCAGGGCAGCCTGGGTGAAGGGGATCTCTTCCGGCATCGGGATGACGTTGATGCCGCGGATCGCCATGTACTTGGCGAACGCACCCGGGAGGTCGGTGCCATAGAACGGACGGTTGTCGCAGATGTTGACCATGCCGCGGTCGCACCACTCGCAGGTGTCATCATAAAGGATGGGGTTGGCGGTGACATGCATGCCGACCTTCAGGTTCTGGGGAGCCTTCGGGCCAACCTCGGCGATAACGCCGGAGAACTCATGGCAGAAGATCGCGGGCCACTGGATGTTGTAGGAGTTGGCGATGGCCTCGTTCCAACGATACAGCGAGTGGTCGGTACCGCAGATGCCGGCAGCCTTGATCTCGAGCAGGACTTCGTCCTCCTTGATCTGAGGAATCGGATAGTCCTCGACGTACTGCATCGCATCCGGTTCCGGAGCGGTCTTCAGCAGAGCGTTCATCTTGCCTTCCATACTTACTTCCTTTCG
>SUUF01000033.1 GCA_015062635.1 Coriobacteriaceae bacterium | reverse complement strand
CCCGTGCGCCGGTCCATCACCAGCATACGGCACTCATCGCGCACCGGCGCCGGCGCCTGCGCGATAAGCTCCTCGGGCAAATCGTAATCGAAATCGCTCGTCTTCATTGATATTCGCTCCTCGTTCCCTCGCAATGCGTGCGGAATACCATAGCAGAAAGATGCCAAACTAGCCGCAATCGCGCATTTTATGCTACACTCATTCGCTACATGGGCGATTGGCGCAGCGGGAGCGCAACTGCCTTACAAGCAGTGGGTCGGGGGTTCAAATCCCTCATCGCCCACCATGTAAACCCAGGTAGATGGGGCGTTGCTGAAAACAGGCAATGCCCCATCCCTTGTTTTTGAGCAAATGGTGAGCAAATCCATTTTCAAAACCGCCTTCTAGGCCGTCTGCTTCACGGTCTTGAGCTTGTCCATGAATCCCGCCGAGGCCCATATGTTCTCAGCGAGCGGATGGGCGTAGGTGGTGAGCAGAACAGCGGGAGTGGACCATCCTCCGAGCGCCTGAGCGGTCGGGATATCCATGCCATCCGCGAGGCGCATGGTGAAGTGCGTGTGGCGTAGCTCGTGATAATGCAAGCCATCATAATGCCGCTTGACCTTCGGGCGCTTGTGGGAGCGGGAGAATCGCCTCCCGGATTCATCGCAAGGCCAGCCTTCCGAATCCCTCCACTCGATGATGTACTCGGATTCGGGATAGAGCACCGCATCATCGCCGAGGACAAGCTCGACTACCTCCCGGCCATCATCGCCGACCCAGCGGGCGAAACCGTGTTCGACGCAGAACGGACGCCACCACCGCTCGAAGTTGTGATGGTCGGAGAATCCGCCGAGAGCATTGGAGACGATGGGCGTGTCCTTGCCCTGCTCGATGCCCAGCTCGTTCAAGATGCCGCGCTGCTCAGCCTTCCACGCCTTCAACACCGCGACCGTGGAGGCGTCGATGGGAACGATGCGCCCGACCGGATTATCGTCCTTGTCAGTCTTCAGGGGGCCGATTTCGCCCTTCGCGGTGAATTGCTGACAGACATGGACGAACGGCCTCCCAGATAGCTCGACGTGGCCCCACGTGAGACCCAGAGTCTCGCCCAGACGGCAACCCAGGGCCAGCCCGAGGTATGCGGCGGTTTTGTTGGCCGTGGGAGCGCCCGACGCGCAAATCGCGCTCAGGCGGTTGGCATCTGCGACGCTCAGGGAGCGGCGGCTGGGCTTTGGGGCCTTCGGGCTGTCCACTCGGTCTACGGGATTCACTACGATGATTCCATCGCGGACGGCATAGGCCAGCACGCGCTTGAGCATCTTGTGGCACTGCTTGACCGTGGTATCGCCGACCCCGGCCTTGCGCATGGAGGAGTACAGCTCCTCGACCATCGCGGGCGTGATATCGACCACATGGGCCGAGCCGAGGCCTCTCAGCAAATGCTTGGAGAGCGTGCGGTCCTGCTCGATGGTCTTCGGGCGTAGCTTGCCCGATTCCGCGCGCATGGCCATGTACCGCTCACACCAATCCGCGAAGATAACCTTGTCGGCGTCGATGCGCTTGCCGCTTTCGAGTTCGCGTCGAATCTGCTCAATCCTGAGTTGCGCCTGCCTCTTGGTCCCGAGGAACGTCTCCTGATGCCTGAGATACTTGCCCGTGATGGGGTCCTTGCCCGCGCTCAGCGCAAGGCGGTACTTCTTGCCCTTCACGATTTCGGTGATGGTTCCCTTGCCGTATAGCTTTGCCATGATTACCTCCCCTTCTTCTTCTCGTCGTAGGGCCTCTGCTTGCATGCCCCCGAGCAGTAAATCTTGCCTTCCCGCTTGATGATGAACGGCTTACCGCAAACGCGGCATAACCGTATGCGGTTGCCAACGATAAGGTCACGCAGGCATGTGAAGACGTTCTCGTCGGTCGTGTTGACCTGAAAGCCCAAACCCGGCTTGTATGAGATATTGGGATTCCTAGGCATCCATCCGTTGATTGCATCTTGCGCGATTGTCCCGCATGCGATGGCAAGCAGCTCTTCTGGTGTACCGGGTTCGTGAAGCATGAAGATACACATGGGTCCGTGTTTTGTCGCTTGCACGCCGCCGAGGTTAACCCCCGCCTTCCCCTTGCCGCGCTGATTAAGCGTCTCCCACACGCCCCAACAGCCATTCTTCGTGGCTTTCTCAATGGCTTCGTGATGAATCCTGAAAACAGTGGCATCCGCATCGGATGCCGTGAGGAAATCCTCCGGAGGCTCCTCCCCGTTTGCTATCGCGGCATAGGTCAGGAGGCATTCCCATCGTTCCCGCAAATCATGGAGCGCACGCAAATCGACTTCGATAACGTCGCGGCGCTTTGTTGAACGGATTGCATCGAACACATCTTGATTGGCCTCAATCTTGGCGGCAAGCTCAACAGCCATATTGGCATCAAAGCGCTCTTGGGCATTAGATAGTTCCGGGCAATAGGGGACGCGCGCGCGGTCTGCGACGTCCCGCATCTGGCCTTCTGCGAACCACGGTTCGTCCTGATGCGTGCGCGATTGGGTCAACCGCTCGAAACTGGCAACAATATCCGCATGGACAAGCAGGAGGTCCATGAGGTCGGACGCCTTCCTGATATCAAGCAAGTCCGCAACGAACCCCCGCCAATCTGGCTGACCGCTCTTCCCGGCCCGCTCGAATAGGGCGGTCTTTTCGTTTACCGCTAATAACCGCATTTTCCCTCCTTACGGTAAGTTTCATTTTTCGGTCAGGAACAGTATACCATGAAGCCGCGCGCAACCAAGAAATCACCTACAGCGTGAGGAGGAATACCATGAACAACGACAAGAGCACTTTCGCGGTTCTTGAGCGTCGGCACGGGGCCACACTATCCCCCGACGAACTTGCATTCGAGAGCGGCGCGCATCCGGTCCGCATCCGCGAGATGTGCCGGGACGGGCGCATCCACGCGGTCAAGATTGGCTCGCGATGGCGGATTCCGCTTGCGGCTGCGGCTGCGTTCCTAGAGGGGGACGAGAGCCATGAGTAAGAACAGCGCCCTCCTCGATATCGCCGCCGCCCAAGAGTGGAAACGCGAGAACCCCGAGCTTCACCGCGAGCGCATCGTGAAGCAGGCCATCGCCGACGCCGCAGCCGAGAGGCCTATTTCCGTACACAGCTACATCGTGCGGATTCGCGAGAAAGACCGTGTGAACCGCCACGGCCAGCCCGTCAAGGTGAACGACCACTTCGGCCCGGTCTGGGGCCGGGAGCTATGGCGGGATTACCCGGAGCTGCGTAAGTGGCTGCGGATTCGACGGGCCGAGGAGTTAGACGAAATCTACGGCATCCGCTCCGACCACTTTGGCATCGTGGAGGGCGTTGCAAATGGGTAAAGGCAAGACGATGTTCTCCGAGCATGTGGTGAACTCCGACGAGTTCATGGGCTTGAGCGTCGAAAGCCAGGCCCTCTACTTCCACCTGAATCTCGACGCCGATACGCTGGGCGAGCTTTCGGGAGCGCGCAGGCTCGCCAGGGGCTATGGCTTCGGAGCGGACGAGCTAGAGGAGCTTCGCAAAGCCGGGTACCTACTCCAACTGGGGGAGCGTTGGTTCGTGGCCCACTACTACGAGCACAACAACGTGCCCTCGAATGACGGCATGAAGAAATCCTTCGCGAATCTTTGGAACAAGAGGCCGGGGGAGCTGGCGTTCGAAGGGGAAGTTTGTCGCTCCAAATACACGGTTAGTCGAGAGTTAGCCGAACAGCAGGCGAACATTAGCGAGGCGTTAGCCAGTAAGGATAAGGGTAACCGTAACGGTAAGGGTAGCAATAAGGGTACCGATATTAGCAAGGTACCCGCAACATCACCCAAAGCAAACGCACTAGGAAGGATGGGGGTACCAGGGGGAAGGGAACCTACGGATTTGCCTCCCTGCCCTGCCTGCGGCCAGCTCCACGACCTCGAAGGCGAGGAAGGCATGGAGCGCATGAGATGCCCTGAAACCGGGCGCACTTATTGGCTCGAAGAGTCGGAATGGAGGTAGGGGCGATGAGTAAGAACAAGACGATGGACGAGCGTTTCGCAGCGGCTTACGAGCGGGCGGTCGCGGCGCTGCTCGACCCCCACGCCGAACTATGCCCGCGATGCGCGCGCCGATACGTCACGCCGGGAACAAGGGGCGCGGCGCTCGGAATCTGCGAAACCTGCCGCCTGCGCTTGCAGACGTCGGCGTATGAACAGGCAACCGCTGAGCTGGCGGCGGTCCAGGAGGGAATCACGGCCAGGAAGAGGCGCACGGACCTGAAGAGGCGCAAGGAACGCGAGGAGGCCGAATGACGGGCCACCAGATGCCAGCCGGGGCCGACCTCACGCCCAAGCAGAAGAAGGCCATCGCGGCGCTCCTGACGGCCCGCACGCAGGCCGAGGCCGCGAAGGCCGCCCAAGTGGGCGAGCGCAGCATCAAAAGATGGCTGAGCGAGGACAAGCGATTCAAGGCGGCATACCAGGCGGCGCTCCGCGACCTCATCGCCAATGCGTCGGCGAAGCTGTCAAAGGGGGCCGACGCCGCCATCGACAGCTTGCTCGACGTCGCAAGGAGCGGCGAGTCCGAGAGCGCGCGGGTTCAGGCGGCGCGGGCCGTGCTCGACCAGAACCTCCGATACTCCGAGTTCGCCGACGTGCTCCAATCGCTGACCGCGCTAGAGGAGGCGAGCCGGGATGTATGAGCGTCTGACGAAACGCTTGGAGGCCGTGGAGGCGGGCGGCGCGATGTACTACAGGCCCGACCACCCGAACCACCCGAACCGCTACACCGACGAGCAGGGACACCTGCATCTGCTCGCACCCGGGCAGCTCACGCCATACGGCGAGCGCATGGGAGCCAAGGTCGTGGACTTCGACCTAGGCATCCCCAGGCGCATGACCGACGAGGAGTGCAAGGCCAGGGCGGCACCTCATCACACGATTGACGATGCCGACGCGATACACGCGAGGCTTAGGAAAGAGCGAGAGAGCATAGATAGGAGAACGGCATGACCGAGAACATCAAGGGTAAGAGCGATGCGGAGCTTAAAGCGACCATAGCCGCCTACACGGCTGAGCTTGAGCGCCGGGAGAGCATCCCCGAGGAGCTACGACCAGACCCCGCAATCCGGGAGCTGCTGCGCAAGAGGCAGCAGGACCTCTACGGCAACCCCGTTGCGACGTGGTACGGCAAGGAGGCGATGTAGATGGCATGGCAAGACACCCAGGAATCATGCGCGGTTAAACCGACCGAATGGCGGGGCGTCACGGTTTCCACGCCCGAGGCCCCTTGCCCGTGGTGCGCGCCTGATGCCCGGACGCAGTACATCCGCTCCGAGTGCGACGAGCGCGGCCAGAACACGCGCTCGTTCCACCGCTGCCTCAGATGCGGCGGCTACTTCGACAATCGCGGCGAGGCCGTAGACCCTTCGGAGGTCACGTACCAGGGCAAGCGATACTGAGCGCACGCAATCCCGATTGGCCCGCGCATTCCCTTCCTTCCTACGGCGCGCGGCCATACCGATGAGGACCCCCGAACAGATGCCGGGGGTCCTCTTTTTCATGCTCGAAAGCCTGAGCAAATCGTGAGCAAATCGTGAGCAAATCGCTGCAAGATTCGAGGTTTTACGTGGTTGCGCTTGGCTTCGGGATTATCGCTTTTACCTGCGCGTATGGCTTCGAGCCATTTCGGCTGGTTTCGCCACCCGGCCTAGCTTACAAGCAGTGGGTCGGGGGTTCAAATCCCTCATCGCCCACCATGAACACGAAACGCCCCTACTCAGGGGCGTTTTTCATTACTGATAACACCACAGGGATTTGAACCCGCGAGGGTCGAGATGCCCTGTGGGCATCTCGAGGCCGAGCACCGCGAAGCGGGGCGCAGGCCGGCGGATCCGCGAAGCGGATGCGCGCAAATCCCTCATCGCCCACCATGTTCACACAACGCCCCTAACCAGGGGCGTTTTCATTATCGGAAACACCGCATGGATTTGAACCCTTCGGGGCAAAATGCCCAGCGGGCATTTTGGGGCCGAGCACCGCGAAGCGGGGCGCAGGCCGGCGGATCCGCGAAGCGGATGCGTGCAAATCCCTCATCGCCCACCATGAACGTTCAACACCCCTGCTCAGGGGCGTTTTTCGTTACCAGAAACACCGCATTTCATTTCGGAATCAAGCGTCCTTCGGGGCGCTTTTTTCATATGCGGGGCAAACACCCCCCGCAACTGACCACGGGCGCGGAAAGCGCCCTTTTTCATGCCCGGAAAGGGCGGGAAGGAGCCGACATGGCAGAGGAAGCCAGGGGCCAAGAGCAGCAAGCCCGCACGTAAACGACACCTCGAAAAACCACTTGACAAGACGCTTTAGTCGGCTAAACTGCTACGCTAAACCGATGACGTGGAAGTAACGTCGGAAGATGTGCTCACAGAGAGCCTGGGGAGCTGAGATCCGGGCAGCGGCAATCCGGCAAATGGGCCACCGAGGGCGCGGCGGAAATGCCGCGACGTGTAGGCGACGTCACAGCCGGGAATGTGTCGGCATTCCGCTAAGCGCACGGGAAACCGTGAATCAAGGTGGCACCGCGAGCCTCGTATTTCGAAGCCCGTCCTTGAGTCCGCAAGGAATCGAGGACGGGCTTTTTCTCTCCCTCCTCGATTGACAAGACGGGCGGCCTCCCGACAGGGCGGCCCGCACGACAAGCCCCACGGGGCGAAAGGAGCGAAGAGAAATGACCGAGAACGCAACCCAGCCGTACCGCCTGTACCTGCGCGAAGGGCAGATTCCCACGCAGTACTACAATCTGCGCGCCGACATGCCCGAAAAGCCCGAGCCCATGCGCTTGCCCGATGGCACCGTCGCTCAGTTCGAGCACCTTGCCCCCGTGTTCGCCGAGGAGCTCGTGCGCCAGGAACTCGACAACGACACGCCCTACATCGACATCCCCGAAGGCGTGCGCGAGATGTACCGCGTATACCGCCCGAGCCCGCTTTGCCGCGCCTATAACCTCGAAGCCGCCTTGGACACGCCCGCGAAGATCTACTACAAGTTCGAGGGCAACAACACCTCGGGTTCCCACAAGCTCAATTCGGCTCTCGCGCAAGCCTATTACGCGCAACAGCAAGGCCTGAGCACCATCACCACCGAAACCGGCGCCGGTCAATGGGGAACCGCCCTCTCGGAAGCCGCCGCTCATTTCGGGCTTGACTGCGACGTGTTCATGGTGCGCGCCTCTTACGAGCAGAAACCCTTCCGCCGCACGGTGATGCAAACCTACGGGGCAAACGTGACCCCCTCGCCATCCGACCAGACCGCCATCGGCCGCAAGATGCTCGAGCGCGAGGAAAACCGCACGGGCTCGCTTGGCACCGCCATCTCGGAGGCGGTCGAGCGGGCGCTGAACGTTCCGGAAAACAAGGGCCGCTACCAGCTGGGCAGCGTGTTGAACCAGGTGGTGTTGCATCAATCGGTGGTCGGCCTTGAAAGCTACGAGGCGCTCTCGGAACTTGGCGAATATCCCGACATCGTCATCGGATGCGCCGGCGGCGGCTCGAATCTCGGCGGGCTCATCGCGCCCTTCATGCGCGACAAGATCACCGGCGAACATCCCGACACCCAGTTCATCGCGGTCGAACCTGCCAGCTGCCCGAGCCTCACGCGCGGCCGGTACGCCTACGATTTCGCGGACACCGGCCAAACCTGCCCGCTCGTGAAGATGTACACGCTCGGCAACGGATTCATCCCGAGCCCCGACCATGCCGGCGGCCTTCGATATCACGGCATGAGCCCGATTATCTCCAAGCTCAAGCACGACGGCTACATGGACGCCGTCGCCGTGAAGCAAACCGACGTCTTCGCCGCCGCCGAGCAGTTTGCGAAGCTCGAAACCATCTTACCTGCGCCGGAAAGCGCGCATGCCATTCGCGTGGCCATCGACGAGGCCCTGAAATGCAAGGAAACCGGCGAGGAGAAAGTCATCCTCTTCGGGCTGACGGGCACTGGTTATTTCGACATGACCGCCTACGACGCCTATAACGCCGGGAAGATGGTCGACACCATCCCCACCGACGACGACCTCGAACGCGGATTCGCGACCATCCCCGCCGTCCCCGGCGTCCAGCAAGCCGGAGGCCTTCCCCTGGCCTAGAGGAATCGCCCACCACACATGCCGAAAACGCGAGAAGCGCCTCATTGCGGGGCGCTTCTCGATGCAGGGCGGGCCCTGCAGCCAAATCGTTCGCGTAAAACGCTTACTTCACCTTAACGATCGAATACAACTCGGGCGCATCGGCCTTCGCCAGGATATCGCGCGGATGCAGGAACTCGAGCTCCATCAGGCAGGCGATGCCCACGAGCTCGGCACCCAGGCTGCGAACCAGGTCCATCTGCGCGACCATCGTGCCGCCCGTAGCCACCAGGTCGTCCACGACTATCACGCGGTCGCCCGGGCCAAGCGAATCCTTGTGGATCTGCAGCGTCGCAGTGCCGTATTCCAAATCGTACTCTTCTTCCACGACTTCGCGCGGAAGCTTGCCCGGCTTGCGCGCGGGTACGAAACCGGCCCCCAGCTCGTGCGCGACCGGAGCGCCCACCATGAAGCCACGCGCCTCGGCGCCGATGACCTTGGACACGCCATAGAAGCGGAAATGGTCGGCAATGGCATGCGTGACGGCGTTGAAACCCGCCGCATCGGCCAGCAGCGGCGTGATGTCCTTGAAAACAACACCCGGCTTCGGGTAATCGGGGATGTCGATGATGAGGGAGTTGTAATCGAAGCTTGGCATGGGAATCTGCTTTCTATCCGGTGGTTCCAACTGCCTTGTGGCTTACGTGAAAATGAACATCGCGAGGAAAGCGAGCGAGGCGGCCCACATGAGCGGCTTCACGTCCTTCGCCCTACCCGTCACGACCATGATGAGGACATACGAGATGAACCCCATGCCAATGCCGTTCGTGATGGAATAGGTGAACGGGATGACGATGACGATAAGGAACGAGGGGAATGCCAGCTCGATGCGCGACCAATCGATGTCGCCGATGCTCGTCATCATCAGGTAACCCACCACGGTGAGGGCACCGCAGGTGGCCGACCCCGAGACCATGCCGACGATAGGCGCGAAAAATGCGAACACGAAGAACAGCAAGCCGACGATGATGCTCGACAGGCCCGTGCGGGCACCTGCCGCCGCACCCGATGCCGACTCGACGAACGTCGTTTGGGAGCTCGCGCCCATGAAGCCGCCGAGAATCGCGCCGATGGAGTCGATGGTCAGGATGGACTGGATGTTGTCGACATCGCCGCGCTCATCGAGGAAGTCGCCCTGCTTGCCCACGGCCACGACCGTGCCCATGGTGTCGAAGAAGTCGCTCATCAGCAAGGCAAACACGGCAAGCAGCAGCGCGGGCTGGGCGAAAACCGTTAACAGCGCAATGCCGTTGGTGTTCGGGTCCATTTGCAATGGCGCCCCGAAGGTCGAGAAGTCGAGGCCGAAATTCCACTCGGTGGGAACGGTGGTCACGCCGAGCGGCACGCCGATGATGGTGGCGAGGATGATCGAAAGGAGCAATGCGCCGGGAACCTTCATGACCGTCAACACGATGGCGAGCACGATGGAGCAAATCGAGACGATGCACACCGGCGAGGTGAGCGCGCCCACCGTGATGAACGTCGACTCGCTATCGGCGATGATGCCGCCGCCCTTAAGCCCGATGAACGCGATGAACAACCCGATGCCGATGCCGATAGCCAGGCGGATATCGACCGGTATGGCGTGCATGATGCGTTTACGCAGGCCACACAGCACCAAAATGAGGATGACCACACCTTCGAGCAGCACCACGCTCATGGCGACGCGCCAGTCGACGCCTTGCCCGAGCACCAGCGTGTACGCGACGATGGCGTTGATGCCCATACCTGCCGCCAGTGCAAGCGGCCGGTTCGCGATAAGGCCCATCATGATGGTCATAACGGCTGCGCCGAAGCATGTGGCCGTGAGCGCCGCCTCGAACGGGATGCCCGCATCCACGAGGATGGCCGGGTTCACGGCGATGATGTAGGCCATCGCCAAGAACGTCGTGAGGCCGCCGATGACCTCGCGCCCTACGGTGCTGCCACGTTCGGAAATCTTGAAGAACTTATCCACGCCCAAACCCCCAAATCCAGCTTCGATTGGGCTTACGCCGGGAATTCTACCACGCGCAGCGAATCACGGGGGCGTCACAGGACACTATCTGGAAAGCGTCGCCCTAACGCAGCGGCAATTCGATAACGGCGGTGGCGCCGCCGATCTCGGGCTCGGCGAAATACACGCGCCCATTTAGGTGCTCGACGTTGCCGCGCACCACCGAAAGGCCGAGCCCCGTGCTGCCGGTCTTGCGCTCGCGGCCTTCTTCCAGACGCACGAAGCGGCCGAATACGCGCTCGCGGTCTTCCGGCGGAATACCCGGGCCGTCGTCGCTCACGACGATGCGTATCGTCCCGTCGATCTCTTGGCACGATACCGCCACCTTCGATGTTGCATAGCGGGCAGCGTTATCGAGCAAATTGCGCACCGCGTGGCTCAACAGTTTCGGGTCGCACTCGCCGATGACCGGCTGCACGCCCGACGCGTCGACGCTAACCGGATGCCGTTGACGCAACGAGGCGACCTCTTCGTAGAGCATGTCGTTGAAATCGACGGGGACGAACTCCACCGCCAGGCGCCCTTCGTCTTGGCGAGCGAGCACCAGCAAGTCGCCCACGATCTGCGAGAGACGCGCGTTTTCAGCGGTCAGGTCGGCAAGCGCCTCGACGCGGTCGACGCTTTCCGGATGGTTTTTCAGGGTCTCGAGGATGAGGCCAATCGAGGCAATCGGGCTCTTGAGCTCATGCGAAGCGTCCGACACGAATCGTTTCTGCTCTTCAACCGATGCCTGAATACGCGAGAGCAGGCCGTTGAATGTGATGGCCAAACGCGAAAGGTCGGGGTCGTTTGCCGGGGGCGTGATGCGGCCTTGCACGTCACGCGCCGAAATGGACTCCACCTCGTGGCGCATCTGGTCGACCGGCCGCAGGGTGTGCCCCGTCATGTGCCAGGCGAAGAACCCGGCGAGCACCAGCAGTGCCAACAGCAAGATGGCGACCAGATAGGCCGTTCGCTGTGCTGTTTCGACTGCGGGGGAAAGCGAGGTCATGGCCGCAAGCGTCACCGCACCGATAGGCGACTCCACGGTGCGCTTCATCACGAGGAACGGACCCGGGATTCCCAGCACATTCGACGCGACGACAGAATGGACGTCCACCGGCTCTTCGGCATACGCGATCGAGGGACCGATGATGCCAGCAATCCACGAGAGCTTCTTCGCCTTCGCAGCCGGACGGTCGTCATCATCGTCGTCGGCGTCATCATCCGCATCGTCATCGGCATCGTCAGCGTCATCATCGTCATCGGCATCTGCTGAGGCGCCGGCATTTCCCCCGCGATACGCATCGTCGTCATCATCGTCGTCGCCGTCGTATCTGCCAGCGGCAGAATCGTCGTCGGCATCATCCCAATCGTCATCGTCGGAGTCGGCATCAGCCTGTTGCCGCGTGGTGGAGCCGGCACCTGCGCCCGATGTCGGCAAGCGCACCGCATCGTCGTCGTCAACGTCATCCTCGTCGAAATCGTCCTCGTCGAACTCGAGGTCGTCGACCTCGTACGTGTCGTCATCATCGCCCTTGATGGCCGAATAGCCCTGAATATTGGGCGTCGATGCGATTACATGGCCATTCTTGTCGATGACCTGGAGCAACTCGATGCCCGCGTGGTCGATGGCCTGCTGGAATTCTCCCTGGACAACGAGTTCTTGCGCGCGGTCGAGCCGCTCCTCGAGCGACTGGTTGATGATGTGTTCCATCGATGACCACGCCGCGTAAGCCGTAAGGCCAAGCACTCCAGCCATGGCCAATGCACATACCACGAGGGTGATGATGGTCACCTGCGCGCGTATGCCGGCGAAGCGCCTCACCCGTTAATCCTCCGTCAGCCGATAGCCCCGGCCGCGCACTGTCTGGATGCGCGCCTTTCCGGGGACGGAGTCGAGCTTCTTGCGCAGATAGCCCACATACACCTCGACGACGTTCGGATCGCCGGCGAAACCGGCACCCCACACATGCTCGAGCAGCTGCGCCTTCGAGAGGGTGTTTCCGGCGTTGTATAGGAAGTATTCCATCAGCGCGAACTCGCGCGGCGTAAGCTCGAGCTCGCTGCCATCACGCGAAACCGACTTCGATTTGGGCGAAAGCGACAAATCGGAAAACGTGAGCGTCGCCGAGCGGGCCTCGCCACGACGCAGCAGAGCACGCAAACGCGCGACAAGCACGACCACGGAGAACGGCTTGCGCAGGAAATCATCCGCTCCGATATCGAGGGCATCGGCCTCATCGTATTCGCCGTCTTTCGCCGTGAGCATCAGGATGGGAACGTCCACGCCTGCCTTGCGCAGCTCGCGGCACACCGCGTAGCCGTTCATCTTCGGGAGCATGATGTCGAGGGTAATGGCATCGTAGCCCCCGGCAAGCGCCCGTTCCAGCGCCAGTTCGCCATCGCCGGCGACGTCCACGTCGAAACCCTCGGCCACGAGGCATTTCTCGAGATATGTCGCCATCCTGGCCTCGTCTTCCACCACGAGAATACGCATCGTGCACCTCCTTGCCCGGATACACCCATATTAGTACAACCTCACCTGAGCCGATTTGGGCAAAGCCGAGCCGTTTCTCAGGCTATCCTCAGAATGTGGCCGTTGTTCTTACCGGTTCCTTATGGGTAAATGGTTATATGCATGTAGACACGATACGTCAGCGGAAAAGGAGGTCCCCCGATGATCAAGGCATATCGCGGGATAGCAACTACCACGGCAATGGCGGCAATCGCCCTCGTCCTCGCGCTGGCGTTCATGGGCATCGGCGCCGGCCAGGCGCAGGCGCTCGGAGTGAACGACACGTTCAAGAAAGACGGCAACACCTACAAGGTCACCGAAGCCTATGAGAACAGCAGCGAAATCGGCGAGGTCATCTTGGTGAAGTACGGTTCGAGCAACACCAAACCCGTCATCAACATCGTGAAATACAAGGGCGAAAGCTTCGAGGTCGAGGTCATCGGCAAGAACGCGTTCAACAATACGAAGGGCCACAAGATAACCGCCATCACGCTCGGCAAGCACGTTGACGAGATTTGGGCGAAGGCCTTTTACGGATGCAGCAAGCTGAAGACCATCAACATGGGCGCGAGTGAGGCCGTCGACATCGAGAAGAACAAGAAGGGCTACTACCTTGACGACGTGGAGATCGGCGCGAAGGCATTCGCCAAGGCCGGCGTCTCCGGCGTAAAGGTGAAATGCGGCAAGTCGAACGCCAGCTATCAGAAACTCTATAAGAAGGCCCTGAAGGCCAAAGGGCTGCGCAGCGACGCCAAAATCGTGAAATAACAAAGCCTGAAGGCATATCCCGGCGATGTCAAGTGCTCGCCGGGATCCATTCTCAGATAATTCTCAGGTTTCCCCCATAGGATTGACTCCGCATCTTATAACAGCCAACGGCCCCACCCCTGGGGCCGTTGGCAAATTAGGGGAAGGCTTCTGTGGACTTCGATTTCGGTACGTTCCTCACGCTCCTCGTCCAGGAGCCGATGATGACCGTCGTCGTCATCTTGAATCTCGTCATTATCGTCGTGAACGGTGCCACCGATGCGCCAAACGCAATCTCGACCGTCGTCTCGACGCGCAGCATGAAACCGCGGCACGCCATCCTCATGGCCGCAAGCTGCAACTTCATCGGGCTCATCGTCATCAGCATGTTCAATACGGCGGTCGCCGACACCATCTTCAACATGGTCGATTTCGGGGGCGATTCGCATACCGCCCTCGTCGCCGTGCTCGCCGCGATGGTCGCCATCATCGTGTGGGGCGTGGCCGCCTGGTGGTTCGGCCTGCCCGCCTCGCAAAGCCATAGCCTCATCGCGGGCCTCACCGGCGCCGCCATCGCGTTGCAAGGCGGCATCGCCGGCGTCAACGGAGCCGAATGGGCGAAGGTCATCTACGGCATCTTGCTCTCGACCTTCATGGGCTTCGGTTTGGGCTGGCTCGGTGCGAAGGGCATCCAAGCCGGCCTCACGCAGGCAGGACGCCGTCAGGTCGACAAGGGATTCCGCTATGCGCAGATCGCCACATCTGCCGCTGCCGCTTTCATGCACGGCGCGCAGGACGGTCAGAAATTCCTCTCGATCCTCGTGCTCGCCATCGCGCTTTCGCTCGGCAACGACGTTTCGGGCGCAGCCGACCTTTCGGGCATGCCCGTCTGGCTCATGCTCATGGTGGCCATCTTCATGGGTTCGGGCACGGCCATCGGCGGCGAGCGCATCATCAAGAATGTGGGCATGAACATCACGAAGCTCGAGCCGTACCAGGGCTGCGCGGCTTCCGCCAGCTCGGTGCTCTGCCTCATCACCGCCACGTTCACCGGCATGCCGGTTTCCACCACCCACGCGAACACCACCGCCATCATGGGCGTCGGCGCCGCCCGACGCGCCCGCGCCGTGAAATGGAGCTTGGCGTGGGACATGGTGCTCACCTGGATTTTCACCTTCCCCTGCTGCGGCCTCATGGGATGGCTGTTCGCAGAAATCTTCTTCATGATCTTGTAAACCCCGGATATTCGAGTCGACACCCGCATATCCGCTTCGAAACGGAGGATTGACATGGCAAAGACCAAGGTAGGCAAATCGAAACTCGATTACTACGTGGCATTCCAAACGCAGGCGGAACTCGCGCATAAGGAGTCTTCGCTGCTGCTCGAAGTCGCGCAGAATTTCACGACGGCGGCCGACATCGCCGATTACCTGCCCCGCGCGCACGAAATCGAGCACGAAGCCGACAACATCAACCATGCCGTGCTGCATGCCATCGACGTCGACTTCGTCACGCCGTTCGACCGAACCGACATCATCGAGATCACGAACGCACTCGACGATATCGTCGACAGCATCGAAGAGGTCATCCAGCGCCTGTACATGTTCGATGTGCGATTCATGCACCCCGACCTCATCCCGCTGGCTGAATTGCTGCAAAAGTCGACCGGCATCCTGCTCGAGGCCATGGGCGAATTCCAGAGCTTCAAGAAATTCGGCGCCTTCATCGAGCACATGGAGAAGGTGAACACTGTCGAAGAAGACGCCGACGAGGCCTACATGCAGACGATGCGCCGCCTGTACACCGAAGAGCACGAGAACCCCGTGCGCCTGATGGTGTGGTCCGACATCTTCGAGCACGTCGAGAACTGCGCCGACCGCATCGACGAGACGGCCGCCCTCATGGGCAACATCATCCTGAAGAATTCGTAATCCCAACCCATGGGCAGGCGTTGCAAAGCGCCTGCCCCACCCCCCGACTTCAATGCCCGGCCACCGTCCTTCAGCAGGTGGCCGGGCATTTCGTTCCCGCATGGAAAACCGCGCGTTGTTTTGCCACAATAGGCTCATGAACGCCTCGAATGCACATAACGCAGCACCATCGAGACCAGCTCGGTTATGGCCGCGCTTTTGCATAGCGGGAGGATTGCTCGTTGCCGCCGGCGGGCTCATGGCGATCTTCCAACAAGCGGGCAACGCGTTCTTCCCCGGCTACCGGGCCTTCTCGAAAGGGCTCGAAGGCGCGCTCGCCGCCCTATCGGGCATCGCCCCCTTCTCGCTGTGGGATATCCTGGCCATTCCCCTGGCCATAGCGCTGGTGGCCACGTTCGTGTTCTGCCTGGTGAAAAAACGCTCGCTCGTTGCGTGGCTCGCAAACGTCTGCATCATCGTCGCGGCGATGCTGCTGTTCCTGGTGGGGGCTTGGGGGTTGAACCATTATGCGCCGCCGCTTTCCGACGAGCTGGGAATCGAGATACGCGAATACTCCGCCGACGAGCTCGAAGCCGCCACTGCCTACTATCTGGAGCAGGCCGGCGCCCTCGCAGCGCAGGTGCCGCGCGATGAGGACATGACGCTCGAACGGCAGGATTTCCATGAACTCGCCACGATTGCCGGCGCCGGCTATGAACCGCTCTCAAGTACATACCCCCTCTTCGAAGGCAGCACGGCGCCGGTCAAGGAGCTCCTCGTGGCCGGCGAGCCCCTTCTCTATTCCGGCCACACGGGCATCTTCTGGCCCTTCACCGGCGAGGCCAACGTGCCATCGAACATCGCGATCGCCGAAGAACCGTTCATCATGTGCCACGAAGCCGCGCATCGCCTGGGCATCGCGAGCGAGCAGGAAGCCAATTTCGCCGGGTTCCTGGCATGCGAAGCCAGCGACGACGTGCGCTTCGCATATTCCGGGTATTACGAGGCGTTCTGCTACTGCTTGAACGCACTTGCCGCCAACTACCCGCAACGTGCGCAAAGCCTCATCGAAACGGCCATCGGCGCCGAAGTTGATCCCTCGAACACGAAAACCTACGGGGCGCGGCTCGTGCTCTTCGATCGCTATTGCACGGCAGAGCACTATCAGGCATACGAAGGACCCGCCGAAGATGTGGGCGTCGCCGTCAACGACGCCTACCTGAAAACGTTTTCAGAGGAATCGGGCGTGAAATCGTATGGCGAGGTGGCCGACTACCTCATCGCCTGGCACCTGAAGTAACCGCACATCGGCAATAGTGCCCCAAACCTCCGCCGCGCATCGCAGCGACACGCCCATGCCAGTCGTCTTAGGGTATAATCGCCGAGATTATTGTCTTCACCAGGGAGCGAACATGCCTGCTAACAACGACCTGCAATTCCAGAACACCAATCGCTGGAGCACGAAGCAACTCGTCACGATGGCCCTCATGGGCGCCATCGCCATCCTGCTCAGCTTCATCGAGTTCCCCATCATGCCCGCCGCCTCGTTCCTGAAGCTCGACATCGCGCTCGTCCCGGCCGCGGTCGTCGGCTTCGCCTACGGCGCCGGCCCCGGCATCCTCGTGGGCATCGTCTATGCCGTGGCGCACGCCGCCATCGACGGCAACTGGGTGGGCGCCATCATGAACATCATCGTGGCCTGCGCGTTCATCCTGCCGGCTTCCGCCATCTACCAGCGCAACCGCACGTTCAAGGGCGCCGTCACCGGCATGGTCATCTCCGCCGTCCTGCTGGTCGTGGCCGCCATCGTAGCCAACCTCATCATCGACCCGATGTTCTACGGCATCCCCTTCGACGCCGTCGTCGGGCTCATCGTGCCCGCCATCCTGCCCTTCAACATCATCAAGGCCATCGTGGTGAGCATCCTCACCGGCATTGTGTACAAGAGCATCTCGAACCTCATCACGCCGGAAAAGAACCAGGTGCGGGGCCGTTAAGCTCGCACAGGGGGACCGATGCCCGAATACGTAATCCAGTTCAATGACGCAGCTTTCACGTACGATGGGAAGACCAACGCATTTGAAGGCATAACGCTGAATGTCCGCGAAGGGGAATTCCTCTGCGTGCTCGGCGGAAACGGAAGCGGCAAGTCCACGTTTGCCAAGCATGTCAACGCACTGCTGGCGCCCGATGCGGGCTCGGTGCACGTGCTCGGATACGATACTGCCGACCCGGCCAATGCCTACATCATCCGCAGCAACGCGGGCATGGTCTTCCAAAATCCCGACGACCAGATCGTGGCAAGCGTCATCGAGAACGACGTCGCCTTCGGGCCCGAAAACCTCGGCGTGCCCACCGAAGAGCTGCGGCAGCGCGTGACCGCCGCCTTGAAGCAGGTCGGCCTGCAGGGGTTCGAGACGCGCGAGACCGCAAACCTTTCCGGCGGGCAAAAGCAACGCGTCGCCGTCGCGGGCGTGCTTGCCATGGAGCCGAAAATCCTCGTCTTCGACGAGGCGAGCGCGATGCTCGATCCGCGCGGACGCGCCGGGTTGATGCGCGTGTGCCGCGAGCTCAACGATGCCGGCCTCACCATCATCGTCATCACGCATTTCATGGAGGAGGCGGCGCTTGCCGACCGCATCGTCGTGCTCGACGGCGGGCACATCGCCCTCGAAGGGACGCCGGAAGAGGTGCTCACGCAATTCGAAGTGCTCGAACGCCTTTCGCTCGAGGTTCCCTTCGCCGTCACGATGAGCCGCGCGCTTCAAGAGCGGGGCGTTCCCGTGCATACGCACGTTGACGCAGCCGAGCTCGAGGAAGAGCTGGCGGGGCTCCTGCATGGAGGTGAGGCGCGATGATCGAATTCGAAAGCGTGTCCTTCACCTATGAAGCGGTGAAACGCAGCCGCCGCAAGGGGCGCTCGGGGTCCGCCGAGATGCCTCCCGCCGATTGGGGCCGTTCGCCCGATGACCGCTGGGCGCTTGCCGACCTGAGCTTCCGCTTGGAAGACGGCGAGCTGTTCGGCATCGCCGGGCATACCGGCAGCGGCAAGAGCACCCTCATCCAGCTGGCAAACGGCCTGCTTCAGCCCACCTACGGCACCGTGTATGCAAACGGCCACAACCTGGCCGACAAGAAAGCCGCAAACGAGGCGCGCCGTGACGTGGGCGTGGTGTTCCAGTATCCCGAGCGGCAGCTCTTTGCCGCCACGGTATATGAAGACGTCGCGTTCGGGCCGCGCAACCTGGGGCTTTCCGCCGAGGAAGTGGACGCCCGCGTGCGCGAGGGCCTTGCGATGGTGCACCTCGACGTCGACGCTCTTGGAAGCCGCAACCCCTTCGCGCTTTCCGGCGGCCAGCAACGCCGCGTGGCATTCGCCGGCGTCTTGGCCATGCGGCCCACGACGCTCATCCTCGATGAGCCGGTGGCGGGCCTCGACCCGAAGGCGAAGCGCTCGTTCCTCGACCTCGTGGTGGAATTGCATCGCGAACAGTGGCTCACCGTCGCCATCGTCTCGCATAACATGGACGACCTCGCACAGCTCTGCGACCGCATCCTCGTGTTGAACAACGGCCACATGCACGCGCTCGGCACCCCCGACGAGGTCTTCGCCGACGAGGCAGGCATGCGCGCCATCGGCTTGGGCGTGCCGCAAGCGGTCTCGCTTGCCAACAACCTTGCCAAGCGGGGCGTTACCCTCGCGCAACCCGACGGCCTGCCCACGCTCGATTCGCTGGCGGATGCCATCGCCCTTCGATACCGCCAGGCCGAAGCGGAGTAGCCCATGGCACAGCAAGCACTCTTCGGCCGCTATTGGGAAGCGGACAGCGTCGTTCACAATCTCGACCCGCGCACGAAAATCATCGGGGTCATCTTCTGGATGGTCATCACGTTCAACGCGGCCAACTTCCCCGCCCTGGGAATCGTGGCTGTCGCGACGCTCGTCCTGTGCCTCCTCGCGCGCGTTCCCCTGGGACAGGCGTTCCTCTCGATCCTGCCGCTCTCGTTCATCATCGTGCTCACGGCCCTCTTCAACCTGTTTTGGGTGCAAGGCGGTGCCGTGCTCGCGCAATGGGGCTTCATCCAAATAAGCGAAGAGGGCGTGCGGATGGCCATCTTCATCTCCATTCGCCTCACCATCCTGCTGCTCGCCGG
>SUUF01000148.1:2347-4425 GCA_015062635.1 Coriobacteriaceae bacterium | reverse complement strand
TCACCGGAGGGGTTTGTCATGTGCATAGGTAGCGATGCAAACGATGAACGGCTGCCGCCGTTGCGAGGGGATGGAAATGCAGATAGGTTTGGATATCGGCTCGACGATGACGAAGTGCGTGGTGATGGAGGGGGAGCGCCTGCTCGAGGCCATCCTCACGCCGACGGGTTTCAGCAGCGTCGACACCGCCGAGCGCGTCGCGGCCGACCTCGCCGCGCGCGGGTATGACGTGAACGAGGTGCCGGTGGTGGCGACGGGCTATGGACGCATCGCGGTGCCCTACGCCGCCAAGAAGGTGACCGAGATCACCTGCCACGGCCGCGGCGCCACCCACCTGTTCGGGCCCGACGGCACGGTGCTCGATGTGGGCGGGCAGGACACGAAGGTCATCCAGCTCGTCGACGGCAAGGTGAAGAAGTTCCTGATGAACGACAAGTGCTCGGCGGGCACGGGCAAGTTCTTGGAGGTGATGGCGAACCGCATGGGCGTGAGCCAGCAGCGTATGGCCGAGCTCGCGGCGGCCGGCGAGCCCACCGCCATCTCGAGCATGTGCACCGTGTTCGCGGAAAGCGAGGTCATCAGCCTCGTGGGCCGCGGCGAGCCGCTCGAGAACATCGCGAACGGGGTCATCGAGAGCGTCGTCGGGCGCGTCGTGACGCTTGTGCGGGGCGTGCCGGGCGATGCCTACTTCCTGACCGGCGGCCTGTGCGAAAACGCGTACGTCATCGAGCGCCTCGCGTCCAAGCTGGGAAAACCCGTGACCAGCTGCCCCGAGGCCCGCTACGCCGGCGCCATCGGCGCTGCGCTGAGCTAGGAACCATCTGCAACCGCCGCGATGCAACGGCGCCGCACGGCTTCCGTCGCATCGGCCGACACTCGAAGGGATAGCCATGACAGACACCGCATTGCCGACGACGTTCGAGGAATTCAACGAGCAGCGCAAGGCGAGCTTCATGAAGGTGAAGGAGTTCAAGGAATCGGGCGGGCGCCTGGTGGGCTTCCTATGCTCGTATACGCCGCTCGAGATAATCGATGCGGCGGGCGCGGCGGCGGTCGGGTTGTGCGGCACCAGCGACGAGACGGTCTCGGTCGCCGAGACGATGCTCCCCGCGAACCTCTGCCCGCTCATCAAGTCGACCTACGGGTTCGCGCTTTCGCAGAAATGCCCGTTCACCTACTTCAGCGACCTCATCGTGGGCGAGACCACCTGCGATGGCAAGAAGAAGATGTACGAGCTGCTCGGCGACCTGAAGGACGTTCACGTGCTGCATCTTCCGCAGGGCAACCAGCGTCCGCACGAGGCCGAGAGCTGGTACGCCGAGGTGAAGCTTTTCAAGGAGGAACTCGAGCGGCGATTCGGCATCCAGATAACTGATGCGGACCTGCGCGCCGCCGCGCGCCGCCGCAACGAGTTGCGCCGCGCGCTCACCGACTTATACGAGGTGCAGCGCGCCACCCCCGCGCCGATGGGCGGCGTCGAGCTCATGAGCACGATCATGGCCGGCACGTTCAGCTTCGATGTGAGCGAGTTCACCCAGAAGGTTCGCGCGCTTGCGGGCAGGTATCGCGCGGTTGCCGAAGCGGGGCAGGGCGTCAACCCGACGGCCAAGCGCATCATGCTCACCGGGTGCCCGTCGGGCGGGCTCATCAACAAGGTGGGTCGCGTCATCGAGGAAAACGGCGGCTCGATCGTATGCCTCGACGATTGCTCGGGCGAGCGCACGAACCGCATGCTCGTGGAGGAGGACGCCGATGATATCCTGCGCGCCATCGCCGACAGGTACCTGTCCATCAACTGCTCGGTGATGACCCCGAATTCCGGCCGCCTGCAGAACACGCTTGCGATGGCGAAGAAATACCAGGTGGATGGCGTAGTCGATTGCATCCTCACCGCATGCCACACCTTCAACATCGAGGCGGCGCACATGCAGCAGGCCATCGAGGCGGCGAACATCCCCTACCTGAAGCTCGAGACCGACTATTCGACGGGCGACACGGGCCAGCTCGAGACGCGCCTGGCCGCCTTCATCGAGATGCTGTGACCATACGCGCCTGGCAACCGAATGGAGCGGAAGGGC
>SUUF01000148.1:0-2247 GCA_015062635.1 Coriobacteriaceae bacterium | reverse complement strand
GTATGTCCCCGGTCGCCACATGTATGTCCCCGACGGTGCTTTTTACTTGGTGACGGGCACCATCTGTTGCGGCGAGAAACCAATGGCAAGTAGGTGGGGAAGCGCAATGCGCGATATATTGGGGTGCAATGGGGGTTTCATGCGCAAATGGTGAAGCCCCGACCTGGCTTTTATAATGCCCGGGATGGCAAAACATGCGAAAGAAAACTCCACTTCCGTCGTAGGCGTGCTCTTGGCGTGCCTTCTGGCGGTGTGCGCTCTCGGGCTGTCGTTGCTGCTTCCCGCTGCGTTCGCTGTCGAGCTTCCGGCTGCTGCCGACGCCGCGGCCGACACGGCGCTCTCGAATGGTTCCCTCGAGGCGACCGCCGTCAACGGCGCGACGCAAATCGCCCTCGACGCATCGGCCGACGCCGCGTCGATGGCTGAGAACGCGGTGGACAAGGCGAAGGCCGCCAAGGAGAAGGCGGCTGTCGTGAAGAAGGCGCTGAAGAAGGCCCGCTCGATTAGCAGCGCGACCGATTATTTCATCGCCGTCGACATCGCGGCCAAGCGCACCATCGTCTTCAAGTGGAACGGCGAAGACTGGGCTGTCGAGAAGAACTGGCTCTGCTCGACCGGCGCGCCGGAATCGCCCACGGTCCTGGGCACCTACGATGTGGTCGACAAGGGCTATTCGTTCAGCAAAGACGGCTACACCTGCTATTACTACACGCAGTTCTTCGGCAACTACCTGCTGCATTCCGTGAAATACGACGAGGGCACCTTCGATGTGAAGGACGGGCGCCTGGGCGAGGCGATCTCGGAAGGATGCGTGCGACTGAAGCTCAACGCGGCCAAGTGGATCTACGACACGGTGCCGGTGGGCACGCGCGTTGTGCTGTACGAGTAGCGCCCTAGCGCAGGAAGATGAGCCCGGCCGGCGCGTCGATGACCTCGCCGATGAGCGCCGCTTGCCGACCCGCGCGCCGCTCGAATGCCGTCGCGAAATCGTCGGCCCGGTTTGCGGGAATGGCCACGAGCAGGCCGCCGCTCGTCTGGGGGTCGCAAATCACGCCCATCCGGTTGCCGTAGGTTTCGGCGTCCATCGTGCCGCGTTTCACGAAATCGCGCGCCCAATCGACGATCTGGAAGCTCTTGCCCGGCCGGCAATAGGCACACGAATAGTCCCACACGCCGTCGAACAGCGGCAGCGCATCCCAGTTCAGGCGCGCGCCCACGCCGCTCGCCTCGAGCATCTCGTGCAGGTGCCCGGCCAGCCCGAAGCCCGTGACGTCGGTGGCCGCGTGCACGCCCGCTTCGAGCATCGCCTCGGCGCCGGCCCGGTTGAGCTCCATCATGCTCTCGATGGCCGGCCGCATCGATTCGTCGGTCTCGAGCCCGGCGCGAAACGCCGAGTTCAAGATGCCGGTGCCCAGCTGCTTCGTGTAGAACAGCACGTCGCCGGCCTGCGCGCCCTGGTTGCGCACGATGGCGTCGGGGTGCACGGTGCCGAACACCGACAGCCCGTATTTTGGCTCGTCATCGTCGATGGAATGCCCGCCCACGACGAACGCGCCCGCTTCCCGCACCTTGTCGGACCCGCCGCGCATGACCTCGGCCACCACGTCGGTGCCTAGGCTGCAGGGGAAGGCGAGGATGTTCAACGCCGTGAGCGGCTTTCCGCCCATCGCGAACACGTCGGAAAGCGCGTTCGCGGCGGCGATGGCGCCGAATTCGTAGGGGTCGTCCACCACCGGCGTGAAGAAGTCGAGCGTCAGCACGGCGGCCGTATGGTCGTCGAGTCGATACACCGCGGCGTCGTCGCTCGTGTCGAAGCCGAGCATCAGCTCGGGGTCGGCGGCGGGTGCGATCTGCCTCATTATCTCCTGGAGGTCGCCCGGACTCCACTTGGCTGCTCAACCGCCTTTTTCCGTCAGATGCGTCAGGCGTATGCGCTCGCGCTCGCTCATCGGGCACCTCCTTTCATCTGCCTTCCATTGTACGCGAATGCGTAAGCGAAACCGGGTTGGCGAGCAGGCGAAAGGATTCCCAGTGCACGCGCCGGGTTTCCGGGGGTGGGCGCGCCGGTCGCCGTGCCCCCTGGGCTTTCTGCGTGCGTCGGGTTTAGAGAGCGGGCTCGTGCTTTCAGCCGGTGATGGGCCCGGAAAGCGCAAGTGGGGGCCCGCGCCTTCGGCTGGTGAGAGGCTGTGAAAGCGCAAAAGCGCAGGTGGGGGTTCACGCCTTCTGCTGGTGAGGGGCTGCGAAAGC
>SUUF01000032.1:8961-19493 GCA_015062635.1 Coriobacteriaceae bacterium | reverse complement strand
GTGCCGCCGGTCACGGCCGAGCTGGGCGTGGCCACGAACCAGTTCGCGTTCTATGTCGCCGTCTTGTTCCTGACGGCGGCGGTTATGGCGCCCATCATGGGAAACCTGCTCGAGAAGTTCGACCTGCGGCTCATCGGGACGCTATCGGTTGGCATATGCGCGCTCGGCGTGTTGCTGGGCTTCTGCTACACCGAGGTATGGCAGTTCTACCTATCGGGCCTGATGGAAGGCATCGGCATCATCGCGCTGAACTTCCTGCTCATTCCCACGCTCATCAACCGGTGGTTCACGGCGAACAACGGCTTGTTGCTGGGCATCTGCATGGCGATGACGGGCGTGGGCGGAGCCGTGTGGAACTTCGTCGGCGGCCTCATCATCGGCGGGGCGGGGTGGCGCGCCGCATATCTTGTCCTCGGGGCCGTGGCGGCGACGGCCGTGCTGGCCACGCTGTTCTGCATTCGCAGCTACCCGCGCGAACTTGGCCTGCAGCCGTATGGGCGCGCGAACGCCCAGGGCGCGGCAGGCGAGGAGGCCCTGCGCCGCGGCGTGCCTCGGAAGGCGGCATTCGGGTCGGCGGCGTTCTTCCTGCTGCTTGTCGCGGCGGCGCTGTTCAACCTCTCGTGCCAGGCCGGGCAGTTCTTCCCGACCTATGTGTACGACCTCGACGCCGCGGGCGTGCTCGACACGGGCGGGCTCGGCGTGGTGATGGCGGCGTCGACCGCTTCGGTGTGCTTGCAGGCATCGGCTGCCGCCTGCAAGATCATCATGGGTTTCGTGGCCGATAGGAGCCTGTCGCTTTCGGCCATCATCTGCTGCGGCGGTGGGTTCCTGGGGTTGGCGCTGGTATGGCTCGTCGGCCCTTCGACGGTGCTGGCCGTCTATGTGGGCGCCGCGCTGTACGGCCTGACGTTCGCGGCCATCGACGTGCTATCGCCCACCATCGGACGCTACCTGTTCGGGCCGCGCGAGTACACGCGCATCTACTCGCGCATCACCAGCGCGGTCACCGTCGCCGGTGCCATCGGCGTCGTGGGGCTCTCGACGCTTTCCGAATTCGGCTGGGCGGCCACGTTCGGCACGACGCTCATGCTCATCGCCGTCGGACTCGGCCTCGTGCTCGGCGCCATCCGCGCTGGCAAGCACCTGGTGTTCACCGTCGAGTAAGCGGCATCGCCCTCGCCGTGCCGCCGGTATCGCGCTAAGACTGGTATAACGGTTTCACGGAAAACGAACGGTGAAGGAGCTGCGATGGCGAACAAGTCAGTGATGGAAGATGCGCGTGCATTTGTGGAAGGGCAATGGCCGACGGTGCTGGCCGACCTCGATGCGCTCGTGCGAATCGATAGCTCCGAGGACAAGAAGCAGGCTGCCGATGGCGCGCCGTTCGGGCCGGGGCCGCGTGCGGCGCTCGACGAGGCGACGCGCATGGTGGCGCGCTATGGCTTTGAAATGCACGACTGCGAGGGCTATTGCGGCTATTTCGATATTCCAGGCGCATCGGAAAAGCAGCTGGGCATCATCGGGCATCTCGATGTCGTGCCGGCTGGCGACGGATGGACGCGCGCGCCGTTCGAGCTGACGCGCGAAGGCGACGTGCTGTTCGGACGTGGCGTGACCGACGATAAGGGGCCGTTCCTGATGGGCTTCCATGCGCTGCGCTTCTGGCGTGACCGCCTGGCGGCCGAGGGGCGCGAGTTCCCGGTGAACGTGCGCGTGATCTTCGGCTGCTCGGAAGAGACGGGCATGGCCGATGCCGACTATTACCTCGAACATCACACCGCCCCCGATTTCCTGTTCACGCCCGATGCCGACTTCCCGCTGTGCTATGGCGAAAAGGGCCAGTTCCAAGTGCGGGTTACGAGCAAGCCGCTCTCGGGCGGGATCATCGCGGCCTTCCAGGGCGGCACGGCGCCGAACGGCGTGCCGGGTTCCGCCGAGGCCATCGTGCGCTGCCCGGCGGGAAGCCTGCCCGCGGCCGATGGCATCACCGTCGACGACGAGTGGGATGCGTCGCTGCTCGATGGCGATATCTGCAGCAACTATGGCGGGCTTGCGCGCGTGCGGGCGCAAGGCGTGTCGGGCCATGCAGCCATGCCCGAGGGCTCGGTGAATGCCATCGACCTGCTGGCGGCGTACTTGCTCGATAACGACCTGTGCGACTCCGACGAGCGCGCCTGGCTCGAGTTCGTGCGCGGCATCACGGCCGTCACCGATGGCGCCGGGCTCGGCATCGACTGCGCCGATGCCGATTTTGGGCCGCTGACCTGCGTGGGCGGCATGGCGCGCACCGCAGGCGACCGGTTCAGCCAGACCATCGACGTGCGCTTCCCCACCACGGCGAGCCTGCCGGGCCTACATGCGGCTATCGAGGCGCAGGCCGCGGCGATAGGCGCTACGGTCGAGGTCATCAACGAGGTTGAGCCGTTGCTGGTGTCGCCCGATTCGCCCGAGGTGCAGGCGTTGCGCGCCGCCTACGAGCAGGCGACGGGGTGCGAGGCGCGGCTGTTCACGATGGGCGGCGGCACTTACGCGCACCATTTCCCCGTGGGCGTGAGCTTCGGCGCGATGGACGAAGACCGGTTTCCCGCACCCCCGGGCGTGGGCGGCATGCACGCGGCCGACGAGGGCGTTTTGGAAGAGTGCCTGCGCCAGGCGCTGCTCATATACATCGTGGCCATCGGGAATCTCTTGGAACTGGAATGGTGAGCGCGGGCCATCGAGCGCGGTAGAATGGTGCGCGGGTAGCAAGCGCACACGAACATGGAGGCATGCATGAACGAGAAAATGTACGAACTGGGCGCAGCGCCGTCGGCCATCCGCGAGCTGTTCGCCTATGGCTTGGCGCGTAAGGCCGAAATCGGCGCGGAGAACGTCTTCGATTTCAGCTTGGGCAACCCGTCGGTTCCCGCGCCCGACGCCATCGCGCAGGCCATGGCGCGCGCAACCGAGTTGCCGCCGATGCAGCTGCATAGCTATTCGCCGGCCCAGGGGCACCCGTTCTGCCGTGCCGCCATCGCAAACAACCTGAACCGCCGGTTCGGCACCGCCTATTCCGCCGACGACCTTTACCTGACGATGGGTGCCGCGGCCGCGCTCGACGCGTGCTTCACGGCGCTTGCGAACCCCGGCGACGAGATCATCGTGAACGCGCCCTATTTCCCGGAATACCGCGTGTGGATCGAGAACACGGGCGCCACCTGCATCGAGGTGCCCACGCGTCCCGCCGACTTCCAGCTCGATGTGCCCGCGCTGCGTGCGGCCATCACCGCGAAGACCCGTGCCATCGTCGTGAACTCGCCGAACAACCCGGTGGGCACCGTGTACACGCGGCAGAACCTCGAGGAGCTCTCCACGATGCTGCGCGAGAAGCAAGAGGAATTCGGCGCACCCATCTACCTGATCTCGGACGAGCCGTACCGCGAGCTGGCCTATGGCGATGAGCAGCCGAGCTGGGTTCCCGCGCTCTACGAGAACACGCTGGTGTGCTATTCCTGGTCGAAGTCGTTCAGCCTGCCGGGCGAGCGCATCGGCTATGTGCTGGTGCCGCCTGCGGCCGCCGATGCCCGCCGCCTGTACCTGGCGGTGTGCGGTGCCGGACGCGCGCTTGGCTATGTGTGCGCGCCGACGGTGCTGCAGCAGACCATCGCCGACTGCATCGACGAGCCCGTGAACGTCGAACCCTATGTGCGCAACCGCAAGCTACTCACCGACATGCTCGACGAGCTGGGGTACGAGTACATCGAGCCGGCGGGCGCGTTTTACTTGTGGGTGAAGGCGCTCGAGCCCGATGCGAAGGCGTTTTCCGAGAAGGCGAAGACCCACGAGCTGCTGATCGTGGCGTCCGACAGCTTCGGCGTGGGCGGTTGGGTGCGCATTTCGTATTGCGTGGGCGAAGACGTGATCCGCAATTCGCGCGATGCGTTTGCCGCGCTGAAAGCCGATTACGCCTAGGATGCGAAGGAGCGAACATGGGTGTTGAGAGCCTGCCCCGAACCTTGGAGTTCGGCTGGCGAGAAGATGCGGAGGGCGTCGAGCGGTTCGGGATGAGCATCATCGACCAGCGGTTGCTGCCGGATGAATGCCGCATCGTCACCCTGTTCACCTACGAGGCGGTTATCGAGGCCATCCAGACGCTCGAGGTGCGCGGTGCGCCCGCCATCGGCGTGGCGGGAGCCGGTGCCATCGCGCTATGGGCGGCCAACCAGGCGCACGACGTGCAGCCCGAAGCGTATGCGGCGGAATTGCGCCGCGTCGCCGCCGAGGTGTCCTCGGCCCGCCCCACCGCCGTGAACCTGTCGTGGGGCGTGAAACGGGTGGCTCGCGCTATCGGCGCCGCCGTTGCCGCAGATGGTGTCGACGATGCGGCGGATGTGGCCATCGCCTGCGTTCAGGAGCTCGCCGAGGCCGACGAGGCGTGCAATCGGGCCATCGGGGCGAATGGCGCCCGGCTGTTGCCCGAAGGGTCGCGCGTGCTGACCCATTGCAATGCAGGCTCGCTCGCGACGGTGTTCTACGGGACGGCGCTCGGCGTGATCTATGCGGCATACGAGCAGGGGCGCATCGTGCACGTGTATTGCGACGAGACGCGGCCGGTGGGCCAGGGCGTGCGCCTTACGGCCTGGGAGCTGACGCAGGCGGGTGTTCCCTGCACCGTGCAGTGCGACGACATGGCGGCCATGTTGATGAAGCAGGGGCTGGTTGACGCCGTCATCGTCGGCGCAGACCGCATCTGCGCGAACGGCGACACGGCGAACAAGGTGGGCACTTACCAGCTGGCCATCGCCGCCGATTATCACCGCATCCCGTTCTATGTGGCGGCTCCCACATCGACTATCGACCCGACGCTCGCGGCGGGCGGGCAGATTCCCATCGAATTCCGCGATGGCACCGAGGTGGCGGCATTTGAGGAATTCGAACCGCATGTGTACAACCCGGCGTTCGACATCACGCCGGCGTCGCTCATCAACGGGTTCATCACTGAAAAGGGCGTCATACGTCCCGTGTTGCGCGAAGACGGCAGCCTGTTCGACCTGCACGACCTGTCGCGCATCGCGCCCCTGTAAGCACGCGAGCCGGAGGGTTTCCTCCGGCTCGTTTTCCGTTTGGGAATGAGTCGGAGGTTGACAAGTGCCCGGGGGCGTTTGTCAACCAGGTTGACAAACGGCCCGGGCACTTGTCACTGGTCCCGTGGCGCGGCCCTCAGGCCCGCCTTATGTCGCGCGCGATGAGCCAAAGGTCCTCCGACTCATCGCGCGCGATGCGGTTTAGTCGAATGCGGTGACGGTGTTGATGAACCACGTGGCCACGCTGATGAGGATGCTCACCACGAAGGCGGAGCCGAAATCGGTGATGACGGCGCCCGAGCCGAAGAACGTCGCGGTGCACCAGACGGCCAGGTAGAGCATGGCCGTGTTGATGACCAGCGCGAACAATCCGAGCGTGAGCACCGAGATCGGCAGGCTCAGGGCCTGCAGCACCGGCTTGATCGAAACGTTGATAATCGCGAGGAACATCGAGAGCAAGAAGATGTCGGCCATCATGTCGCGGCCCGAATCGAAGGTGATGCAGGGTATGAGCGTGATGGCGAAGCTCACGGCGATGGCCGTGATGATGAGCCTGACCAGGAAATGTGACATGGCGACCTCCTTGCGCGTGCAGCCAAATATAGCATGGTGCGGGTAGGGCGTGGCGTTCGCACGACATCCTCACCGGAACAACGGAGGACATTTACGCCCAGCGCGGTAGAATAGGGCGCTAAGCGAAGTTAGGAGACGCCATGGTAGATGTGCTGCAACAGGCGAAGGATACGATACGCGAACGGAATTTGGTGACCTCGGATGCCCCGGTGGTGCTGATGGTGTCGGGTGGGTCCGACTCCACGGCGCTCGCGTACATCGCGAGCGAGCTTTCGACGCAAGGGGTGATCGGGCCGGTGTTCATGCTGCATGTGAACCATCAGCTGCGCGGCGCCGATGCCGATGCCGATGCCGCCTTCGTGGCCGAGCTTGCCGCGACGCTCTCCATTCCGCTTTCGACGGTGACCTTCGACGTGGCTGCCGAGGCCGCGCGTACGGGCGAGAACGTCGAGGCGGTCGGGCGCCGGGTGCGCTACCATGCCGCCCAGGACGTGTTGCGCGATGCCTGCCTGCAGCTGGCGGTGCCGCTGTCGGACGGGCGCATCTTCACGGCGCACACGCAAGACGACCGCGTCGAGAGCTTCTACATGCGCTCGATCGTGGGCACGGGCCCGGGCGGATTCCGCAGCATGCTGTACCGCAACGGCCCCGTGGTGCGACCCCTCATGGACACCAGCCGCGAATCGCTGCGCGCATACCTCGAGCAGCGCGCCGAGGCCGCCGATTCGCAGCAACCCGTGGCGCGCGATGCGCAGGGGGCGCTCTGGCGTGAGGATGCCACGAACGCGCATACCGACCGCTTCCGCGCATGGGTGCGTTGCGAGGTGGTGCCCCTGATGAAGCAGAAGAACCCGCAGCTGCTCGACACGCTGTGCCGCAGCATGAACCTCGTGGGCGACGAGGACGACATGCTCGACGCCTACACGAATCGCATCATCGGCGAGCTCGTGGTGTGGGAAGACGTCGACGGCGATGCGGTGATCGACTACGAGGCGGGGTGCGTGATACTGCCGAAGTTCGGCGCGCTTGCGCTGCCCATCCAGCGGCGCGTCGCCTTCCAGGTGCTCCAGTACCTGCTGGGACCCGACGCCCGCGTCGAGACCGCGACCATCACGGCGATCACCGACGCCTTCGGCCCCGAGGCGCCCAAGAGCGGGTATGCGAACAACATCCAGGGCAACCTGGCCATCAGCGCCAACAAGCAGGGGCTTCGCATCGAGCCCATGGAGGCATACCGCATCCGCAGGAAGAAGGCATAGCATGATCAAGGAAGTCGTACTCGCGTCGGGAAGCCCCCGGCGCCGTGAGCTGCTCGCGCAGGCGGGCGTGAGGTTCCAGGTGTTCCAGGTGAAGGCCGACGAGAGCCTGTCGGACGAAGAGGGGTCCGATGCCGCCCAGGCCGCCGAGACGCTGGCCGAGCGCAAGGCGGGCGCGGCGGTGCAGACCATCTTGGCGCAGCCGCATCTGGGCATGACCACCGTCATCGGTGCCGACACGATGGTCGTGCTCGACGGGAAGATTTACGGCAAGCCCCGCAGCGCCGAGACCGCGCAGGCCACGCTGCGCGCGCTTTCCGGCAAGACGCACCAGGTGATAACCGGGGTTTCGGTGTGGCGCCTGCTGTACGACGGCCCCGACAACCTGCAGATGGGCCGCAAGAACTTCCACGTGACGAGCAATGTGACGTTCCGCGAGCTCACCGACGAGGAGATAGCCGCCTACGTGCGCACGGGCGAGAGCCGCGACAAGGCCGGCGCCTATGGCATCCAGGGCGAGGGCGCGAAGCTCGTGGCGGGCTACGAGGGCGACTACGACAACATCGTCGGCTTGCCGGTGACCCAGCTGCTCGAGCTCTTCCCCGACCTGCTCGACGACTAGGCGTCCTGCGTGCCGCCAGGCGCGCGGCGATAACCCAAGCGGCCTGTTGACGTGAGAATCTTGTGGCACCCGGTGCATGCGTGAAATGCGCCGGGTGCCTTTTGCTATATTGGTAGCTTGTATTACCAGCGGGGAAAGGCGCGATGAATGCAGGCTATGCATCCCGATATCGAGAGGGTCCTCATCACCGAGGACGAGATGCGCGAACGTGTGGCCCAGATGGGCCAGGCCATCACGCGCGACTATGCAGGCCAAGAAGCAGGCATCATCGTCGTTTCGGTGTTGCGCGGCGCGGCCATCTTCATGGCCGACCTCGTCCGCGAGATTCACCTGCCCCTCGAGATGGACTACATGGCCATTTCGAGCTATGGCAGCGGCGTGAAGAGCTCGGGGGTCCTGAACGTCCAGAAAGACGTTTCCTCGGACATCGCGGGCAAGCACGTCATCATCGCCGAGGACATCATCGACTCGGGCCTCACGCTGTCGAAGACCATCGAGCACCTGCGGGCGATGGGTCCGGCATCGGTGCAGGTGGCAGCCTTGCTGCATAAGAACACGAGCAATCAGGTCGAAATCGATGCCCGTTATGTGGGCTTCGAGATCGAGGACGAGTTCGTCGTCGGGTATGGCTTGGACTACGCCGAGCGATACCGCAACTTGCCGTACTTGGGCGTGCTGAAGCCCGCGGTGTACGCCACGGTCGACGGACAATAGAGCAATCACGCAAGAATCGAAAGAGAATCACGGAATGTCCGACGAGAAGAACGACCAGATCGAGAACGACGAGAAGAACGAAGCAAACGGGACCGGCGAGGGCGGCTCGAAGAAGCCCAATTTCCGCAAGCCGACGAACCAGTCGACGGTGATTTCGATCATCAGCACGGCGGTTATCGTCTTGTTGCTGTTCATGATGCTGTTCGGGCGTGGCGGCATGGAGTCGCAGAAGACCGACCAGCTCCTGACCTCCGATTTCACGGCGGCGGTGCAGCAAAACCGCGTGGCCGAGGTCAATTACACGCCGGCGGAATATTCCGTGACCGGCAAATACTATCCGGCGGTGACGGTGGGCGCGCTGGCCTCCGAGGGCATCAATGCCGCGTTCAACGCGATGAACACGTCGCTTGCGCATTCCAAGGGCGTGAACGTGACGGGCGTGCAGACCACCGACATCGCTCCCATCCAGGTGGGCGAGAAGCGAAACTTCACGGCGACCTACGGTTCGCAGGGCTCGCTTGACGCCCTGATGGCGACGCATCCCGAGATCGAGTACAAGGTGTCCACGCCGAACGGCGTCGTGGGCACGCTGCTCTCGCTGCTGCCGATGCTGCTGCTCATCGGTTTGATGGTGTTCTTCTTCTACCAGATGAGCAAGGCGAACAACCAGCAGATGTCGTTCGGCCGCGCGCGGGCGAAGAAGCTCACCGAGGAACGCCCCGACGTGCATTTCAGCGATGTCGCCGGTTGCGACGAGGCTGTCGAGGAGATGCGCGAGATTCGCGATTTCTTGGCGAACCCGAAAAAGTACCAGGAAATCGGCGCGAAGATTCCCCATGGCGTGCTGCTGGTGGGACCTCCGGGCACCGGCAAGACGCTGCTCGCCCGTGCCGTTGCCGGCGAGGCCGACGTCCCGTTCTTCAGCATCTCGGGTTCCGACTTCGTCGAGATGTTCGTCGGCGTGGGTGCATCCCGCGTGCGCGACCTGTTCAACGAGGCCAAGGAAGCCGCGCCGTCGATCATCTTCATCGACGAGATCGACGCCGTCGGCCGCCAGCGTGGCGCCGGCTTGGGCGGCGGCCATGACGAACGCGAGCAGACGCTGAACCAGCTGCTCGTCGAGATGGACGGCTTCGACGCGAACACGAGCGTCGTGCTCATCGCCGCGACGAACCGCTCCGACGTGCTCGACCCGGCGCTGCTGCGCCCCGGCCGTTTCGACCGCCAGATCGTCGTGGATGCGCCCGATGTGAAGGGCCGCGAGAAGATTCTGAACGTGCATGCGAAGAACAAGCCGCTTGCCCGCGACGTCGACCTGAAGAGCATCGCGAAGCTCACGCCCGGCTTCACGGGCGCCGACTTGGCGAACCTGCTGAACGAGGCCGCGCTGCTCACCGCGCGCCGCGAGAAGAAGGTCATCTCGATGGACGAGGTGCGCGAGAGCATGGAACGCGTGATCGCCGGGCCCGAGCGCAAGGGCCGCGTCATCGACGAGGACACCCGAAAGACCATCGCCTACCACGAGAGCGGACACGCCCTGGTGGGCCATTTGCTCGAGCACGCCGACCCGGTGCATAAGATTTCGATCATCAGCCGTGGTCGGGCGCTGGGCTACACGATGAGCATTCCCGCTGAAGACAAGGTGATGAACAGCCTGCGCGAGATGCATGACCAGCTGGCCGTGCTGCTGGGCGGGCGCACCGCCGAGGAGATTTTCTGCGACGACATCACGACCGGCGCGTCGAACGACCTCGAGCGCGCGACGAAGATCGCCCGGTCGATGGTCACGCAATACGGCATGTCCGCCGAGCTCGGCGCGCAGATTTTCGGCCAGCCGAACCACGAGGTGTTCCTGGGCCGCGACTACGGCAACACGCAGGACTATTCCGACGAGACCGCGCGCCGCATCGACGACGAGGTCGCGCGCATCATGCAGCAGGCGCACGAGCGCGCCCGCCAGGTGCTGTTGGCCCACCAAGACCAGATGCACCTGATGGCAAGCGTGTTGCTGGAGCGCGAGACCGTCGAGGACGAGGCCTGCCAGGCGCTGCTCGACAACCGCTGGGCAGAATACGTTGCGCGCGAGCAGTCGGAAGAAGGCCGCCGCAAGCGTCATCTGGACGCCACCACGGTGGTGAACCAGCCCGAGGCTCCTGCCGAGTCGCAGGCGCAACCGGAGCCGCCCGTGAGCCAGGACCCGCCGGCGGGCGTTCCCATCGCGCAGCCGGTGGCGCCGCGCATGCAGGTTCCGCCGGTGCCGCAGCGGCCGGTGCAACCGCAGGTTCCGCGTGTTCCCGAAGTGCC
>SUUF01000032.1:0-8861 GCA_015062635.1 Coriobacteriaceae bacterium | reverse complement strand
AAGTGCCCCAGGTGCCCCAGGATGCGCAGCAGCCGCGCCCGCAGCGCCGCACCCCGAGCGGCATCAACCGCAACCAACGCCCGCCGCAGGAATAACGCCCCAGCTGGGCGCGGTTTCCGCACCATTCCAAGGCGAGCGAAACGAGTCGAAGGGTTCTGCGCATTCGATTCATGCGCTTGCAAGGCCCTTCGGCTCTGTCGTTTCTCGACTCCGCCCGCGATGCCGGGCCGTGCTTGCCCCGAATGGCAGGCGGGCTCCATCAACCGTCGTCAACGTGGAAGGACTCTCCAATGATCTGGCAATGCTCCCGCTTCGCATATGACACGCACATTCCCGTCATCATGGGCATCCTGAACGTCACGCCCGATTCGTTTTCCGACGGCGGCGCCTATGTGGATGCCGACGCGGCCTGCGAGCATGCGCGCCAGATGGTGGAGGAAGGCGCGCTCATCATCGATGTGGGCGGTGAATCCACGCGTCCCGGCGCGGCGCCGGTTTCGGAGGACGAGGAGCTCGCGCGTGTGCTTCCGGTCGTGAAATCGCTGGTGGCAGAAGGCATGTGCGTATCTATCGACACGCGCCATGCGGCGGTTGCCCGGGCATGCGTGGAAGCGGGCGCGGCGATTGTCAACGACGTGTCGGGCTTCCGCGACCCCGAAATGGTGGCCGTGGCCGCTGCATGCGATGCAGGTCTGGTGGTGATGCACATGCAGGGCGAGCCGGCGACGATGCAGGATGTGCCCACGTATGACGACGTGGTGGTGGAAGTGCGCGACTGGTTGCGCGAGCGCTGCGAGGCGCTTGAGGCGGTGGGCGTTGCGCGTGACCGCATCTGCGTCGATCCCGGTCCCGGCTTCGGCAAGACCACGGGACAGACCATCGAGCTCATGCGCAACCTGCACGAGATCGTCCACCTGGGATACCCGGTTATGGTTGCGGCCTCGCGCAAGAGCTATGTGGGTGCGGTTTATGGCATCGACGAACCTGCCGAGCGCGACACGGCGTCGGCGGCGGAAGCCCTGCTCGCGTGCGAGTTGGGCGCGTCGGTCGTGCGCACGCACAACGTGGCGGTGACCGCGGCGGCCCTGAAGGACCTGCGGCCCTATGTGCTGCTCGGCCTCGGCGGCAACGTGGCGCTCGTGGCGAACCCCGGCGAGGAGCGCGAGGGCAAGATCGCCGTGCTGAACAAGGCTATCGGCGACCTGTGCATGATGCCCGACAGTCTGATGATCGACATCGCGCCGTTCTACGAGAGCGAACCCGCCTATTACGAAGACCAAGACACCTTCATCAACACCGTCGTGTTGCTGCGCACCGGCTTGCCGCCGCAAGAGCTGCTGAAGTGCTGCCAGGCGATCGAGAACAGCCTCGGGCGCGTGCGCAGCGTTCCGAATGGTCCGCGTACCTGCGACATCGACATTCTCGACTACCAGGGTTATGTGTCCGACCTCGAGCATTTGAAGCTTCCGCATCCGCTGATGCTCGAACGCGATTTCGTCGTGAAGCCGCTGCTCGATATCGTGCCCAACCACGTGCTGGCAAACGGCACGCCCGTTACCGCCGAATGTGTGAACGTGGGCGCTGCGCACCGCATCCGCTAAAATCGGAGCCATTTTTGACTGCAATGCAACCGAATCTGTCGAAAGCCGACGGATTTCTTCGTCCGCGCGCCTAGCATGATGATGGCTTTGTGGTGTAGCCTTACTGCTCGATATCACATCCGATAGGGAGGGCGGAATGATGGTGGAGGTCGCGGTATGCGATGATCACGAAGGCCAGCTACAAGAGGCGATGGCGAGCCTCGAGCGTTTCGCTCGTCGCCATCGCCTCGATTTGCACCTGGCGGCCTTCCAATCGTTGCAGGCATTTTTCAACGCGGCGCAGCATACGGCGTTCGATGTCGTGTTCATGGACATCGAGTTTGATGGCAAGCCGCAGGGCATCGATGCCATCCGCCGGTTGAACGAGACCATGCCGAAATGCCAGGCGGTGTACCTCACCAGCTACTTGCAATACTCCGTCGACGTATATCGCACCGACCACGTGTGGTTCGTGCTGAAGAAGCAGTTCGAGGAACGCTTGCCCGAGATTTTCGAGAAGCTCGCCCGCATCCACGACTATCGTGCGCATTTCATCGTCATCATGCCGCGTGATGGCAGGGTGGTGAAGCTGGCGAGCGAGGATATCGTCTACATCGAGCGCCAAAGCCGCATCTCGCGCATTGTTGCCCGGCATGACGTATACGAAGTGCGGGAAAAGATTTCGGAGCTGCAGTCCAAGCTGCCCTCGGGCTCTTTCGCCGCCTGCCACAGCAGCATTCTCGTCAACCTTCCGCGCGTGGTGGAGATTCGCGAAGACTCGGTGCTGCTCGACAACGGCGAAGAGGTTCACATGAGCCGGCGCTATGCGCGTGCATTCCGCGAGCAGTACTTCGAATGGGCCGACCAGTGGACGGTGTGATGCGCCCCGAACGCTTGCCTGTCGATTTCATGGGGCGTGCAGGGCGGTGTGCGCCATGTCGATAGGGTTTTTCGATTATGCGAGCGTCTTCCTGAACAGCATGTGCCTGCTTACCGGCGGAATTGCGTGCGCGTATATCGCAATGAGCACGTTTTTCGCCAAACGCCACTCGCCGCATCTGTTCTTCGTCTATTTCATCCTGAAGATGTTCGCGGTAGCGGCGGTCGATACCATGCGGTGGTTTTCCCTTGGCGACACGATGGCGTGCATCGTCGGCGAGATTGCAATCGCCGCCTTTGGCTTGCTGGTCATCGCGGTTACGTATTACACCTGGGATGGCAGCCTGGTGAAGATAGGGCTGATGGGAATACTCGTCGACTTCATTGCCGGGTTTGCCATGGTGGGCGCGGTGCTTGCCTCGAATGCCATGTTCGGCAAAGGGCTCGTAGTGCAATATGCCGGCTACCTGCACCCGGCGACAGCCGTGGCGGGATGCCTGATGGTGGCGTTCTTCCTTGCGCTGTTGCAAATCACGAAGCCTTTGGGCCGTTCGTTTGTGGGGCGCTCGTTTAAGCACGAGGCGGTCCTGCTCTGTTTCGTTTTCGCGAATATTGTCTTCGCCGCGACTTCGCGTGTTTGGGGCATTCAGCACGATGCGGTTTCGAATTTCACCGGCCCGTTTGTGCTGACGTTCCTCTGCGCCCCCTTGGCTGTCGGATATTTCGTGCTGAGGGTGCGTGAAGCGCGCAAGCGCCGGATTTACCTCGCCCGAGCCCAGTACCTGATGAGCGCTTGCGACGATGCTGTGCGCAGGCAGTCGCTCTTCCTCGAGAAGAGCCGAACCACGTTAGATGGGCTGGCGGCTCGCATCGACCGTGTCGAGGGCGCTGCCGAACGCGAGGATTTGCGCCGCTACCTGGATGGCTTGCAATCGATATGCGATTCGCTGCGCTTCGGCACCTATAGTGACAACCCAGTGCTCGACACGGTGCTTTTGAGCTACGAAGAGAAGTTCAAGGCGATGGGGGCGGACGTTTCGTTCCGGGTTTCCCCTTTGGCGACGACGAGCGAACGGGTTGCGATTGCCGCGCAGGAATTGTTGGAATGGGCGGTGCGGCGTATGCCTTCCACATGCGGTGAGCGTACGTCGCGCACCGTGCGGTTTCGGGCGTTTCGCAGGGCGAATGCGGTGTTCCTCGAGCTGAATGCACCCCTGGAACATCCGGCGGTATCGCGCTATTCGTGGCATGCCCGTCGCTCGATATCAGGAGCGACGGTGGTGCGCGTGAAGAACGAGAACGGGATGGGCACGGTTTGCCTTATGGTGGAAGGGGCAAACGCATGAGCTCCCTTGCCCTTGTTGTCGCAATTGCCGCCATCAACTTGCTCGTTGCGAGTTTGGGAATCTGGGTCGTCGAGCGGCTGGAATCCCAGAACGAGATTCTCGCGGCCGAAATCGAATCGTCGCGCATGTACCAGAAGGCGCTGGAGAATCGTGTCGAGCAAGTGCGCCGGTATCGGCATGATGCCGATGGCCTGCTCCGCGCAATCGAGCATGCGTTGGACAATTCCGGGGCATTGGCTTCGGGCGAGGGCGAGCGCCGGTTGTTGGACGAGGGTTCGTACCCGGAGTTTTGGGACGGGGCGTATCCCCTGGTGCAAGCGGCAATTGACCTGCATCGGCACCAGTGTTCGATGGCGGGTATTCCCTTCCGGTGCTCGATTTCCGATGATTTTGGCCGGAGCATTGCCGACTCTGGCGTCGAGGAAGCCGAGCTTTGCATCGTGCTGCAAAACCTGCTCGATAACGCATACGAGGCGAATTGCCGCATTGACGTTTCGATGGAGCCCCGGTATGCCCGCATGATGTCGCTCGATGCGCGAGTGGTTGGCGGCAGGATCGTGCTGGAGGTCGCTAACCGCACGGCGCATTCCGAGCAGCCGTCGTTTGCGACCCAAAAACCGCAACGCGAGCTGCACGGCGTCGGCTTGACGGTGGTCCAGGACATCGCGCGCAAGCATGGGGGAACGGTGACGATTTCCTTTGACGCCGATACGCGCCTGATGCGCATCGCCTGCCGGCTGTAGGCCGGTGATGGCGGCATTGCGCGCGACGGGCGATGCAACCTGGGTTGCATGATGTATGCCCGCCCGCGGGCTATTGGCGTACAATAAAGCCACGAGAACGGGAATCGTCGTTGCAAGGAGGTCCGCCATGCTGAAGGAATCTCGCATCAATTCGCAAATCGCCGGCGAGGGGTATCGCGTCACCTGCTATGACGATGTGCTTTCCACGAACGATTTGGTGAAAGACGCGATTCGCAAAGGCGAGCGCGAGGGCTTGGTGGTGACCGCGCTCACGCAGGGTGCCGGGTATGGCCGTACGGGTCACGAATGGCGCAGCCCGCTTGGCGGCTTGTATTTCTCGATGCTGCTGCGCCCCGAGGTGCCGATGGAGCAGCTTCCCACGTTGAGCCAGCTCACCTCGTTCGCCGTTCGCGAGGCGCTCGGCGACCTCGATGCGTCGCTGGCCGAAGCCGTGAAGATCAAATGGCCGAATGACGTGATGTGCCAGGGCAGCAAGCTGTGCGGCGTGTCGCTCGAGCAAAGCGAGGGCGCCGTGTGCGTGGGTGTCGGCGTGAACGTGTTCCAGCCGTTGAACCTGGCTGACCGCATCGTGGGCGGCAAGTACACGCCCGCCTATGTGAGCGAGCTGTGCAACTGGGGCGTGATGCCGCGCATCGACGTGCGCGGGCTTTCCACCGCGCAGGGCCTGCTGATGGAGCAGGTGCTCGTGAATATCCTGATGCGTTTCGGCGCGGCGTACCAGGAATGGCGCGCGGGCGGTTTCGAGACCATCCGCGAGCGCTACCTCGAGAACCTCTACCTGCTGGGCGAGGAAGTGACCGTCGAGAACCTGGCGGGCGATTTCTTCGCGCAGGGCAAGGTCGTGAACGTGAACGAGAAGGGCCAGATGGTGTTGCGCGACGCCGCCAACAACTACTACGCGATTTCCGCTGGCGAGGTGCACCTGCGGTAAGCGGCTCTTTGCGTGCTATTTCATCGAGAGACGAGCCGGAGGACGCCTCCGGCTCGTTTTTAGCGTGCCGTCGGAAGGCGGAATCCATCGCAAAAATGAGTTTGCACCCGAAAACGCCCCCGATCACTTGCGTTTTTTCGCCTATTGATAGACTCGGGGGACATATCCCTGAGTATCGATTATGCGATTGATAGAATAATAAGCCGGTGAACAGGGTTAATAAGGCATGCCAAACCTATGCTATTCAGCGGTCGCTTCCGGAAGTCTATCAATAGGCGAAAAAACGCGAGTAAACTGGCCTCCTTTTAGGGCGAAACTCTTTTCACATCGTCGCCAGCGTTGGGGGAACGTGCCCGGGCCTATCCTCGCGCTGGTATGGCGCTGGCTCGGAGCGCTTGCCGTGGGAACTCGCAGTGCTCTTTGGTATAGTTACAGGTTGACGTTGCGAAAGGATGGAACGTGGCCAAGATTGCGCGCGAAAAACGAATGGTGACCGTGGTATGGGCCGCGGTTATCGCGTTGCTGTTAGCCGTAGCATGCATGGCCATGAATGCCTATGGCGTGGAAGAGGGGGCCGCTTCTTCCAGCTCGACCGCTGCGACGTCATCGGCGTCATCTGCCGCAACGCAGGCCGAGGCGTCATCGTCTGCAAGCGGGGCCGCGTCCTCGACATCCGCTGAATCGTCATCCGCTGAAACGACCGCATCATCGGCGGCTCCTTCCGAATCGAGCGCCGCCTCGTCTGCCGGCACGGCGTCTGGAGAGCAGGCTGCCGATGGTGCTGCCTCCGATGCGGTCGCATCTGGTGTTGCCGCCCCCACGTGGGTCGATACCACGGCATCTCGCGTGCGGCGCGCCTTGGCGAACGAGGTGCTGCATTCCACCGACGTGCTCACGGCGGTTGACGGCGTCTCGCCCGATACCGGCGGATCGGTGTTCACGTTCGTCACGCCGCTCGAGTCGACCGAGATTGCGGGCGACTTGTACTGGATAGGCAACGACCTCGAACTGGTGGGCAGCCGCGTCGGCAACGATATCATGGCCGGCGCGTTCACGCTGGGGCTCAGCAATGCCGAGGTCAAGGGCGATGTGCGCGTGGCTGGACAGTCTGTCACCCTGAAGAACACGGTGATTCAGGGCAATGCCGACGTGATGGCCATCGATGTGCGCATCGACGCGCGAAGCGCTGCGAACGGATATTACTGCGGCGGCGGCACCGTTGACTTCAAGGGCGCCTCGAAGCGATTCATCGCCTATGGCCAGACCATTTACTTCGACGGCGTCGTCGACGGCGATGTCACGTTGTCTGCGCAGGACATCATCATCGGTCCGAATGCGCGCATCACCGGCTTGCTCGACATCCGCTCGGGCCAGAACCTCGCTACGCTCGACATTCCCGCGAGCGCCCAGATCGCGCGCATCGACACGAACCTCGACCAACCCAACACCATCGACCAGATCACGCAGATCCGCGCGGCCATCGCCCCGTATTTCCAGATCGGCAGCATGCTCTTCGTCGTGGTTTCGTTCGTCCTCCTGGGGTTGGCGGCGTTATGGGGCATCGGCCAAAAGCTCACCGAGGCGAACCGCTTGGTGCGCCGCTACCCGTTGGCGATCCTGGTGCTCGGATGCATCGCGCTCATGCTCATGTTCGTCATCATCATGCTCGGCACGGTGCTCATCTTCACCATCCCGCTTTCGATCATGGTGACGCTTATCCTGCTCATCTCCCTTATCTTCTGCGTGCCGTTCACGGGTTCCTCGCTGGCCCTGATGCTGCGCAACCGCCTGAAGCGACCGGCGCTGTGCGTGATATTGGGCTCCGGCCTCGGCGCTGTGCTGCTGTTCGTGCCCTATGTGAACCAGGTGGTCCTGCTGGCATCGCTTATCTATTTCGTCGGCTATGTGGTGAACATCGCGATGTTCGGCCACGACGAGAAGCACGATGCCTCGTTCCATGCACGCCAAGCCGACGAGGACGCACCGAGTGGCAAGGCGCGTGGCATTTTGCCGGTGGCGGTTGAGGTTGCGCCCGAGTTGACGCCCGAAGAGGCGGCGAAGGCGGCCGATATCGGACCGTTTGCGGTCGACGACGTGGACGACGACGAACATGAAGATATTTCACGCGCCGACGAACAGCGGGCGGCCGAATCGGCGGTGCAGGCTAGCGAAGCGGGATTCGATGACGGGGAAGTGCCGAATCCCGTTATCGGGCTTGACGAGGCCCAAGGCGATTACGACCCGGCGGTCGACGCGATGGCCGATCCTGGCGAAGCGGGGTTCGATGACGGGGAAGTGCCGAATCCGGTTATCGACCGACCTCAGGATGAGGAGACGCCGGTAACCGATTCCCGTGCTGACGATACGGCCCGATAACCGGTTCGATGGACGCGCCGGAACTCAATGCCCCGTCTTCTGCGGCTGCCGCCAATAGGCGCGGCGTCGTCATTGCACTGGCAATTCTGGTCGCGGTGCTCGTGGGCGCATGGTTCGCGTACGGCACGCTTGCCGGGCAAGCCGAACCGGGCGATGCCGCGGCTGCTCAGGCGACGGCGTCCTCCGACGAGAACCTCCCGCATCTGGAAGACTACGATGCGCAGGTGCTCTCCGCGCTGGGCGATTCGACCTCGCTCGTGAAGATTGCCGACGGCAAGCCGCTGGTCATCAACTTCTGGGCCACCTGGTGCCCGTATTGCATCCAAGAGATGGATGATTTCCAGGTGATTTACGATGACTATGGCGATTGGGTGAACTTCGCGTTCGTGGACGCCACCGACGGCGTGCGCGAGACCATCGAGGATGCGCGCGCGTGGATCGAGGAGCGCGACTACACGCTGCCGTTCTACTTTGACACCCGCTACGAGGCCACGGGCGGTTTCGGCGTGCAGGCATTCCCAACCACCGTGGTGGTGGCGGCCAATGGCGATATCCTCACGATATCGGCGGGTCGCATCGATCCCGACCTCATGCGCTCGGCGCTCGACTCGCTGCGATAGCGGTGCGCCATGAGTTTCCTCGTCACGTTCCTTGAAGGGGTCGTCACCTTCATCTCGCCCTGCTTGCTGCCCCTGCTGCCCGTTTACGTGGCATATTTCGCGGGCGATGCCGGGAATGCGGATGCCCCAAACCGCCTGCAGCGCACCGTGTTGAACGCCTGCGGGTTCGTCTTGGGGTTCAGCATCTTGTTCACCGCCATGGGCGCGTTCGCCGGTTCCGTGGGGGCGTTTTTCCGCGACAACCAGACGGTGCTCAACGTGGTGTGCGGCGTCATCGTCATCGTGCTGGGTTTGAACTACCTGGGGGTGCTGCGCATCCCCGCGCTGCAGCGCATGCTGAAACCGCAGGTGGAGGTCGTTCCCCG
>SUUF01000147.1 GCA_015062635.1 Coriobacteriaceae bacterium | reverse complement strand
GAAAAAGGGAGGTCATCGTGGCTTGGATCGTTCTTGTGGCGTCGGGATGCATGGAATGCGTATGGGCGGTTGCGCTCGGAAAATCCGAAGGGTTCTCGCACCCCATCCCCACCATCGTGTTCATCGCCGCATGCTTGCTCAGCATGCTCGGGCTGTCATACGCGCTGAAGACGCTCCCGGTCGGGACGTCATACGCAGTGTGGGTCGGCGTGGGCGCAGCGCTCACGATGGCCTACGGCATGATTGATGGAAGCGAATCGATCTCGCTGGTGAAAATCCTGCTCATCACCGGACTCATCGGCTGCCTGGTCGGGCTCAAGCTCGTGTCAGACGCGTAAAGCAAACCTCGGCGAAAGAACAACCGCCAGATTGCGGTATATGCGCAATTGACCGGCGGGGCAACCCAAAAGTACAGTATGCATATCCGATAGGGAGAAGCCGCGAAATGACTCGTTTCGCAGGACGAGGAAACAAAGGAGAGGGCATGTCTTCGAGGAAGCGCGTGCTTCTGTGCGTCGGCATCGTGATGCTGCTGTGCCTCGGCACGGTGGCCGCCGTCGGCTGCGGCTCTCACGAAGAATCGGCGTCCCCCGAAAGCACGGCATCGGCAAGCACACGCTACGCAGAACAGTTCCCCCTGCAATACGAAACGCTCCAGCAGACCCGCGTGAACGCGAAGGGGATAACTGTCGGGCATGCCGCCGAGCATCTGGCGGAAATCTGCGAGGCGCCCACCGTACGCGACGCGAATGGCGACCCGGTGCTCGACCAAGACGGCAGCGTCCAGATGGTCGAGGCGGCCTTCAACCCCGAAACGGACACCTACGACATCAACCGCCTCAGCGACGAGCAGCTTGCCGAAATGAACCTCCGTTCGGGCTGCGTCGCCTGCAAGACCACGCATTTCGACGACATCTACGCGCAGCAAGGCGCCGCGGCGTTCGGCAACGTCTACAACGCCGAAGCGCGGGCGATCGTCGGCGGCGACTACTTCGACTGTGCGCTTTGCCACGTGGGCGAACCCGATTCCGGGGAACTCAAGGCGAACTTGTCATTCTGGCAGGCAACCGGCGGCAGTTTCGCCGCACGCCTCGACCCCAGAATCGGCATCTGCGCGCAATGTCACAACTATTCGGACTATCGCAGCTCCATTGAAACCGAGGACGATCTGCGCTCCATCGACATGTACCGTAACGGATACGACATCGATGCCCTGTTCGAGACGAGCTGGGAAGATGGCGTGAATTTCGATGTCGACGAGAAAACCGGCATCGCCGAAAGCTACGTGCTGCATCCCACCGTCGAGCTCTTCAAGGACACGCGCATGGAAGAACTTGGCGTGACCTGCGTCGATTGCCACATGCCGAAGGCAAAGGCCGAAGACGGCGCCGAATATACCGACCACTTCAGCGCGAAGTCCCCGCTCGAAAGCGACGATTCCCTGGCATACTGCCTGACTTGCCACGAGCGGCAGGGCACGAAAACCGCCGATGACATGGCGGCCTACACGCGCGAACGGCAACGGGAGCTTGCCGAAGGCATGGCCGACCTGCAAAAACGCGAGTCCGCATTCAAGGCCGCGCTGGTGGAAGCGGTAGGCGAACGCGGCAAGGACGACCCTTCGCTCGACGAACCGAAAGAGCTTTACGCGAAGGCGACCTGGTACGATAAGTGCCTCGAGACCGGACCGAACGAAAGCCCAGGCTCGCAAGCCGCCATGCTCGATTGGCGGAGCATCCTGGAAAAGGCGCAAGCCGCCTGCGATGAGGGGATGGCCGCACTTGGCAGATAACGCGACACAAAAGCGGGAAGGCCACCTGCGCTTCGGCCTGCAGCTCAAGGTGCTCGCCACCTTGGCGGTGCTGTTCACCATCGTAGCGGCGGCATCATTCGCTTGGATGGCCTCGAACGCGCATGAGCAGGGGTTGCGCGGGGCCGAAGACCAGGCCATCGCCCTCAGCGACCAGATGGATGCCGTTTGGGATTACGTGGACGAGAATCAACCGGCCACCAATGTCTATGTACGCGAACTGGGAGAACAAGCCCGCGGCCTCGTATGCGTGAGCGCCGTGAAATCGATTGCCCGCCAGTTCAGCCGCGAGAACGAAACCGAGATCAGCGTGGTCTCGCTCAGCCCGCGCAATAAAGAGGATGCCGCCGACGCATTTGAGCAGCAGGCACTGCAGGCTTTCGCCGCCGACGAAACCCTCGGGTCGTATGCCGGCGTCGGAACAGGTGACGACGGCGAGAAATACTACTATTACCTGCGCCCGCGGCGCATCACGGCTGCCTGCCTGGCCTGCCATGGCGACCCCGCCGGCGAGAAGGACCCGCTTGGCTACGAGAAAGAGGGCTACACGACCGGCATGGTGGCCGGCGCCATTAGCATCCGCGAATCGCTGGGAGCCCATACCGCCGCCGCGCAAGCCAATACCTTGCAGGGCATCGGCCTGTTCCTCGTTGGCTTGCTCGCGGTGATGGGCGCGATGTACGCCGTTTTGCGCAAGACCGTCATCCGCCCGGTGGCCCGCGTGTCGGACGCTGCGTCGGCATATCATCCCGGCAAGGATTCGCCACGTATCGCGCAGACCGGCGGAACCGATGAGATAGCAGAGCTAGCGCGCGACTTCAACGCGATGGCCGACGACTTGGATAGCCTGTACGGCAACCTCGAGTTTCGCGTGGAAGAACGCACCGCCGAACTGGAACGGCTCAATGGCGAGCTACAGGCAAAGCAGGACGAGCTCGCGCACGCGCTCGAGCAACTGAAGGATGAAACCGAATACAAAGACCGCCTGTTCGCGTCGCTCTCGCATGACTTGCGCACGCCGCTGGCATCTATCATCGCCTACACGCAGCTCGCCGACACCCAAATGGGGTCGCACCCGAGCGACGAGCACGACTCCGGCAACTGCCGCAATCAGCAGACAATCGCGCAAATCGGGGAACAGGCGCGCACGCTCGTGGGCATGGTCGACAACATCTTGGCTTTTGCCCGCGCGGAATCGCGGGGCATCGAGCTGCATCCGACGGCAGTCGACCTGGTCGATCTCGCGATGCATCTGCGCTCGACCATGGAGCCCATCGCGATGAGGCGTGGACAGAACCTCGAGGTGAAGGCGGATGCGAACTCACCGCTTATCGAGGCCGACCGAGACCTGCTGATGCGCGTGCTGCAAAACCTGGCGAACAATGCGTCGAAGTTCACGCCAGCAGGCGGGCACATCTGGGTGCGCATCGGCTGCGACCCGCAAGACGATCCAGAACGCCACACCATTTCATTCGTGGTGGAAGACGACGGCGTGGGCATCGCGGCCGACGAGCTCGAGCGCATTTTCGACCCCTACACGAAAGGCGCCTACCGCGAAGGCGGCAATCGCAACGGAGCCGGCTTGGGACTTGCGGTCATCCGCCAGATAGCCGATGCCATGCAGGGCGAAGTCTCGGCGCAACAACGGGAAGCGGGCGGAAGCCGGTTCATCTTCCGCTTCCCCGCCACCGTGCTTGACGAGGAGGATTTCGAATGAAGATCCTGATGATTGACGACGATGAAAGCATGCAGGCGCTGGTATCTACGTTGGTGAAAGCCACCGGGTACGACTTCGCCGGTTTGCTCGATGGCGCCGGCGCCCTGGAAGCGGTGCAGCAGCATCAGCCAGACCTCATCCTGCTCGACGTGGTGATGCCGAGCTGCGATGGCTTCGAGGTATGCCGCACGCTGCGGGCATCGGGCGTCACCGTCCCCATCATCTTTCTTTCCGCCAAGGGCGATATCTTCGACAAGATGGTGGGTTTCCAGGCAGGCGGCGACGATTATTTTGCCAAGCCCTTCGAACCGCAGGAACTGCTGCTGCACATTCAATCGTTTTTGCGGCGCGAACGTCAGGCGTCGCGTATGCGCGAGGAAAAGCAAAACGTCGGCACACTGAAGCTGGACCGCTTCGAATTCGACCAGGCAAAATTCATCGTGCGCAAAGACGGCACGCCCATCCAGCTCACCCCCAAGGAATTCAACATCCTGTTCACGCTGGCCTGCAACGCCAACGAGGTGGTATCGCAGCAGCAGCTGGTGGAGACCGCCTGGGGCGAGGAATACCAGGGCGAGATCACGAGCCTTGCCGTGTATGCGCGCCGCATCCGCAAGAAAGTGGAAGACGACCCCAGCAACCCCGAGCACCTCGTGACCTGTTGGGGATCTGGCTATATGTGGCAATCGTAAACGGGGGTTCGGCAAATCGGGGCCGCTGACGGGCCGCAGCGGCCCCGATTTAGGCAAACGCGACAACTAACTGCGCTCCCATTCCATTCATGAACGAAATTTAATAATTGTTAATCCGCTATCAATAGAGCGATTACCTGGGTTTTCGTACCTTTTCCCTGGAGAGTCTTGTGGCCTCGGCCACTTGGGAGATAGGGAAAGGGAGTGCCATGATCACCGAATTCGCACTGTTCGTCTTCACCACGTTAGGGGGGTTGGCAGCGGGCCTGTACATCCTGGC
>SUUF01000146.1 GCA_015062635.1 Coriobacteriaceae bacterium | reverse complement strand
GGCTGGGAATACCTCACCGAGAGCAAGACCGTCGACACGCACATCAAACGCCTGCGCGACAAGCTGGCCGAAGCCGGTGTCGACCCGATGCTCGTGGAAACCGTGCGCGGCTACGGTTACCGGTTCCACGTTTAGGGCGGCAGCCGCACCCGATACCGAACCATGCGCCAGCTCAGAATCTACATAGCGATCCTTGCCACGCTGCTGGTGCTCGCGATGACGCTCATCCTGGGCACCTTCGCCGTCGTCGCACGCGGCGTCGACCCGAGCATCTATTTCCTGCTCATCCCGTTGTCGCTGGCCACCCTCCTCATCGCGCTCTATTTGGGAAGCCTGCTCGCGCAACCCCTCGAAGACCTCAACCGGCGCATCCGCAAACGCCGCGCGCAAAACCTCCGCATCGTGGCGACGCGGTTGCAGGCGCTCGACCCCGATGACGGGGACGACGTAGCCGATACCCGACGTCCCTGGTCGAAGTGGCTCGCCAAGCAGATGCATTTCAGCGAAGCGCGCATCCTTTCCGAGGAAGCCGACGCGCTCATCGAGCTCGACGAAGCGCAGCGCTCGCACCTCGAGATGCTCGAGATGCGCCAGCTCGAGTTCGTCGGCGACGTGGCCCACGAGCTGCGCACGCCGCTCACGGCCATCCGCGGCGACGCCGAGGTGCTGATGGACCCCGACCTGCCACCTGAACTGCATCAGAAATTCTGCGAGAACATCGTGCGCGAAAGCGAACGGCTCACGCGCCTGACCGTCGACCTCACCACGCTCCTGAAAGCCCGCGAGGACAATCCCGAAGAGCGCCGCCAGCGCACCGACCTGCACGAGGTCGTGGAAATGGCGGTGGGTTCGCTTTCCCCCATCCTGTACGAGCATAAGGCGCAGGTGACGATAACGGGAGCCGCGCCCGAGGCGTTCTGCGACCCCGACAAGATGGAAGAGGTGGTCTCGAACCTGGTGGACAACGCGAATCGCTTCATCGACGAAGGCGGGCATATCGACATCGAGCTTTCGGGCGAAGACGACCGGGCCGTCATCACGGTGCTCGACGATGGCCCGGGCTTCGGCGACATCGACCCCCGCCTGCTGTTCGAGCGTTTCTACCGCACCGACTTCTCGCGCTCGCGCAACCGCGGCGGTTCCGGCTTGGGCTTGGCTATCGTGAAGAGCATCGTGGAAGCCCACGGGGGAACCGTGGAGGCAGCTAACCGCCCGGCGCCCGCGCATGGCGCCCGCTTCACCGTGCGCATCCCCGCCGCCGACTAGCGGCAAACGCCAGCGGGCAAACTGGGCGCGCTATTCCCAAACGCCTCGCTTGAGCTGCGGGTCTTCCGTCCATGACACGACCATGCCCGCTGCCAGCGTCGCCGGCACGTCAATGATGCGCTGGTTCGACGAGCCGCGGAACCGCAGCGAGATATCGTGCAGCTCGGCCACATACGGGCCATCGACCAGCACGTCGAGCAGCGCGAGCACCTCGTCGGTAACCTCGCAGCGGCATCGCGACGCTTCGCGCCCGACAAGCTGGTCCCACGTGAAGCCCGAATACGCCCAGATGGTCTTGCCCGGCAGCTCGGCGCGCACACGTTGCAGCAGCGGTAGCAGCCCACGCTGGTTTTCCACCTCGAACGGCTCGCCGCCGAGCAGCGTGAGCCCATTCACCCACGCAGGGCGCATGCTCTCGATAATGCGGTCGGCCACCGCATCGGTGAATTCCTCGCCGTATTCGAACGACCACGTCTGCGGCTGGAAGCATTCCTTGCACCGGTTGCGGCAGCCCGACACGAACAGCGTCGTGCGCACCCCCACGCCATTGGCGATGTCGTTTTCCTTTATCTCGCCGAAGTGCATGGCGCCCTACAGGTGCAGCACGCGGTCGCGAATCTCTTCGGTGCGCCCCTGGTTCCAGAACTGCGTGCCGATGTATCCGCAGGTGCGGCGCGCGACGTTCAGCTTCGATTCATCGCGGTTGCCGCAGCTCGGGCATTCCCACACGAGCTTCTTGTCTTCCTCGACGATTCGGATCTCGCCGTCGAAACCGCACACCTGGCAATAGTCGCTCTTCGTGTTCAGCTCGGCGTACATGATGTTCTCGTAGATGTACTGCATCACGCTCAGCACGGCTTCCAGGTTGTCCTGCATGTCGGGCACCTCGACGTAGCTGATGGCGCCACCCGGCGACAGCTTCTGGAACTTCGACTCGAACTTCAGTTTCGTGAAGGCATCGATTTCCTCGCTCACGTGCACGTGGTAGCTGTTCGTGATGTAACCCTTGTCGGTGATGCCCGGGATGATGCCGAACCGGCGTTGCAGGCACTTGCTGAACTTGTAGGTGGTCGATTCGAGCGGCGTGCCGTACAGGCTGAAGTCGATATCGTGCTCGGCCTTCCACTGGAAGCACTTGTCGTTCATGTGCTGCATCACCTGCAAGGCGAACGGCTCGGCCTTCGGGTCGGTGTGCGAGCAGCCCGTCATGTACTTCACGCACTCGTACAGGCCCGCATAGCCCAGGCTGATGGTGGAGTAGCCGCCGTAGAGCAGCTTGTCGATGGGTTCGCCCTTCTTCAGGCGCGCCAGCGCGCCATACTGCCACAGGATGGGAGCGGCGTCGGAAAGCGTGCCCTTCAGGCGGTTGTGGCGGCACATCAGGGCCTTGTGGCACAGCTCGAGGCGCTCGTCGAACACCTGCCAGAACGCATCCATGTCGCCGCCCGAGGAAAGCGCCACGTCAACGAGGTTGATCGTGACCACGCCCTGGTTGAAGCGTCCATAGTACTTCGGCTTGCCCGGCTCGTAGTTGCCGGCGTTCGCCACGTTGCCATAGCCGTTGCCCGATCGGTCGGGGGTCAGGAAGGAACGGCAGCCCATGGCCACGTACACGTCGCCCTCGCCTTCGACCTCGCCCTTCGACAGCTTGTATTCGCGCATCTTCTTTTCCGAGATGTAGTCGGGCACCATGCGCTTGGCGGTGCACTTCGCGGCCATCTTCGTGAGGTAGAAATACGGGGTGCCCTCGGCGATGTTGTCCTCCTCGAGCACATAGATGAGCTTCGGGAACGCCGGGGTTATCCACACGCCCGCCTCGTTCTTCACGCCCTCGTAGCGCTGGCGCAGCGTTTCCTCGATGATCATCGCCAGGTCGTGTTTCTCTTGCTCGTTCTTCGCCTCGTTCAGGTACATGAACACGGTGACGAACGGCGCCTGGCCATTCGTGGTCATGAGCGTGACCACCTGGTATTGGATGGTCTGCACGCCGCGGCGGATCTCTTCGCGCACGCGGTCCTCGACGATCTTCGCGAGCTGCTCGCGACCCGGCTCGATGCCGAACCCGTTCAGCTCGTCGATAACCTGCCGGCGAATCTTGCGGCGCGACACGTCGACGAAGGGCGCCAGGTGCGTGAGGCTGATGGACTGGCCGCCATACTGGCAGCTCGCCACCTGCGCGATGATCTGCGTCGCGATATTGCAGGCGGTCGAGAAGCTATGCGGCTTCTCGATGAGCGTGCCCGAGATGACCGTGCCGTTTTGCAGCATGTCCTCGAGGTTCACAAGGTCGCAGTTGTGCATATGCTGCACGTAGTAATCGGCATCGTGGAAGTGGATGCGGCCGTCTTCATGCGCCGCGACCACGTCGGCAGGCAGCAGCATGCGCATCGTGAGGTCCTTCGAGACCTCACCGGCCATGTAGTCGCGCTGCACCGAATTCACGACGGGGTTCTTGTTGGAATTCTCCTGCTTCACTTCCTCGTTGTTGCACTCGATGAGCGCGAGGATCTTGTCGTCGGTCGTGTTGGACGTGCGCTTCAGGCTCTGCACGTAGCGGTAGATGATGTAATGGCGCGCAACCTCGAAGGCTTGGAACGACATGATCTGGTCTTCGACCATGTCTTGGATCTCTTCGACGGTGGGAGCGTGGCCGCATGCCTCGCATTGCACGGTGGCGTTGCGGGCGGCTTCGAGAATCTGCTCCTGCGAAAGACGCAGCTCCGGCTTCACCTCGACATTCGCTTTCGAAATGGCATTCACGATCTTCGTGACGTCGAATGTAACCTCGCTGCCGTTTCGCTTGATGACCTTCATATGCGCCCCTCGCTCGTCTGTTCTGCTGCCGTCGCAGATGTGCTTCCGTTAAACCGCAAGGTATAGTACCACCACTTTTCCGTATGATATTGTGGTTCTAGATTGTTTTACCTACCAGATATGGTGTTTTCGGTTGAGTCAAGCTATTTGGAGTTTTTACGGTTTCATCATTGCAGCAGGTCGGCACGAATGGATGACGCACCGTCGCAACACCCATTGATTTTTTTCATACCCGCGCCTATTACCCAGTCGCGCGACTTTGACGAAATCGAAATATGACGAAGATGTGACGCGGTTCAGAAGGCCGAAGCGTCACCTTCTGACTCGAATGGAAGCCGCGTTGCACGTGGAGGCCATTGGCGCGAAACGCATATCTGTCGCGACACATCTGCATTTCGTGCCATCGCCCCGAGGCTCCTGGCAGAAA
>SUUF01000145.1:2964-4570 GCA_015062635.1 Coriobacteriaceae bacterium | reverse complement strand
CCGAGCATCGTCACGAGCGCCGATATCTGGTCGGCGTCGGCGAAAACAAGGACCAGGTCGGGAGAGCCGATTTCTTCCCAACGCGAAGCGGGCGCGAACACCACCCGCGGGTATCCCTTGTCTGAAAACGGCATGCTATTACGCCATTGCAATGCAAGGTTCTCGTCGCAGAAGAACCGCTCACCTTCGCGAAGATGGATGGGTGCATTCGGCGGTAAATCGTCGCCCATTCCCTGTGAAAGCATCTTGTGGATGGTGGGGCGCTTGCGCGTGAAGCCGTCACCGAAACAGCATCCCACGGTGCCGCCGGGGCAGGTGCACGCTTCTTCATCGATGCCGACAATTGAGCCGCGGGCGGCTGAAAGCAGGAACGGAACGACGCAATTGCGTTTGCCCGTCTGCGCGAGCACATCGCATGATGCGGTTTCGTTTCCCAAGTACACGCCTACCGGCTCGAGTTCAAGGTGGAGCATGTTCGACAGCGTGGACATAGCATCTCCTTTCTAGGCGGCTTGCCAGCTTCGATTCGCATGAACTGAGCATCGCATCCAAGGAAAACATGATATCCAATTTCGACCAAGCGGTGCGTTCGTGCCATACTATGGGGCGACGAGCTGGTATCGAAAGGCCGAACATGAAGAAGAAAGCGGACGAGCACGCGGAATTTCATTCCCAGATAATGGCCGAAGGCGGGGCGGCGGTTGGCGAAGCGACGCTCGATGCAACCGCTGCCATGCGCATGACGACGATTGACGTTGGGAAAGGCGATTGCATCCTGCTGGAATGCGGGCGCGCAGCTGGTCTTGTCGACACGGGGTACGCTGAGACTTCAGCGGCGGTGCTCGCTTGCTTACATGCGCATGGCGTCAACTACCTCGACTTCCTCGTCATCACGCACTACGATCGCGACCATGTGGGCGGTATTCGTGCGATAACATCGGCGGTGCCCACCGCAGCGGTTTACCTGCCGGGATATGAGGGCGCCGACAAGCCATACCGCTCAGCTATGGCGGATGTTCGGCAGCTCGACTTGCCGGTTCAGCGGGTTACTCGCGAGACGAAGCTCTCGCTGGGCGAGGCGAGCATTATCATGAGGCCCTCGGATCTTGCGTACGACCCCAACGCGCATGGCAACGAGGGGAACGACAACGACCTCTCCCTCGTCTTGGAGCTGCGCTATCGGGATGATTCCTACTTGCTTGCGGGTGACATCGAGGATGAGGGGATCGAAGCATATATCGACGCTGGCAGCAGCGTGCACGATGTGCTGAAGATGCCGCACCATGGCCAGAAAGCCGGCAACACCGAGGATCTTATCGCGCACGTCAAGCCGAAGATCGCGGTCATCACCGATAGCGAAGACGATCCGGCCGACAATAAGACGCTCAAGCTGTTGAAGAAGGCGGGAATCGAAACCTATTGCACGAGCGAATGCGGGACGGTTGTCGTGACGAGCGACGGGGCAGGCAAGTATTCGGTTGCCCGCGACACGCTATGAGCCGATGGCATTTTCAGCCGAGTGTGCCGAATCGTGATAGTTTGACGCCTGTATTCGGGATGATGAACTATCGCGTCTGCAAACAACTGCATCGCGTGCGATTTATCG
>SUUF01000145.1:0-2864 GCA_015062635.1 Coriobacteriaceae bacterium | reverse complement strand
CTCTTGAACTGGCGGAACCAGCGGCCTTCCTCGAAGGGCACGTCGTGGTCGAGTTTCAGGACGTATTTCACACCGGTCGATTCCACCGATTTGCGCACCTTGGCGTCGGTCGCGTAATCGGCCAGTCGCTTGCGGATGACCTTGGCCGCATCGGTCTGCTTCCCGATCTTCGTGTTGCGGTAGAAGATGTTCAGGTTGTCGGCGGAATAGGCGAAGGTGCTGCCGTCGGCGGGGAAGTTCACGACGAGGTCGTCGCCCACGATTTCGCGCGCCTTCTGCACGAAGGCATGCTCGTCGCCGCCATAGACGTGCTTGTCGCTCCAGGAATACATGTCCTGCAGGTAGGTGTGCACCGTGCCGAATCCCGTGACGCGCTCGCCGTCATGTCCGGGGATGGGCACGCTGTAATTCGGCAAGAAGTTGACGAATGCAAACGCGAACACGAGCACGCACCAGACAATGAGGTTGCGCAAGGTGGATGCCCGATGCGCGATCTTCGAGATGCCCCAAAGCACGACGCGTCCCACGAGTTGCAAACCCGCGGCCGCCACCGGTGCGAGGAAGATGCAGAGCACGCCGGCGATGCGCACGTGGTCGGTATACCAGAAGCCGGCGAGGAAGTGGGTGAGGGGCGTGTTCTGCGTGCGCACGACGAAGTAGGCAAGCGCGAACCATGCCACGGGGAACAGCAGCCACAGGCGGCGCGTGCGGATGCAATCGACGATGCCCGCAAGGCACACGAACGCGAGCAGGTGCTGGCCCTCGAACGGCTCGAAGCGTAACGCGATAAGCTTGCGTAGGATGCGGTCGGGCGCGATGATCGAGTTGCCGAAGTATTTGACGACCGAATGCAAGAAGGGCAGGTTCAGGCAAATTGCCCAGATGACAAGCCCGGCTATCGCCACGATCGCGATGGCGGCGATGCGGCGTTTCAGCGGCGTGCGGCCATCGCGCGGCGCGTGCGATGCCGCGAAATCGCCCATCACGTGGGCGAGATAGGCGACAAGGAACAGGAACGCCGCGAAGACGGCGTTGGGCTGTGCGAGGCCGAGCACGGGAATCCCCATGACCCAGATAGCGACGCAGGCCGGGATGGCGCGCTTAAGCGGAAGCGAGGCAAATGCGAGCATCGTGGCGCCAATGGCGGGCATCATCAGGCATAAGCCCGCGACGTTCGGGAAGAGCGCGCGTACGAACACGCCCCACGGGAATCCGGCGAAGCACATCGTGGCAAGCGCGCCGAGCGCCACCGCCTGGCGGTTGCCGCAGAACAAGACGCGCATGACGCCATACATGCCGCTGGGGAACACGACGGCGCACAGCGCGAAGAGGGCCGCGTTGAACGATGCGGTGACCTTCAGGCCGGTGAGCACGCTGCCAAGTGCGGTGATGCCGTAGAGCAGGGCGGGATAGAACGATACCGCGCCCGTGGCGATGGGCCGCGAATCGAGCGGAAGCTCGAGGTAGCGGCTCGGGTGCAACGACGACCACATGCCTGATTCGAGGAACGATTTCGAGATCGTGAGATGCGTCTGGTTGTCGTACCGGATGTACGGCACATCGGCAGACGACATGTTCATGCCGAACACGAGCGTGCACACCGCAAGGCCGCAGAACAGGTACAGAATCAGCAGTCCCCAGTCGGCGGCGGGCTCGCGCGGGCTGCGCAGGTCGAGGAAGGTGCCGGCCGGTTGGGGAAGGCGCACGAGCGGGCTTGCGCCGCGGGCGCATAGGCGCAGGATGCCGTAAGCGCCCCATCCGATGACGAGGGCGACGCCGAAGGTCGTGAGGGCGTTGCAGGGTATGCCCACCTCGTAATAGGCGATGGGGAAAATGCCGTAGACCGCGCAGCTGAACAGCGGCGCCGCGACCGCCGAGGCGATGCCCGAGAAGCGCAACGCGCGGAAGAAGGGGTATCCCGGCAGGTAGAGCGCGACGCAAATCGCGAACACGCCGATGACGATCTCCATCATCGCAAGCCCTCGTTCCTGTAGCCGCTAGCGGTCGATCTTGTAGAGGCGCATGTCGCCCTCTTTCAGCACCAGCGTGAAGCCGGGCGTGTCGTCATCGATACGGTCGACGCCGCGCCACGCCTTCTTGTTCTTCTCGTAAAACTGCCGCAGCTTGATGAGCTCCTCGTACGGCACGCCGTGGTCGAGTTGCAGCACGTACTGCGCATCGGTGTATTCCACCACCTCGCGCACCTCGGGGTCGCGGGCATACTTGTCGAGCTTCGTGCGCAAGACGATGGCGGCGTCGTTTTGGTGCTTGATGCCCGACCCGCGGAAGTAGGTGTTCATGTGGTTCACGCCATAGGCGAACATCGAGCCATCGTTCGGCGCGTTCACGACGAGGGCGCCCTCGGGAATGATCTCCATCGCCTTCTCGACGAATGCGACCTCCTCGCCGCCATACACGCTGTTCTCGTCGTTGGCGTAAATCTCTCCGAGCCATTTCGCGACCGAGGCCATCGACGTGCGCATGATGTGGTCGCCGCCTGCGGGGATGCCGAACGGGGCGTAGTTGAGGAACAGGGCGAGCACGACGACGAGCGCACCGGCGACAGCCGGTTTGCGCGAAAGGCGCGGGAGCTGCTTGCTGTGGTTGCGCGCGAAATTCGCCGCCCATTTCACGAGGTCGACCAGGCCGATAGCCGCGATAGGCATAAGGTAGATGACCAGGCATTCCGCGATGCGGTAGGGCAGCGAGTACCACAGCCCGACGAAGATCATCGTCCAGGGGTTGAACGCGCAACGCGAGAAGAAGTAGGCGATGCACATGTAGATGACCGGGAACAGGAACCACCACATGCGCCGCTTCACGCATCCGTAGATGCCGGCGATGCAGATGGGAACCATGGCCAG
>SUUF01000144.1 GCA_015062635.1 Coriobacteriaceae bacterium | reverse complement strand
GCGCGCGCAATCAGGGCATCTCGGCGATGCGCTCCTCCACGAACCAGCGCGGCTGCTCGTAGAACAGGTAGGTTATCGCGTGCCCCACGCGTATCGTGTAGCGGATGCCGTCGCCGCCCGTCTTCAGGCTGGCGGCGCGGCGCATGTCACGCACCTCGTCGATGGCGAACACGCGCCCGTCATCCCATTCGATGGCGCGCGGCAGCAGCCGGCCGTCTTCGTCGAAATGCGCATCCACGGCCACATAGCGCTTGCGGCGGCCCATCGTCCCCTTCACCATGCGCATCAGCCCCCGAAGAACCCGACCGGATGGATGACGTTTTCCGCCTTGATGTCGAGGCCCGTCAGGCTGCCGTCGGAAAGCTCCACGAGCCGGCGCACGCACGAATTCCCGAACCGCCCGCGCAGCGCGTCGATGGCCAGGTCGAGCCGTTCGGCGGCCACCCGGCGCTCCTCGTCGTGGAAGAGCGTGGGCTGCTGCACTTGTTCGAACGGCTCGAGCCCGCTCGCGCGCACGTGGAGCGCCCGCAGCGGATGCCCGGCATCGAGGGGCTCGTTCTCGGCGAGCAGGCCGAATGCGCAGGCCGCGACCTCGTCGGTGATGCACGTGGCCAGGCGCAACCGCCGCTGGCGCACATACCCGGCAAGCGTCTTCGCCTCGCGCACGCCGATGCCGATGGTGTGCGCCCGCATGCGCAGCTCGCGCAGGCGCTGCGCCACCGATTCCGAAAGCAGGTATATGAGCGCCTTCGCGTCCTCGGCGCATTCGATGTCGTGCGGCGCCGTGAGCCCGTTGCCCACGCTCTTCACCTCGCGCCACACGTCGGCGGCGTCCGGGTCCATCACCTTCACGGGACTCGCATCCTCGCCGCGCGCGAACGCCTTCAGGATGCCGCCCATCTTCCCCAAGCGCGTGGCCAACATCGCATCCGAGGCGTTGGCCAGATCGCCGATCGTGAACACCGCCGCCCCGTTCAGCTTGCGCTCGGTGGCGCGCCCCACGTAGATGAGCTCGCCCACCGGCAGCGGCCACACCTTCTCGCGGTAGTTCTCGCGCGTGATGAAGTCGATGCCGTCGCCGGAATCGGCGTCGCTGCCGAACTTCGCGAACACCTTGTTCCACGACACGCCGATGCTCACGGTTATGCCCAGCTCGGCCTTCACGCGCTCCGATATCTCCTCGGCGATGAGGCCTGCATCGCCGCCGAACAGCGCCAACGACCCCGTTACGTCGAGCCAGCTCTCGTCGAGCCCGAACGGCTCCACCTGGTTCGTGTAATCGTAGTAGATTTGCCGCGCGAGCCGGGAATAGCGCTGGTAGGCGCGGTAATCGGGCGGCACCACCACAAGCCCCGGGCACTTCTTGCGGGCCTCCCACAGCGCCTCGCCGGTCTTCACGCCCGCCGCTTTCGCCAGCGGGCTCTTCGCCAAGACGATGCCATGGCGGCTCTCCTCGTGCCCGCCCACGCACATGGCCATGCCACGCAGCTCGGGACGGCGGTGCATCTCGACGGAAGCGTAGAAGCAGTTGCAATCGGAATGGAATATCACCCGGTCGCCCATCACGCCTCCCTCCTTAGATACGAACGTCTGTTCGTATGGTAGCACGCGGCACGCCCGCTGCCTATCGAACAAACTGTGGAGTTTCACGCCGCGAAAAAACACACGCGTCCGACCGGGGGTTTTGCCAACGGTCCCACAAATGGGCAGCATGCAGAATCTGCACGGCCCGCGGTCAGCCGCGCTCGCGGCGTTCGGGGCGCGTCAACGCAATCCGCCCGTCGTTGCCGCCCTCGCCTGCCCCGTTCGGGCTATCGCGGGTGCGCCCTACCGGTGCGGGCAATCTGCCAGATGGTCGTTCACCACGCCCACGGCCTGCAGGAAGGAATAGGTGATGACGGGTCCCACGAACGCGATGCCGCGCTTCTTCATGTCGGCGCTCATGGCGCGCGATGCCACCGACTCGGTGGGAATATCGGCCGCGTGCCGCCAGCGCCCGTCGATGCGCTCCCCGCCCGTGAAGCTCCACACGTAGGCGTCGAAGCTCCCGAATTCCGCTTGCAAAGCCTGCACCGCCTGCGCATTCTTGCGCACGCTGAACACCTTGGCTCGGTTGCGGATAATTCCCGGATTATGCAGCAGGGCTTCCAATTCGGCATCGGACATGCGGGCGCAGGCAGCGATGTCGAACCCGTGGAACGCAGCGCGGTAGGCTTCGCGTTTGTGCATGATGGTGCGCCACGACAGGCCCACGCTCGCGCCCTCCAGGCACAGCATCTCGAACAGGAACCGGTCGTCGTGGCTCTCGCGGCACCATTCGCGGTCGTGGTAGGCCTCCAAAACCGGGTCGCCCTCGTACCAGGCCCGGCATTCGCTGCTTCCCATATCGCCCCCGCTTCCGCACTCGCTAACCGGCATCCATGCCGCTATCTTACCCGAGCGACCGGGCATGTCGGGCGCGCGGGATCGCAAATACGGAGGAGACGCGGGGTCGCAAACGCGGGGCGGGCGGGGTCGCAAACGCGGGGCGGGCGCGCCATGCGCTATGATGTGCGGGAAACGAGGAAGGGGTGCGATGGCGTCAATCGTGTTTGCCGTGCTGGGTTGCGCGAGCATCGCCTATGGCGTCGCCGTGATGTCCCTGCATTCGGGAACCCCGTTCTTCGCCGTGTGGTATGCGCTGGGCGCGGTGTTTCTGCTAATCGCATGGGCCGTGCACGCCGGCGCATGGAGCTCGCTTCCCATCGCCGGCAAGGGCATCGGCGTCGCCATGCTCGCGGGAGCGTGCGCCATCGTGGCCGTGACCGGCGGCCTGATGCTCTCGCAATTCAACGCGCAGGGCAAACCCGGCCTCGACTATCTCATCGTGCTGGGCGCGCAGGTGCATGGCGACCATACCCCCAGCTCGGTGCTGCAATACCGCCTTGACGCCGCTGCCGCGTACCTTGACGAGAACCCCGACACCCTATGCATCGTGACCGGCGCGCAAGGTCCGAACGAACCCATCGCCGAGGCTGACTGCATGGCCGCGTACCTCGAGCAGCACGGGGTCGACCCCACGCGCATCATCAGGGAAGACCGTGCGACGAACACGGTGCAGAACATCGCGTATTCCCGCGAGCTCATGAGTTCGCCTGCGGCGAGCGTCGGCATCGTCACCAACGACTTCCACGTGTACCGCGCGGTGAAGATCGCGCAAAAGGCCGGGCTGGGCAACGCCTGCGGAATCGCCGCCTACTCCACGCCGTTTTTCCTGCCCAACAACATGCTGCGCGAGGCCATGGGCATCGTGAAGGACGCCCTGACGGGAAACCTGTAAGGCCACGGCGGCCGCCATTTAGCAGGCGCGTCGCAAACGTGGCGGCGCATTCCCCCACCTATGCGGCAAAAGAAAACGCGCCTGCCGGAACCACTCCGGCAGGCGCGTTGCGGGCGCGTCGACAAGTCGTTGCGGGCGTTACGCGGCAGCAGCGGCAGCGCGTTCGCGGCGGCCCAGGAACATCTGGAACGCGGTAAGCGCCACGATGGCGGCGATGCCGATGACGTCGGTGAGGGTATCGGGAACCATCATGCAGATGCCGCCAGCCGCGAACAGGATGCGGAAGATGGGGTTGACGTGGGCGAACACATGCCCGTTAAGCGAAACCGCGATGCCGAACAGGCCGATGAGCGACGTGCCAATCACCTGCACGATCTCGAGCGTGGTGAAGGTGCCCTCGAGCAGCATCACGGGATTGAAGGCCAGGATGTACGGCACGATGAAGGCGGCGATGGCCAGGCGGGCGGCGTTCACGCCGGTGCGCATCGGGTTCGACTTCGCGATGGCGGAACCCGCGTAGGCGGCCAGGGCCACCGGCGGCGTGATGTCGGCCACGATGCCGAAGTAGAACACGAAGAAGTGCGCGGCGATTTGCGGGATGCCGAGCGCGATGAGGATCGGCGCCGTCGTCGCGGCCATGATGCAGTAGTTCGCGGTGGTGGGAACGCCCATGCCCAGAACGATGCAGGTGAGCATCGTCAGCACCAGGCCGATGATGGTGGCATCGCCGGCGAAGTTGACGATGACGTTGATGAGCGTCGACGCCAGGCCCGTGACGGTGATGCAGCCGGCGATGAGGCCCGCCATGGCGCAGGCGGCGGCCACGGCGATGCAGTTCTTCGCGCCGGCCTGCAGCGCCTCATAGGCGGCATAGACGGCGATGTGCAGCGCCTGCGCGACCGCCTGGCCGGCCGTCTCGCCAGCCTTGCGTTGGCGCAGCTCGATGAGGATGAAGTTGATGAGGCCCACCAGGAAGGCGCCGAGGATCGAGATGGCGGCGGAATAGGCCATCGTGCGCGTGCCCGATGCCACGAGCCACACCAGCAGCACCAGCGGCAGGATGAGGAACGAATTCTTGATGAGGTACGAGATCTTCGGCAGCGAATCCATCGGCATGCCCTTCAGGCCGAGCTTCTTGGCCTCGAGGTGCACGGTGATGAAGATGCCGGTGAAGTACAGCAGCGCCGGGATGATGGCCTTCGAGGCGACCTCGATGTAGGGAATGCCCATGTACTCGGCCATCAGGAAGGCGGCGGCGCCCATGATGGGCGGCATGATCT